>DATKGE010000053.1:0-3924 GCA_035510955.1 Occallatibacter sp. | reverse complement strand
GACGGTGGCCGGAGGGCGGAAAACAGTCTGTAGATGCGACAAAGGGGCGCATGCCGCGGTCAGTCGGTCTGGTCTCCCTGCCTGGCCAAGCGAGCTAGCGCGGTTCGCGACAGACGCTCCATTCTGGCCAGGACGGCCTTGAGTTTACGGTGCTGCTTGGTAGCGGCTTGGTAGAGCGGGGCGGCTTGCGGGCTGAGCTTCACATTGACGGTCTTGCCGTTGACCTTGTAGGTCCATTCGAAGTAATGGCCGTGGCGCTTGGCCGGATCGCGGTGGCAGACGCACTGCGGTTGGCCACACTTCATCATGCGCTTTAAAACGGTCCCTTTCAGGAAATAGTCCAGTTGCTGGAGCTGCTGCCGGATCTGGCGGAAGCGTGGCTCCAGGGCGCCGGGAAGGGCGGGGCGAGAGGCTTTGCGTGCGGGCATGATTTATACAGAATCGCATGCGCTTCGTTCCTACTGACTTAGTACCGTGGAATGATACAGAATCATAAAACATTTCTGCGAAGCTATGTTACTTTGGCACACCGCCGCGCGTCTTCCTCATTGCATGGGACTGGTGATCACGCCGCTGCGCACGCCCAGACGATTCAACCCCCTGGCTCAGCCGCTGGAAGCCGCACAGAAATTGGGGGGACGCGAATTGGTTTGGCGCTTCGATGGGGGCGCATCACCTCCGATGGCGGAGTGTTGGTGTTGCGGAAATTGGAGGAGCGCAGCGGCATCCTGCGGCGCTTCGCCGCCTGCTTCGAGGATTACCGCAAGTCCGATCAGATCGAGCATCCGCTGTTGGATCTGATCAGGCAGCGCGTATTCGGGTTGGCGCTGGGCTATGCGGACCTCAATGACCACGATGAATTGCGGCGCGATCCCATGCTGGCCGTGGCCCTGAACAAGGATGACGTGAAAGGGGAACACCGGCGGCGCGCACAAGATCGCGGCAAGGCCTTGGCCGGCAAGAGCACGCTCAACCGCCTGGAGTTGACGGCACCGGACTACGACGGCAGTCCGCGCCAGAAGGACTCGGACAAGCCGGAGACCAAGAAGATCGTGGTGGACCCGGAGAGCATCGATAGGCTGCTGGTGGATCTGTTCTTGGAAGCGCATGCCCAGGCTCCCGATCAGATGGTGTTGGATTTGGACGCCACCGATGATCGGTTGTACGGGCATCAGGAAGGGCGCTTCTATCACGGCTATTACCACGATTACTGTTATCTGCCGCTGTACGTGTTCTGCGGGGAGCATCTGTTATGCGCCCGCTTGCGGCCTTCCAACATCGATGCCTCCGCCGATTCGCTGGAGGAGTTGGAGCCGGTGGTGGCGCACATTCGCCAACGCTGGCCAGCCGTGAAAATCCTTATCCGGGGCGACGCGGGCTTCTGTCGGGAGAAACTGATGGCCTGGTGCGAGAGCCAGGGCCTGGACTATCTGTTCGGGCTGGCGCAAAACCCGCGCTTGCGGAAACAGATCGCGGCCGAGATGGCGCAAGCGGAGCAGCAATACCAGGCAACCCAAGCGCCCGCGCGCGTGTTCCACGAGTTCTTCTATGCCACCGAGAAAACCTGGAGCCGGGAGCGGCGGGTGATTGCCAAAGCGGAGCACCTGGACAAAGGAGCCAATCCCCGGTTTGTGGTAACTTCGTGGTGCGCAGAGCAAATGGCGGCGCAGGAGTTGTACGAGCAAGTGTACTGCGCGCGCGGCGAGTGCCCGGAGAATCGCATCAAGGAACAGCAGTTGGATTTGTTTGCGGATCGCACCAGTACCGGCAAGATGTGGTCGAATCAACTGCGGCTGTACTTCTCTTCCATAGCCTATGTGCTGTTGCAGACACTGCGGCGGACGGCTTTGAAAGGCACTGAGTTGGAGAAGGCGCAATGCGGAACCATCCGGCTGAAGTTACTCAAAATTGGTGCGCAGGTGCGGGTGACAGTACGCAAGGTTTGGATCTCGCTCTCCGGGAGTTATCCTCACGCGGCACTGTTTGCCCGCGTGCTCGCTACGGTTGAAGCCAGCGGCTTCTGCACCTAGCTCCGGCGCCTGCCCAAGCTTTTCCGCTACCGATCAACGAACGCAACGTCGGCGGGAGCGTGTGTCCAAACTCCGTCATCGTCCCGCTGCCCAAACCCGTCCGACCCGCGTCGGCAGCAAATCGACGGAGCATCTCCACGACTCGCACCCCAGGTGGTCTCGGCGCCCGTGATTTCTGAGTTCACTGCACCCCCACGTGCACGTGGGTCTATGCGATGAGAAATCCGGGTTAAGTGCGAGGGGCCGTGGCGTTTCCGATCGATCATCTACGGCCGGCGGACCCTTTGGATCTGGCTTCCTCAGCAGAATCTGTGGGGTGATTCTGGTTCCGGGAGTCGTCCCAAGTTGTGATAGAGGGCAATTTCCATGGCGTCGAAGGTGCGAAAGCCGTAGGATCGTCTGGTAACTACTCGGATTTTGTTGTTGAGGCCCTCAACGGCGCCATTGGAAATTTCTCCTTTGGCTCGAAACCAATTCAGTATCAGCGGCTCATGGACGCGCAGCATGCGGGCCACCTTCTTCATCGGCTCCAGGCGGCTCCGCATGGCCCGGAAGCACCCATAGTCGAGAAAGCCGCTGGCCCAGGTCACGGATTTGTACTTCCAGAAATAGGAGAAGCTCTCCTTCAAGTCCCAGGCCCGTGCGGTGGCCAGTTTGCTGGCGAGCAGGGCATTCAGCTTTTGCCGGGCTCGCCCGCGCACCCGGCTGCCGCGGCGTAGTAGGGGCCAGCGCATATGCTTGAGCCGCTGCGCGGCTTCCTTGCTTTTGGCCCCCAGGCGTGTGCTCTCGGCGCGGCGCACCTGATCCACCGCCTGATTCAAATGGCTCGTGATATGGAATCGGTCCAGCACGTGCAATGCCTGACCGGCCTGGGCCGCGATGACTTTCAAGTAGGGCTTCCACATGTCACTGCACACAAAACGCAGCCCTTTGACGACCTCCGGCCCCAGTGCCTTCAGGCCCCGCCGCAGCGTGGCTTGCGAGCGCCGCCGTCCCACCCAGAGCAAGCGTCGGCACTGCGTGTCGATCTGGTAGATGACGGTCAGAAAGTTGTCTGCACGCAAGCCGCGTCCCCAATGAATCTCGTCCACCCCGATGGCTTCGACCCCGCGCACTTCCCGGTGCGCCAAGCCCCACTGCACAAACCATTCCACCGACCGATACACCGCTTCCCAACTGGTCTGGAACGTTCGCGCCGTTTCCCGCCAACTCAACCGTCGCGCCCAGCGTGCTAGGAACCCCATCATGGCGCAGGTCACGGACGCTTCCCATCGCTCCACGGAATGTGCTCGACTACGACCCCGTGCTCGGCACACTCCACCCGCCGTGGCGCGTAGCAGAAATGGGTTGGGATTCCCCACAGGGGCACAAATAGCCAGCGTCGCTGGGACAAGCGGTCATAGCCCGGCGCGGGTCGCCGACAACGCGAACAGCGCCCGCGGATCCCGCCATGCGGCTCCACGGTGATCTCGATCGATTGCGGTCGCCCCTGGCTGCCATGCATTCGCACCTCTTGGTATACGAACCCTACGAAACGTTGCACTTAATTCAAGATGGTCTTAACCTGTAGTTGAATGGCTGATCTCCTCGGTCGATGAGTCTCGGTCTCTTCAACTGCAGATTAATCCAGCTCGCTGGAGATCAGCTATTCTTCTTCGCCGGCTCTTTTGCCGCACCGATCCCAGTTCGGGCAACAGTCTCCTTGAGAAGCGTCCTGCTCGGCCCGACCAGCGGGAGGGCGCAGAATGCTCCTTGTTTTTCCTTCTCAGAAAGGTTTTGTTTGGGTTTTCAGAGGGGCGAAGCCCCCGTTCGGGTGTAGGAGAGTTCACTCCCAACGACCCTAAAATTCCCCCGAACATCCCCCAATCCTACCCATAGATTCTGCTATAGAGCC
>DATKGE010000052.1:0-9646 GCA_035510955.1 Occallatibacter sp. | reverse complement strand
GCTAGGGCAAGCGTCGAAGGCGATACTCATTCCTGACCCATGCCCAGGCCGAATCTTCGTCGGGAAAGTCCTTTACGAGCTGATCGGGGACGCCGCGCGGCATCATCTTTACAATTTCCACTCTTCCCGTCTTGGGATGGTGGTTGAGGTAGCAGTTGATGGGGAGTCCTTCAACGCGCATCTCCAGGGAGTACGAACCGGCTCCGGGCCTGTCCTTTTGACCTGCCGAGTCTGTCATGGCGTACGGCTCCTTCGCAATGGGGAATCTTAACAATGATTTAGGGAGGCTACAAGGAATAAAGCACGGAATTGCCCGGGGTGGAATCCGCCGCAGTGGATACAACGCCGGGAATACCTTCAGGCCTGGATCTCTCGCCCTGGACAGTGTGTGTGAACCCAGGCTCCGAACTTGTCAGGCTCCGAACTTGCTCCACGGTGACCCGCGAGCCCTGTCGACGGCTGGCTGCTGCGCCTCTGCTCCATTCAAGGGACATTATACTCAAAGACGATATGAGCAAGTTTCTCCCCGTAGACGAACAGATGGACCTGCTTCAAAAGGGCGCGGCGGAGATCATCCGCGTCAGCGACCTGCGCGAGCGGCTGGAAGACAGCTTCAAAACCGGACGGCCGCTGCGGGTGAAGGCCGGCTTCGACCCTACCGCGCCCGACCTGCACCTGGGGCACACGGTGCTGATGAGGAAGCTGCGGCATTTCCAGCAGCTGGGGCATCAGGTGATTTTTCTGGTGGGGGATTTTACTTCGCTGATTGGCGACCCTACGGGGCGGAATGTGACGCGGAAACCGCTGACGCGGGAGCAGATCGACGTGAACGCCGAGACGTATAAGGAGCAGGTCTTCAAGATTCTCGACGAGCAGGCGACGGAGGTGCGGTACAACTCGGAGTGGCTGGGGAAGCTGGGGTACGAGGGGACGATCCGGCTGGCGGCACACTTTACGGTTTCGCAGATGCTGGAGAGGGATGAATTCAGCAAACGTTACCAGGCGGAGCAGCCCATTGGCCTGCATGAACTGCTCTACCCGCTGATGCAGGGGTACGACTCGGTGGCGCTGGAATGCGACGTGGAGTTGGGCGGCACGGACCAGAGGTTCAACCTGCTGACGGGGCGCGAGCTGCAGCGGCATTACGGGCAGAAGCCGCAGATTGTGCTGATGACGCCGATTCTGGAGGGGCTGGACGGTGTGCAGAAGATGTCGAAATCGCTGGGGAATGCGATCGGGATCAACGAGCCGGCGGCGGAGATGTACGGCAAGCTGATGAGCATCAACGACGAGCTGATGTGGAAGTATTTTCTGCTTCTTACCGATTTGCGCGGGTCGGAGGTTGAGGCGCTCAAGGCTGAGGTTGCCGCGGGAAAGCTGCACCCGATGGAGGCGAAGAAGCGGCTGGCGCGGACGATTGTTTCTGGCTTTCACGAAGAAGCGGTTGCGGCTAGTGCGGATGAAAACTGGGCGCGAATGTTTCAGCAGAAGGAGGCGGCGGAGGATCTGGAAGAGGTCGCGGTCGCATTTGCAGATGTTGCCGGCCCCGCCGAGTCTGGTCCGTCGGAGAGAGACCCGGCGGAGGTTTGGCAAGTTCGACTGCCAAAGCTTCTGATGCATTTGGAGTTGGCCGCGAGCGGAGCCGAGGCAAACCGCAAAATTGCCGAAAAGGCGGTCAAATTGGATGGTCAAATCGTTGGCGCTCCCACCTTCTGGATCGATAGGCTTCCCGCGCGGTTGGTCGTCCGGCTTGGCAAAAGGGCCAAGATCGCAGTAATCACGTAAAATGGCCTTGTAGTTTCGGCCAAATGGCGTATAGTGGATTTAGAGGGCGAATTATGGCGACTTATGCGATCCCGGATGTGCTTGGCGGAGAGGTCATTCTTGGCCGTCCGATGGGCAAGGGCGGCGCGTTGGCGGAGTTGGTTCGCGAGGGGCTTCCGGTCAAGTCGCTCTTTCTGCTGGCTGAGCGGCTCGATCTGCGTCAGGCGGAAATCTCAGAGAAGATCGGCATTCCTTTACGCACACTCACTCGGCGCATCACGCAAGACTCGCGGCTTACGCCGGCGGAGTCTGACCGGACAGTGCGGCTGGCGCAGGTTTATTCGAATGCAGCGGAGACGCTGGGCAGCGGCGACAAGGCTGCGGCTTGGCTCAAGACGCCGAATCGTGCGTTGCGTGGTGGGCGGCCGCTGGACCAGTTGGATACTGACCCCGGCGTGCGCGAGGTTGAAGACGTTCTGGGGCGGATTGCTTACGGCGTTTATTCCTAGCGAGACGTCTCAGAAATTCTTAGCATTAGTTCAGAGTTGACGGGCTTGCCATGAGCTTCCTAAATGCAGGTCCCCTTCGGCTACGCTCAGGGCAGGCTTTCGACTCCGCTGAAGTACGCTTCGCTCAGGATGACGGGCCATTTTTTGACAGGAACTTTGGCGACGGGACACTAGCGAGAAAAATGACCCCGAATTTGGGGTGGGTTAATTCGAAGTGACGGCGCCAGCCGGCGGCTGGGTACAGATGCAGCAAGTTAGCCCCGCTGACGCGGGTTCAGCGAGTCAGCAAGTCAGCGGATGGCTGCGATTTGCGTGAGTTTCGTGCTTCGCGGGTCGGCGCTGGTGAGGGAAGGATGCGGGTGTGGCGGATTTGCCGAGCTCCCTACGCGGCCGATGCTTTCTCCGGCGAGGGCGCGCGGCGCTTTGGTGGGCGGTGGAACTCGCACGGGGTGCCGATGGTCTATACGTCCACGTCGCTTTCGCTGGCCGTCATCGAGCTGTTTGTCCATCTGGAACCTGGTCTGGCGCCCAGTGATCTGGTTTATCTCTCGGCAGAGTTGCCGGAGGGTGAACCGGCGCGGACGCTGGACGCGGATGAACTGCCGGATTCTTGGTGGACAGATGATGCCGTACCCGGCGCCGCGATGGCCCGCGACATCGGCGACGCCTGGGTGCACAGCAAATCTTCGCTGGCGATGATGGTGCCTTCGGTTCCGATTCGCGCGGAGTGGAACGTGCTGCTCAACCCGGTGCATCCGCGTATGGGTGAGTTGCAGATAGAGCCCGCAAAGCCTTTTGTCTTCGATGCTCGCATGTTCCAGCAGAAACAGCCGTAAATCTCTGGACGTCAACCGACCAGCGCGAATCCGCGGGCCGATTCCAGCAGCTTGGTTACCGATTCTTTGGAGCACGATTCGGTGTAGATGCGCATCAGGGGCTCGGTGCCGCTGGCGCGAAGCAGGAGCCAGGTTTTGGCGGCGTTGGGCTTGGTCCTGGCTTCGGGGTTATCGAGATAGAACTTGACGCCGTCGAGGGTTTCCTGGCGGAGGATGGGCATGCCGGCAAAGACGGGATTGCCGGGCTGGAGGGCACGGGCGCGGGCGATGGCGGCGTTCTTGATGTCGTCGGGGATGTGGAGATCGATGCGGCCGTACTGGTGCTCGCCATACTCGGCCTGGAGGCCGGCGACTAGCTGGCCCAGGGTTTTGCCTTCCTCTGCCATGACGTTGGCAAGCAGCAGGGCGTTGAGCAGGCCATCGCGCTCGGGAAGGTGGCGCTGGAAGCCGATGCCGCCGGACTCTTCGCCGCCCATGAGGATCTCGCGCTCCAGCATCAGGTCGCAAACATACTTGAAGCCGATGCCGTGCTCGATGAGTTCGCGGCCGTGCTTGGCGCAGATGCGGTCGAGCATCTTGGTGGTGTTGAAGGCGCGGGTGACGGCGCCGGGCCAGCCTTTGCGCTTGAGCACCCAACTGAGCAGGACGGAGAAGATTTTGTGGGGGTCGACGAAGTTGCCGTGCTCGTCGGTGGCGCCGATGCGGTCGGCGTCGCCGTCGGTGCAGAGGCCGGCGTGGCAGTGGTTGGCCACCGTCGCCTCGCCCAGGGCGCGGATATGGGGCTCGATGGGCTCGGGGTTGATGCCGGGAAAGAGGGGGTCCGTATTGCCCCGGATTTGCACATGATCGACCCCGATACGGGTGAAAATGTTGGAGAGGATGGTGCGGCCGGCGCCGTACATGGAGTCGATGCAGAACTTCATGCCTGACTTGGCGATGAGTTCAAGGTCGGCGAAGCTCTCGATGGCCTTGAGGTAGGTGGGCAGGAAGTCGACTTCCTCGATGGCGGCCGGCTGGGATGATTTGGCGACGGGCTGACCGAGGTAGGACTCGATTTCGGCGATGATGGAGGGCTTGCCGGAGCCGCCGTACCAGGCTTTGTATTTGACGCCGTTCCATTGGGCGGGGTTGTGGGAAGAGGTGATCATGATGCCGCCGGCTGCGGAGCGCTCGCGGACGCCGAAGCTCAAGGCAGGCGTCGGGGTGATGTCGTTGGCGAGCTGAACGGGGATGCCGGTGGCGGCGATGACTTCGGCACAGGCGCGGGCAAAGGCTTTGGAGCCGAAGCGGGAGTCGTAGCCAATGCAGAGGCCGCGGGCGGGGTCTTCCTGCTTTGAGTCTCCCTGGGCAGAACTGCGGCGGGCGTGGACGTAGGCGGCGACGGCCTGGGCGGCGGTGCGGACGTTGGCAAAGGTGAAGTCGTCGGCGATGAGGCCGCGCCAGCCATCGGTGCCGAACTTGATTTGAGGATGGGGCATGGGTTGGGTTTCGTTCTCCCTCACTAGAGAGGATAAAGGAGAGAGGCGCACGGGCGGCCTGCGGTCAGGATTGGCGTCCTGTCCGCAGATCCACGGCATGATTCCGGGCCGGCGGGCTTGCGGAGAGCTTCACAACCGCGCATCCCCTTCGACTTCGCACCGGATGACATGACTTTCTGTGATGGGAACTTTGGAGGCGGGACATCTAGAGCCTGTTATTAGCTTTCGCGGGGAAGACCCGGGCGCCGCCTTTGACCGCGAGATCGCCTTCCACGTCGAGACGCTCACGGAAGCCAATATTGCGCAGGGGATGCAGTAGGCCGAGGCGCGCCGGCAGGCGTTGATCGAGTTTGGGTGCGACTTTCAATCGAGCCAGCGCTGACCTGGCCACCGTAGAGAGCCAATTGGGCAAACAGTTCCCCAAACCGGACGGCGAACTCAACGTGGAAGCCATGCCTGCTGGCCTCGCTTTTCCTTGCAGTGCGCGTCGCGTGGGTAGAGCCGACGCGCATTCTCCGCGAAGACTGAGGCATGTTTCGAAATTGCGGTAACTCTTTCCCGCAATCGACGGCCCGCATTCCGGGAACCGGCTGCAACTTGTTAAGCTTGTCCCAGACCCGCAGCGCGGGCTGCCATCCGGGAGAATGCTTATGCACACAAGTCACGACCACAAGTTGAACAAGTCCCGGAATGGTGGTTTACCGCACCTGGCCGCGGTCCTGCTCATGGCCCTTGCAACGGCGGTCCAGGGCCAATCGCCTTCCAGCCAGAATCCGGCGCCGGCGAATGACGCCAGTTCTTTTCCCGATGCCCCTGCCGCGCAACCCACCAACCCCGCGCTCGCCGCGCCGGACGACAAAAACGCAGTTACCCTTCGCGGCACGCCCGTCAATATCCTCAAAGACGAGGCCGCCATCTGGACCAGCCCCGCGCGCATCCGCGAGCACGACCTTGCCTACCTGATTCCGCTGGGGCTGGCCACCACTGTGGCCATCACCGCCGACCACCAGGTGATGTCTTCAGCAAGACTGGATAACACCTCTCTGAACAACCAAGCGAACACCGCCTCCAACGGGCTGCTCGGCGGCTTTATCGCTGCCCCGGTCATCATTTACGGTCTGGGGCACATTCACCACGATAATCACGCCACGGAGACGGGGATCCTGGCAGGCGAAGCCATGGTCCACAGTCTTATTGTGGTTGAGGTCGTAAAAGCAGCCACCATGCGCGAGCGGCCCACTCTCGACGGTGCAATAGGAAAGTTTTTTCAAAGCAGCGCAGGGCTCGATTCTTCTTTCCCTTCGGCCCACAGCATCATCGCGTTCTCCTCAGCAACGGTCATTGCCTCGGAATATCCCGGTATCATGACCAAGCTCACCGCCTACGGACTTGCCACCGGCGTGAGCATGGCGCGCGTCCTGGCCCGCCAGCACTTCCCTTCCGACGTCATCGTCGGCAGCGCCGTAGGCTGGCTGCTGGGCCGCTACGTCTTCCACAAACACCACCACGACGATAACTAACCATCGCCAGCGGCCTACCCCAACCCCTGATTTCTGTCCGCCGCGCGTTTACACCGGCGGCGGATTCCGCTCGGCAAATCCTCTCTGGTGCCAGTAGGGATAGATCGGCTGTACATCGCTGGCCTTATCCAGCGCTGAAATCTGTTCCTCAGTCAAGGCCCATCCTGCCGCCCCCAGGTTCTGCTTGAGCTGCTCCTCGTTGCGCGCGCCCACAATGACCGATGAGACCGTCGGCCTTTGCAGCAGCCAGTTCAGGGCCACTTGCGGAACCGTCTTCCCCGTCTCCGCCGCCACTTTGTCGAGCGCGTCTACCACGGTGTAAAGGTGCTCATCCGATATCTGCGGTCCAACGTCGGCGGTCTTGTGCAGGCGGCTCACCTTCGGCAGCACCTGCCCGCGGCGAATCTTCCCCGTCAGCCGTCCCCAACCCAGCGGACTCCACACCAGCGCGCCGACTTTCTGGTCGAGGCCCAACGGCATCAGTTCCCACTCATATTCCCGGTTGAGCAGCGAGTAGTACACCTGGTGCGCCACAAACCGCGTCCACCCACAGCGCTCCGCCACGGCCAGCGATTTCATCAGGTGCCATCCAGAAAAATTCGACGCCGCGATATAGCGCACTTGGCCCTCGCGCACAAACGTGTTCAGCGTGTCCTGCACCTCGTCCACTGGCGTCTGCGCGTCAAACCCGTGCAGATGGTAGATGTCCACGTAGTCCGTCCCCAGCCGCCGCAGACTCCCCTCCAGCGACCGACGCAGATGGTAACGCGACGAGCCCACATCGTTTGGCCCGTCGCCAAAACGGAAGGTTGCCTTGGTCGAGATCAGTGCCTGGTCGCGTTTGCCCTTGAGCGCCTTGCCAAGCACTTCTTCCGATTTTCCGTTGGAGTAAACGTCCGCCGTGTCGAACAGGTTGACCCCAGCCTCGAAGCAGACGTCGATCAGACGCTTGGCCTCGGCTGCCTGGGTTGAGCCCCATGCCTTGAAGAACTCCGTAGCCCCGCCAAACGTGCCGGTGCCAAAAGAAAGCGCCGAAACCTTGAGGCCCGAACCTCCCAGCAATCGATATTCCATGCCACTTTGGATGCCGAAACGTGCTGCTGGATGCAGACCGAGATGCTTAGCGTTCCACTCCGTAGGCCCGCCAGAACGACTCGGCCACTTTGTGGCCAAAGTCGCGCGACTCCGCAAGATCGACTCTATGCAGGATGTGCCCATAGAGCACGGGGCCCAGCAGAAGCGCCATGGACATGTCCAGATCCAGGGACGAAGGCAGCAGGCCGCGCTTGATGGCGCGACGGAGAATGCGCTTCAGACACACCCGCGACGGAGGACTGCGCAACGGCATCCATGCTGGCAGCGTCGATGCCGCGCAGCACCTGATCGTGTGCTTCTTCGCTGCGTGGCCGGGCCATGGGCTAAATCTCAATCTTCGAGAAGCGCCAGGCGCCGAAGAACATGAGGATCGTCGCGAGCACGGCGAGCACAACGAAATCCGTGAATTGGCCGTAGAAGGAGATGCCCAGAAGTGCGGAGCGCAGGCCGTCGACTCCATACGAGAGCGGATCGATTCCGGTTGCGATTCGTAACGGCAGTTTTTGATCCGCGAGCGGAAACATGGCGCCGGAGAGAAAGTAAATGGGAAGGACGAGAAAGTTCATAATGAGTTGGAAGCCCTGCATGTCCTGAAGGCCCGAGCCGATGGCCACGCCAACCGCGGCAAACGTCAGGGCGATGAGCACCATGAAGCCCAGCGCGACGGGAATAGCCAGGTAATTCGCCGGACGGAAGCCTGCAATCACGCTGATGACGGTGACGAGCAGGCCCTGGATCACGGCGACGGTGCAGCCGCCGAGCGTGCGGCCGATCATGATTTGAATGCGCGGCACCGGCGCGACCAGCGTCTCCTTCAAAAAGCCGAACTGGCGATCCCAGAGCAGGCCCAGGCCGGAAAAGATGGAGGAGAACAGCACGGACATGCTGATGACTCCCGGCGCGACAAACTGGAAGTAGTTGCCGTTGCCGGCGCGCTTAAAGACGGGGCCGAGGCCGAAGCCGAGTACCAGGAGATAAAGCATGGGCTGGCCGAGCGACGCGACAATCTGCGCGCGCGAACGGGTGTAGCGCTTGAGTTCTCTCAGCCACAAAATATAAATTGCGCTCATCGCTTGGCTCCTTGCCACATCTTGGCAAACTGCCGCAACTGGTCTGCCGAGCCCGCGCTCTCGTCGCGGATGGTCGAGCCGGTCAGCGCCAGAAACGCTTCTTCAAGGCTCGCCGTCCCGGTCTGCTCCTTGATGGCCTGCGGCGTCCCCTGTGCCACCAGCTTGCCGTGGTCGATAACCCCGACGCGGTGCGCCACGCGCTCCGCCTCGTCCATGTAGTGCGTGGTCAAGAACACGGTGACCTTCTCCGCCTCGTTCACCTTCTTCACGTGCGTCCAGAGCTGGTTGCGGCTCTGCGGATCGAGCCCCAGCGTCGGCTCGTCGAGGAAGAGAATCTTGGGCGTATGCAGAAATCCGCGCGCGATTTCGAGTCGCCGCTTCATGCCGCCGGAAAACTTCTTCGCCTGGTCCTTGCGCCGCTCCCAAAGCTCGAACTGCTTCAGCAGCGCTTCCGTTCGCTCCCTGCGCACCTTGTGCGGCACGTGGTAGAGAACGCCATGGATCTCCATGTTTTCTTCGGCAGTCAGGTCGCCGTCGAGGCTGGGATCCTGAAAGACAATGCCGAAGCGGCGACGGACTTCATTCTGCTTCACTTCAGGATTCAAGCCATCCAGTTCGATAGCCCCGCTGGTCGGCTTCAGCAGTGTCGTCATCATCTTGATGGTGGTCGTTTTGCCTGCTCCATTGGGGCCAAGGAAGGCGAAAATCTCTCCCTCCGCCACGTCGAACGAGACATCGTCCACGGCGGTGAATGCGCCAAACTTTTTCACCAGATTCTGCACGCGAATCATAGGTATCGCTCCAGAAATTTAACCCTGAAGGGTTTAGTTTAGTTTGTCAGCTGCAGATTCTCTTTGGATTATTCACTTGCTTTCCTGTCTATAATGTAGCTACAATTAGATTGTGTTCGCCTGGGACGAGGCAAAGCGGAAATCCAACCTGGAGAAGCACGGGCTTGACTTCAAGGACGCCCGCCTTGTCTACAACAATCCAGACAAGTGCACGTACGAATCGAGCCGCAGGGGCGAATGCAGGCTGCTGGATCTGGCATTTGCCATCGTCAATGGGCGGCTGCTGGCGCTGATCTACACCGAACGCGGAGAGGATGTCCGCGTGATTTCGTTCCGGCCTGCATCGAGAGAGGAGCGCGAGCAGTATGAAGAAGACAAAGTCTGAGACTGATTGGGACCGCGTGCTGGCTTTCAAGGAGGGCGACCGGATCCCGTTCGAGCGTGGAGACGGCCCTTACGACCCCAACGATGCCGAGGCTGCGCGCGCCTGGTTTGCTCAGGCCGATCTGATCCGTAAGGGCAAGTTGGTGCGCCGCGGCAAGCGCGGCCCGCAGAAGGCTCCGACGAAGAAGCTGGTTTCGCT
>DATKGE010000051.1:0-21297 GCA_035510955.1 Occallatibacter sp. | reverse complement strand
CGGCTGGGGTTGGTTCTTGATTGAGGCGTGAGGGTCGATTTCCCATGTCTCAAAATCGAGACATGGGGCACCCAGGGCCCTAGGACTTGACTCCTCTAGTTTCTCATAGGAGAGGGTTGTTCCGCCTATAATGACCCCATGTGGCGTGGCTGGACGGTTCTGCTGATGGTGGCGCTGGTGGCGGGCGGAATAGCTCCTTGCGCGGTCGTGCATCAGTGCTGCGGGCCGAACAACCAGCATGGATGTTGCCCGCCCGAGGCCCGGATGCAGGTGAATTGCTGCGGCTGCCGGGCTGATTCGGGAGCTCTTTCGCCGGAGGCGCCGAGGAATGCCGGCACTCCAGGTGGCGAGCCTATCCGAGTAGAGATCGCGTCTTTCGCGGCAAAGGTCCGGGCCGGCATTTTGGCGGCTGTTCAGCGGCCGCAGGGTTTGCACGCGCCTCCCCTTGTTCTTCGCACCTGATTCCTCCCATTTCATGCTGACCTTTGCGGCTCGGAATGAGCTGCGATGCGTGTTTGCGTGCAAATTCCCAGGAGGATGCTGTGTTGCGTTGGATTCTTGCTGTTTGTATCGCGGTGGGTGCGCCTGTTGCCTGGGCGCAGATGAACATGGGTGGGCAGGCCAGGTCTATGGCGGAGAACATTCTTCGGCATACGGGTTCGGGGACAGACCTGGAGCCGGCATCGGGTGCGCCGCCGATGCTGATGACGATGCGGCCGGGCGGGTGGATGCTGATGCTGCATGGGCAGGGCTCGGCCGTGGAGCAGCAGCAGACCGGGCCGCGCGGGCACGACAAGTTCTTCTCGGTGAACTGGGTGATGCCGATGGCGCAGCGCAGCTACGGCAGGAGCGAACTGACGCTGCGGGCCATGTTCAGCCTGGAACCGGCCACCATTACCGGACGGTTTTATCCGGAACTTTTTCAGGAAGGGGAGACAGCGTATGGCAAGCCGATTGTGGATGGGCAGCACCCGCACAATCTGTTCATGGAACTGGCAGGCCTCTATGACCGCAGAGTGGGTTCGCACGCCGTGCTTAGCCTGTATGCGGCTCCGGTGGGCGATCCGGCTCTGGGTCCGGAGGCGTTTCCGCATCGGGCTTCGGTGGGCGACGATCCGCTGGCGCCGCTAGGGCACCATCTTCAGGATTCGACGCACATTGCCGACGAGGTTGTAACTGGCGGCATCGTTTGGGTTGACGGGCAGCGCGGGGTGCGCGTGGAGGCCGGCGGCTTTCATGGGCGGGAGCCGGGCGAGAATCGCTGGACCATTGAGGTAGGTGCAATCGACACCTGGTCGGCACGGCTTTCGGTTGCGCCGGGGAAGGATTGGGTGGCGCAATACTCGCTGGGGCATTTGCACTCGCCGGAGGCCGCGCACCCGGCGGAGGATGTTTTGCGGCAGACGGCTTCGGTGGCATATCACCATGCGACAGGGCTTGGGGAGTTGAACGCCCTTGCGGTGTGGGGACGCAATCATACGAGCGGGACGCCAATCGACGCGAATGGCTACTTGTTTGAAGCGGCTCTGCGGCCGATGCAGAGCCAGACCGTATGGACGCGCATCGAGAATGCCGACCGGACCACAGACCTGCTGGGAACGCTGGCGCCTCCGCAAGAAAGCGTAGTTGGGCGGGTGCAGGCCTATACAGGGGGTTATGCGCACAGGGTGTGGGGCTGGAAGGACGGATCGGCGGAGTTGGGCGCGCAGTTTACTGGTTACGGCGTGCCGGATGGGCTGTTGCCGTATTACGGCGCACATCCGTTTGGCGTGGCCGCGGTGCTTGCGGTGCGGCTGGGGAAGGGCGAGCGATAACTACTGCGGTGTGCGAGAAGTTCGTAGCATTCGTTTAGGGCCTACTGGCTTGTCCGGAGCTTCCGAAATGCAGGTCCCCTTCGGCTACGCTGAAGTACGCTTCGCTCAGCTTCCGAAATGCAGGTCCTTCGACTCCGCTGAAGTACGCTTCGCTCAGGATGACAGGTCATTTTTGCTAGAAGCTTTTTGACCCACGACATCAACTCTTCGATCGAACGTTGGCGCCTGGCCGGCGGAGGCGTTTGGAATGCTTGCGGGCCGGAGGGGAGCGGTGCACTTTGGGTGGCAGCGGCGGGATATTGGCCAGGGCGGCGAGAAGATTGTTGGCTTCGTGGAAGAAGTCGATTTTGGCGTCGCCTTTGCCCCATGTGGCGGCCAGGAAGATTCCGGTCTGGCGGCTGGGGCTGAGGGCGATGTAGGTAGTGAAGCCGGCGCCTCCTCCGGTTTTCTCCATCAGCGCGGAGGGTGTATTCGGGCCGCCGATTTGAATCCAGGCGAGACCGATTCCGGTTGGATCGCCGGCATGACTCAGGCCCTGAATGGATTTGAGTTGTTGCGGCCTGAGATAAACATCGAGCGCGCCGGCCGGTTGTGCGGGCGACCCTGGAACATGCAGCAGGTATTGAAGCAGCTTGACCATGTCCGCGGCGGTTGAATACACGCCGCCGCTGGGGCCCGAGGCTTCGGTGTCGGTGCATACCCCCTGATCTTTGGATGGCTGCATCAGGCGGACGCATTGACCGGGCGTGGGGTACAGAGTTGTATCCCACATATCCAGCGGCTGCAGGAGGCGCTTGTGCAGAAGTTGCGCGTAGCTCTCGCCGGAGGCTTTGGCAAGCGCGTCGCCGAGCAGGTCGAAGCCGATGTTGGAGTACAAGGCTGCTGTGCCGGGAGGCGTTTTCAGCCGCTGGCCGGGCAGCCAAGACCAGCGAATGACGTAGCTGGGGAACGTGAAGTGCGGCGTCTTTGCGGGATAGGAGCTGACCTCGCGCGGAAGCCCGGCGGTATGCGTGGCCAGGTCGAGCAAGGTGATCTGGTTTCCGTCGATTCCCTCGGGCACAAGCTTGCCGTGCGGCGCGTAGCTCTCAAGCGGATCGGTGAGTTTGACTTTGCCGTCAGAGGCCAGCTTCAAGAGCAGATCGGTGGTGAAAACTTTCGAGAGCGAGCAGAGGCGGAGGAAGGAGTGGGAATCCGGAACGTGGCCACTACCAGGAAGTGTCTCGCCATAGCCCTTGATCATAACGTCGTTGCCGCGCACAGCGACCAGCACCATGCCGGTGACAGCCGATTGCTCAAAGATGGTTTGGCCGCGCTCAGCGGCGGCGGCGAAGGTAAGGGACTGCTGAGCAGCGGCAGATGCTGCGCAGGCCAAAAGCAGCGCGACGAAAAGAGGAGGTCTTGCGGCAAGGCATCGTCTCGCCGGGGAGCTATGGATTGGTTTGACCTGGGTCTGCATGTTGCTGAGCGGATATGGCCACTATACCGCAGAGATGACGCGCGTAGTTTTCAATCGCACGAACAATCTGTCGGCAACAGATGCGCGCGGGACGGTCCCCATCTTGCGCTCAGCGAAATCTTGCCATATTTTCAGGGCATCGTCGAGAAGGGCGGCCTGAGCCGCCCTCCGGGACAACGTTTTTTGTAACGCTTACACAGTTGCGTGGACGTTATGGAAGGTTGAGACGGCTGTCTCAAACGTCTGAACCCGCGGCGTTCCATCGATCACTTTCGCCAGGGTCTTCAACACTTCCGGATAGGCGCGGGTGTTGTAATCGTCTGCATTGCTCTTGTGCTCCCACAGGCTGATAGAAACCACCTCCGGCGAGGCGGCGTTGCTCAGGGTGATTGCTTCCTTGAAGCCCTTCTGCTTCTGCAGCAAAGGAAGAATCTGGTTTTCGAAGGTGTGAGTGTAATCGGACTGCATGTTGGCTTTAATTCGAAACGTTACATTGCGTGCGTACAAAATCAACCTCCTGTAAGGTTGTCTCGTATATAAGTGGGGGGAACTTCAGATGGCCTTTGCTTATAGTCAGGGGACCTGAATGAGGTGACTGTTTCTATATGCCTCATGTGCGAACCTAGTCTCTTGGGCGGGAGTTGTCAAATCGAATGTTGATGGCGTCAATGCGCTGGACCCGGTCGGAAAATCGAAACCGCCGCTCGCTATGCTGCAAGCGGGAACAAGGCCTCCGTGATCAGAAATGCTCATCTTCAATCGGGAGTTTCTCCTTCACGGTTGGACGCAACCGTGAAGAAAGCTGAACACGCGAGCTTCTTGCGCCGGAATTCGCTCAGAGGCCGAAGCGCGCGCGGAGTATGCAGCAATGCCCTTCACCTGAGTGGCTAGAACTGGTTGCATAAATGCTGCCCGACCAGCGCAGAGCATCCTCAGGGGCAAAAGCCCTAAGTTCTACGCATCTTCTGCGGCACGACTGAAGTCGTGCCCTTTCAAGACCCCATTTATGCAACCAGCTCTAGTGCGGCGACCGTGTGGATAGGTAGTCTCCCAGGTCTCAAACGCGAGACCTGGGGCACCCAGATCCTCATCCTCAGTATTTAAAAATCACACGGTCGAGGTACTAGTGTGGTGACGCCTTATTGCGTTGGGACAGCGGCGTACTTGCCGGATTTGGCGTAGAGCCAGTCGCTGCCTTTGCCGGGGTCGCTGGGGTCTTTGACGATGTCGTAGAGCACGGTGACAGGGGCGAAGCACTGGCGGTAGATCAGGCCGGTGGCGGCGCCCTCGTTTGGCGTGGGGATGTTGATGCCGAACTCGAAGTATGCGGGCACATGGTCAATGCGCAGCATGCCGTTGTGGATTTGATTGGTGATTTCGTGCAGGCCGCCGCCGGAAAAGGTCGAAGTGCCGTCTTCGCCCACGCCATACACGTAGTGGGGCGGGGTGGGTGCGTCCTGGTTGTAGGTGGTGTCGATGGCGGCCTGGAAATGGCGGTTGATCGGCGCCATGGTCTTGGCTGCAACTACGCGGACCAGGATGGAGCAGGAGGCCTTGCTGCCGGGGCCGTAGATGGCATTGACGAAGTTGTCTGCGCTGTCACCGGTTTCTGCGGCGATGAGTTCGGCCGCAGTGGGCGGAGGATGGACGGAGACGCAGGCGGGAAGCTTGGCGAAAACCGAAGCCGAAGGCGGGCCAATGTTGACGCTACGGGTGTCGACCATGGTCTGCATCTGTCCACCGGGCGCTCCGTACGCGGCCTTGATGACCAGGCCGTCTTTCTCGTCGAGCCAGGCCTTGATGTTTGCTCCCTGTGTGGTTCCGGCGTAGACCTTCGTTGAGATGCCAATGAGAGTCTCAGCTCCAGCGGGCTTCAGGTCGCCCTTGGCTATGGAGGCGGTGACTTCCGCGGTGGCGGCGAAGGGATCGCCCCAGTCGCCGGTGAAGGTGCCGGCGCTGCAGGAGGGCGGCGTGCCAGAAGGATCCCAGGTATGCGATACGCCGGCTTTCAGGTCGTAAAGCGTCAGGGTGCGGCTGGCCGGGGTGCCATCCGGCCCGGCCGGATGACGATACTCGACCATGACCTGCGTGCCGTTCCGATAGATGGTCATGATGCCGGTACTGGGAGCGGGGAGCGCCTGGGTGATGGTGTAGGCGGTGGGCGGGGTTTGCGCCTGCGCGATGGGTGCGAGAGCGGCAATGGCAAGGCAAGTGAGGATTCGCCGAGTCAGCATCGTAAAACTCCTTCATGGGTCATGGATGGATCAGCGTACGACCGGCACAGAAAGGGTGACCAGCTACCTGACGGGAGGAAAGCGATGATAGCGGCGGGATGGGTAGCCGTCAACTCTGGGAGATAATTCCCGCCCGACGGATACGACTTATTGGGAGTCGGACGGCTCGGGCAAGGGCTGTCTCTGCTGGAAAAGCGCCAGGAGTTTTGGCGTCTCGTATGGGGTCTGTTCCAGCGCCTTAACAAGCCAGGGCGGAATCTGCTGACCGAGCAAGACGATTTCGCGGGCTTGGAACGAGGCAATTAGCTTTGGGGGTTTTGCGTGCGTTGAGTTGTCGTAGACATTAAGAAAATCTACCGTGCGCCCGAGTTCCTCAAATACTCGCCGGAAGTTTGCAAGGCTTTTGGAGCGTATTTCCCGGACAGTGTCCTCGGACCCGCTATGCCCGCCTTGATAGGCGCGCTGGGTTACGCGTTTGACGGATGTGCTGAAGCTATCGACACAAACATAACGGAAGCTCACCGCAAACCCGGCGCTATGAGCCTGCTTCATTTGATCGAAAACAATTGGGCTGCGCAATGTTGTTTCCGTGGCGAAGTCCCTGCCCAGAGCGATGTGATCCTGAATGAACTTCTCGCAGATTGGGCCAGCCGCGGTCCGGATTGACTTTGGAATGCCGACGTAAGAACCGCCATTCAACATAGCAGCGTAATTGTCGGCGTTGAAATAATCGCAGCCAAATCCGTCACCGGGAAACGCAGTGGACTTTCCGCTTCCCGCAGGCCCTGCCACAACGTACATTTCGGGCATCGACTATCCCCCGAAGTCGCGATCAGCGCCCGGCAGCATATCCGCTGGAAGTTCCTTCTTGAGAAGATTGCCTTCTTTATCGATGATTCCGAGGGCCTCGGCCCTTTCGCAAGAGCGACGAATGCGTTTTGCACCCTCTTCGAGCAGACGCTTTTCCAACTCCTCTTGCTCGGCCAGGTATTCAGGAGAAAAGATCCTCTTCGCATGGACCGTACTTTGAGTCTCGGTAATGCTCTTGGCCGGCTTTCCCGTGGCTGTTTCGGTTGCCATTGCGCCCCCCCTGCTAACTGAATTCTAGTCCTCAAACCGGACCCGAGCGAAAAGCCCTGCAAGCCTCGCGAATATCTTGCGAGGCTACCCGAAGATGGCCATGACAACGTGGTTCACAACGAAGGCTGCGCCCCAGGCGAGGACGAGCATATAGAGGAACTGCACGGCGGGCCACTTCCAACTGTTGGTTTCGCGGCGGACTACGGCCATGGTCGAGGTGCACTGCATGGCGAAGGCGAAGAAGATCATCAGAGCCAGCGCGCCGCCCAGGGTCATGTCGTGGTGCAGGGCGGTTTGCAGGTGCATGGCCTGGGTGGCGGGGTCGGCGCCGTAGAGGGTGCCCATGGTGCTCACCATGACTTCGCGGGCCAGCACGCTGGAGAGCAGGCCGATGCCGATCTTCCAGTTGAAGCCGAGCGGCGCGATGGCCGGTTCGATGAAGTGGCCGAGGCGTCCGATGATGCTGTCGGCGAGTTCGGGCGCGGTGTAGGCGCCGCCGGCGACGTGGACGATGGGCAGGTGTGCGAGAACCCAGAGAGCCAGCGTGACGCAGAGGATGATTGTTCCGGCCTGGCGAAGGAAGACGCTGCCGCGGTCCACCAGGCGCATACCGAGAGAGCGGAGAGTGGGCATGCGGTATTGAGGAAGCTCGAGGATGAAGGGGGTTTCGCTGGACTTGAGGATGGAGCTCTTCAAGAGCCAGGCGGTGGTCATTGCGCCGACAAAGCCGGCCACATAAAGGCTGAGCATGACGATGGTGCGCAGGCCGATGAATCCGTGCAGGAAAACGATGTTGGGGATGAAGGCGGCGATGAGCAACAGGTAGACAGGCAGACGTGCGGAGCAGGTCATGAAAGGTGTGACAAGGATGGTGGCCATGCGGTCGCGGCGGTTCTCGATAGTCCGCGTGGCCATGATGGCGGGGATGGCGCAGGCGTAGGCTGAGAGCAGGGGAATGAAGGCTTTGCCGTTCAATCCGGTGGTTCGCATGACGCGGTCGGCGATGAGGGCGGCGCGGGCCAGGTAGCCGGTGTCTTCAAGGATTCCGATAAAGAGAAAGAGGAGCAGGATCTGAGGCAAAAACACCAGGACGGACGAGACGCCTTTCCACGCGCCATCGAGGACGAGCGACTGGAGCCAACCGGCGGGCAGCAGCGGGCGGGCGAAGTCGCCCATGCGGGCGAGGATTTCGCCGAAGCCGTCGGAGAGCGGCTGGCCGATGGAGAAGACGACCTCGAAGACGCCGGTCACGACAGCCAGGAAGAGCAACGGTCCCCAGAAGCGGTGGAGGAGGATGTTGTCGATCTTGCGGGTGCCTTCAACGGAGAGGGGAGCGCGGTAGCCGGTGCGGTGGCTGACCTGCGCAGCCCAGGAGTGAGCGCTGGCGGCATTGCCGAGCACGGGCAGCGTCAGCGGAGGCGTGGCGGTCCCGTTCCCCGGTTGATTGAGGAACAGAGCAACAGTGTCAAGGCCCGTCCCGTGTGTGGCGCTGATCTGTGCCACGGGGGCGCACAGCTCGCGGGCCAGTTGCAGCGTGTCAACCAGGCCGCCGCGCGACTTCATCAAGTCGCTCATGTTGAGCAGGATCATGGTGGGCAGCCCCAGTGAAAGCACGGGAGCGGCGAGCATGAGCTGGCGGGTGAAGTGCAGGGAATCGAGAACCAACAGGATGGCGTCGGGCTTTGGCGTGCCGGGCATTTTGCCACGCAGCACGTCGACGGCGACGCGGGCGTCTTCCGAATAGGGGGTGAGGGAGTAGATGCCGGGCAGGTCGATGAGGGTGAGGTCCTCGCGGCCCACCCCGGCCATGAGGCCCATGCGCTGCTCGACGGTGACGCCGGGGTAGTTGGCGACCTTTTGGCGGAGGCCTGTGAGGCGATTGAAAAGAGTGGACTTGCCGGAGTTGGGCGGTCCGATGAGGACGACGGTTTTGAGCGCTCCGGCGGGTCGCGGAGCGGAGGGGGGTATAAACGCCGGAGGCTCGCAACAAGAGCTCATCGCGAGGCCTCGACGAGCACCGAGCCGCTTAAAGTGGTGGCTTTGAGGGAGTTGGGATCGTGTTGGGCGTCGATTTTCGGTGCCCGGACGCGGATGGACTCGGCGGTTTCGTGGCGGAGCGCAATCTCCATGCCGTCAATGCTGTAGACCGTGGGGTCGCCTGCCGGGGCGCGGCGCAATGCGGTGACCATTGCATCGGGGACGAAACCCATGTGCATGAGATGGTTCTGCACGGATTCAGGCAGGTCGAGAGCGACCAGCACGCCTGTCTCACCGACCTTTAGCTCGCTTAACACGCTCACCCGACGAACTCCCTGGACCCGCCGGAAGAGAAGTAAACCCTGGCGGAGGCCCGAAATCAAACTACGACCGTATTGGTCGCACTTCAGTATACGACCATTCCGGTCCGGGTTGCAAACGCAGATTTCAAGATTCTTTGATTCCAGCCAGCCCATCGTTTGACCTCCGGGAAAGGGTGGTTTCCGTAGCCTGGCCAGCCCAGGTTGAACCGCCTGGCAGACCCCTCAATCCATTTCGTCGGAACGATGGATTGTTTTTATCAGTGAAGGGAGCGCCGGAAAGTGATCTGGATCACGTTTGTTGGGCGAAAATTATCCGGCAGCCGGCAAGAATCCAGTGATACAAGATTGGTATGACGGTTGAAGGGTTTCGCGCATCGTTGAGCGGAGAAGTACCGCCGGATGGCCTGACGGTACCGTTGGCTGCCTTGTGGTGGGACGCGAAGGGGGACTGGACGTTGGCGCATGGGTTGGTGGACGAGCTCGAGACCCAGGAAGGGATGGCGGTTCATGCATATCTGCACCGGAAAGGTGGCGAAGCGTCGAATGCCGACTACTGGTACCAGCGGGCTGGGCGGCAGTTTCACCGGGCGGCGCTGGAGGATGAGTGGGCGGCGCTGGTCGAGGGACTGGCGGCCTGAGCCCGAGAGAACGTGAATCCCTCATGATTTCCGAACTGTGTGTTGCTCTCGCCTAAGAACTTAACCGCAAATAGATAGGTAGCGCCGGCCTCCAGGCCGGCTGTCGTGTGGGTCTCCTGACCCGCACATCGCTGCCGGCGGCGTGGACGCCGCCAGTACAGCCGGTCTGGAGACCGGCGCTACTTCAAGAGCAAATTTACAGATAAGTTCTAAGTGTGCGGCTCCTCAACAACACCGGGCTCGAACGCAACCGCAGCGCACTGACGCGAGACGGGACAAGGACCGTTTAGGGGTCTGCTCACGAGACGGAGAAAATTGACGAAGCGACGCAGGACATGAAATTCGATGCGTCGTGCCGCGAATTCGGTGCAATGCCGCGCAGCGGGAATATCATCGTTGAGCGAAGGTTCGTGGCCGTTCCTTTGCGTCAAACGACCTTTCGCAATGAGGTGCAGCATGAGGCGCAATCTCCCGGCCTTCGTACTCCTGCTGGCCATCACCGGATCAGCCCCAGCAACCGCCAAGCCAAAGAAGCCATCCGTTCACGAGGCTTTCGAGACCGCTCACACCGTCTTCGTAGAAGCCCGCGACGACCACGACATCACCGATATCTGGCTTGATCCCGACGACCGCAAGGCCATCCTCGACGTCCAGGACGGCATTCAGGATTGGGGTCGCTACACCCTCAGCCGCTCCCGCCGTGACGCCGACCTGATTTTGGTCGTCTACAAAAGCCAGGTAGTGCGAGACCAGCCCAACTCCGGAGTCCCGGGAAGCCTGCGCCTCCCGGTTGGCCGTCCGCCTATTCAGGATCCGTCCGACGTCTCGCAGAGCGGAACGAACACTGGCTCCCCCGATGGCCTTACCCAGGAAAAGGATCAATTATGGGTCTACACAATCCAATCTGACGGAAAACTCAAGGGTCCAATTTGGCGCAGCGAGCAGGAACGCGGCCTGAACGGGCCGGACGTACTGCTCCTTCGAAGGCTGAAAGACGAAGTCGAAAGGGCCTATCCCAGCGCGCCCGCAAAGCAACAGCCCACCCCATAACGCAAACCCCTCTCGTTCCGACGATGCAGAGCATGTATCGTCCGGTCCAAAACACAACGATCTGGTGTCCGTCGTTAGAAGGCGCCGGAGTCGGTTTGCAATAAGACTTGGCATCCTGATCCGGGATGCGCATCATTGCTCTGATCCTATTCGGTTGTATAGCGGATCTCGAGGCTGCGAATGCGATAGCAGGAGTAGCACAGCACGACGAGAATCAGCATCAACAATCCTGCCGTTGCGGCCCCGCCGGACACCGGTTCGGTCTCAACAGTCAGAAGCGCAAAGATGCCTTCGGCGGCCACATTGACCGGCATCAAATGATGGAGGTAGGAGGTCACGCTGAACATCTGCAGCAACGATGGCAGAACGGGATTGATGGTCTCCCAACCCAGGAACAGCATCGCGGCCGGAACCGGATTCCTGAACATCATGCTCAGCAACAGAAACACCGCCCCGTAGCCGAGGCAGGCAAGAACGATGATGAAGAGATACGCTTCTAATTGACCCAGGCCAGTACCATTGAAAATGTAATCGCGGCCCGCCGCGCCGAAGCCGGCATACATCAGCAGGAAATCCGCAACAACCGCGCTGCCAAACAAGAGAATGGCGGTGATGGACCCGGCGACAAACTTTGCGATCAGAAGCACTTCGCGCCTGACCGGCGACAAGAGATAGAAGTGCAGGCTGCGCTCGATCATTTCTCCGCGAATGAGCCGCGAAAAGATCCCCAGGCAGCCGAAGAAGACGCCCAGGCGGATGTAGTAGAGCTGGATGATGCCTGCCAGAACATTGGTGTCGTCGGTCATTGCGAGACCACGATGATGATCGACCAGCAGGTGCGCAAAGATAATGAGCGTGGGAACGAAAGCGAGAAAGTAAATCCAGCTCGCTCTCCATGAGAAAAGGTTCCGCCGCAACTCAATGCGCGTGAGCCGCTGCGCCTGAATCCACCACAGCCCCCAGGGCTGCTGCTCGAACTTTTGCCGCAGGTTGGTCATTGACTTCTGCATTACGAAGCGCTCCCGTCCGAGCCGATCAGATATTGATAAATGGCACTGGCATCGTCGTCCGCTGGGGCCACCGCATCGATCTTCACCAGTCCGTCCGCCGCGATCCCGTTGAGCAGGGAGTAGAACTGATCAATATCGGCGGTGCGCAGGAATACGCCTTTTCCATCCGCATGCATCCTGGCTTCAACGCAGTGATTGATGGAAAACATCTTTGACGCGAGGATCTCCGGGTGATCGCAACGAACCAGAACCTGCATCGGCTTTTCGTGGACCTCTTGCCGGACCTGGTGAATATTGCCTTCGGCGACAAGATATCCGCCCGTGATCAGAAGCACTCGATCGGAGATGCGGTCGACCTCATCGAGAATGTGGCTGGAGATCAAGACATGCATTCCTTGCCGGCCGAGCTCTTCGAAGAGGGCAATGGATTCCGCGCGCGCCATCGGATCCAGTCCGTTCAAAGGCTCGTCGAGAATGAGAACCCTCGGATGGTGGGCGATGGCCTGGGCCAATCGAATCTTTTGACGCATGCCTTTGCTGTAGCCCGCAACCTTGCGGCTGGCTGCGTCGCCCAGTTGTACCCGGTCGAAAGCGTCGACAGCCAGGTCCATGGCCATGGCTTTTTCAATGCCATGGAGCATCAGGCTATCCATTACAAACTCCCAGCCGGTAATGCCTCGAGGAAAGGAATCGAACTGCGCGCAATAGCCGACGGCGGTGAAGAATTCTGCTGCATCGGCGGCAGTCAATCCGAGGACAGAGATGCGTCCGTTCGACGGCTGAATCAATCCCGTCATCAGGTTCATGATGGTCGTTTTGCCGGATCCATTCGGACCTACCAGGGTGGTGATCCCAGGAGGGATGGAAAGCGAGATTCGATTGACGCCGAGCACCTCGCCGTAGAACTTGGACACATCTTCGAAGATGATTCTGTCGTTCATCCGCGCACCACCTCGCGCGCGCGAATGCGCTTGTTGAGCATGGCAACGCAAACAACGCAAGCCAGAATGAGCATGGTCACAATGGATCCGGTGGGCAGAGTCCATCTCGGATTGAGCGGGGCCGGCGCGCCGAGCAGCCGCACCCAGAGGTTGGTGATCATGAACGGCAGATTGAGCAGGAATCCCCATTGCGTGCGGAGCACCGCGGTCACAATGCCTCCCACGCCGGCCGGAATAAATACCGCCGCAAAGATGACGCCGGTGGCAACCACTCTCCACTTGACCCAGGAGGACAAGGCCAGGCCAAGGAATGCGAGAAGCGTAATCCAGATGACCGACCCAGCGAAGAGGCCTGCGGCTATGCGGAGATTGCCGGCGATCCAGGGCGTCGGCGAGGCATAGCCCTCATAGACAAAGAGCAGCAGGCACGGAATCCATGTCACGGCGGAGAGCGAGGTGAACAGCGCAACGAACTTTCCGAACAGGTAGCCAAAACGCGAAATGGGATGACTGAGGAGGATGGGCAATGCGCTGTCGGCAAGATCGAAGGTGATGACGCGCGGCGCGATCCACGATGCCAGCACAAGTGCAAGCCAGCATTGACCCTGGAGGATCCTCAAAAATAATCTAGCGTCGACGGCAATGAAGTCGTTACCCTTGACACCGACAAGAGCGCGCGCCAGAGGGTTATTCGCCAGATAGATTCCGACCAGAGAAACGAGGACTGGAAGCAGGCAAAGTACCAGCAGCCCGATCGATATCTTCGATGACCAGGCTTCATCAAAAGCATAGCGGGAGAGAACGAGAAGACGCGTCCACGCAGAAGTTACTTTTCCTGTATAGGCGCTATAGCTGTGTTTGTAGACGGCCATTTCCCATCCTTTCCATGTCATTGTCCATGGCCCGCAGGAAGATGTCTTCGAGTGAGTCACGCCGTTGATTCATGCGGCGAATCTGGACTCCCTGTTCGGAGGCAATGACATAAAGGTCTCTCGCTTCAATGTGGTCTGGAAGTATGAGCTTGATGCGGCCGCCGGGGTAGGAGGCGCATTCGCAGCCAAGTCCGCGGATGCTGACGGAAAAGCGTTCCGTGGCGCCGACCGTCTCGAGTTCCATGAAGCTGCGGTTGGAGCGGCGCTCTTCTTCTATGTTGCAGAGGGCGGCGATGCGGCCGTTCTTGAGAATGAGTACTTCGTCGCAGGTTTCATCGATGTCGCGCAGCAGGTGCGAGGAGATGAGGAGTCGAATGCTGCCTTCCTTGCGAATCTCTTTGATCAACTGGACCATGCGCGTGCGGGCCATGGGATCGAGACCGTTGGTGGGTTCATCCAGAATCAGCAGGCGGGGGCCGTGCACGAGCGCCTGGGCCAGCTTGACAAGCTGCTTCATGCCCAGCGAATAGGTGTTCACTTTCCGGTATCGAACTTCGCCGAGTCCGACGTAGAAGAGGGATTCATGAGCACGTTCCAGCGCCACGCCCGAAGGCAAGCCGGCAAGTTCGGCCATGTAGCGAACGAAGCGCACGCCGCTCATGTTTCCGATGAAGGAATCATTTTCCGGCATATAGCCGATTCCTTCGCGGATGCGGTTCCGGTCGCGGCTCGAATCGAGGCCAAAGACGCGCGCCGTCCCTTTCGATGGAAGATGGAACCCCAGCAGCGTATTGATCAGCGTTGACTTGCCAGCACCGTTTGGCCCGAGCAGGCCGATGGCATTGCCCCGCAACTCCCCCGTAAGCCCATTCAATACGGTGCGATTCGCGAGCCGGACCTCTAGTCCATCGAGATCGATAATGCCCATGTCACTCTCTTACGTTGGCGGCGGCGTGCTTGTTCCCCATATTCAACAAGGTTTGGAGGGTTACAAAGTCCACCCCGAACAGATGGCTGTCGCTGGCAGCTTCGATGCTGCTCTGTTCTCCCCGCACACAGACCGCCGTGGGCCTGGCATCCGATGCCAGCTGACGCAGCGCGTCTGCCGTCTCTCCCGTGAACTGCGAGAGCAGAGGCGTCATAACCGGGGTCAGGTTCTGGTACGCGATGGCGGAATAATTCTCATCCGTGTCCTTGGGAAGCAAGGCCCGGAAGGCTGCCGAACGCGCCAGGGAGTTGCCTGTCGAGTATGTCTGCAAGGCCTCCATGAGCAGAGCGCGACTCGGGGCCACGATCATGTAACCATCAGCAAACGTATAGTTCGCTACAATGCTTCCGGATGTCTGGTCGTGGACCGCGTAGAAGAGCTGACCACCGGCATCGCTCGATTCAATCGCGATGGAATGAGCCTTGGTCCCCTGGTTCTGCGCGCGGATGGATGTGGTCAATTTCTCCAGCGTCTGTTCCAGGCGCTGCGAGTCGTGGACTTCAATTACGGCCTTCCACGAAGGCGTCGGCAGCACCGGCCCATCGAGCGACAGCAGAAAATCTCCGCCCAGAGTGGCCGCCAGGTCATCGCGGAAGTTGATCTGCAGTTTCGCTTCAGCCTCATTCCATTTCTCATTCTGCTCGCCATCTTTGGGCATGGTCATGGCCATGATGTCATCGGCAATGGCCGCCGGGTCTTTTGAAAGCAATGCTACAGCAACTGCCGCATTCGGGGTCACAAACTCAAGAGATCCGATCGGAGCGGGTGCAGCCAGCCATGAAGCAACTCCTTGCCTGGTACCGGAGAATTGCAGATTCAGGCGATTTTCAGGCTGCCCATTCACCTCGCGGTGCTCTGCAATCAGCGAACGCACATCTTCTATCCCGCTCTTCGCGATCGCCTCTTTGCCATGACTGTCGGCGTGCGCCAGAACTGCTTTGCCGGCCATCATCTGATGGAGGTCCGCCGCAAGAATAATTCCCGCACCGCGTGTGTATGCGGAAACAATCTGTTTTCCAAACTCTCCCGCAGCAAAGCCGCTGGCGCCGGAATTCATCTGCGCATCGATAACCTTCAACGTCGCAGTGCTGTTTGAAAAAATCGCCTCTTTCGGACCGATGAGGGCGAAGCCACCGGATTCCGCTTGGGAAACCGCATGAACAGCGGCCAGCGAGCTTTCGTCGAGAACAGTGAGCCCAGGCTTTGAGGCCGAAGAAGGGAACTGATTTCTCAGGAAATCGTCGAGGCCGCTTTTTTCAACATCGGCAACGATCGCGAAGCCAGGTTTGCCGGACTGCTGCACTCCGACAACGACAATCTCATTGCCGAGATACTGACTCATCTGATGGATCTTTTCCACCATCGAGTCAAGGTCGGCGGTGTTTTGGCCGTGCCCCTGGTTCCACCACTGCTGCAGAGCCGGGCTCTGTTTGAGCTGATCGTTGAAGATCTGGTTCGCTTCGCTCAGGAATTCGCCGAGGTTGGGAATGCTGACATACAGCAAGGTGTCAGCGGGAACCCTTTCGAGCAGATCGCTGGTATACCTGGACTGAGGAAAGGGAATCTGTTCGAAGCGGCGTTCGAGCGTTGCGAACTGGGCCAGCAGGGGAAGGTATTTCTCTCGATCGTGGCTCCAGGCTATCTGTTGCTCGACCGGCGCCGGGCTCAGGTTATCGTTGGTGGTCACCTGGTCGCCGGCATGGATCAGCGTGTTGATCCCCGCATGCCGCACATTGACCGAGCCCTCAAGCACAGCCACGCGCGAGCCCTTGATTCCGGAATTGACCGAGAAAACCGTCCCGGTAACCGCGACGCGGCAATCGGGGGTGCGCACATAGAGGTATCCGGAGGAACGCTTGGCGGCCTTCACAATCACGTCGCCGTCGTCGAGCGAAATGGTCGTGTTATGGCCTCGTGCGCCAACTCCCAGTTGAGTGCGCTCGTTCAATTCAATCGTCGATCCATCCGTGAGCCGTAGAACGGCGTGCGCTCCTCCGCCGGTCCGCAGGTGTTCGCCCTCTTTGAGTTGATCTCCGGAAGAGAGCGGACGATCGCCCGCGTCAGAGATGCGATAGGCGGCGCCGTCAATGGATTCCACCGCAGCGCGGACGCCCGGAGGAACCTCCCAGTAGGCCTTGTATACGAAGAGCATGGAGATAAGGAGCGCGACAGCGGAGGCGAATGTCCAACCAAAAACTCGCGGGCGCCAAACGGACGCGCGGGCGGCCTTGGGGACGGACCAGTTCACCGCCTTTGCCGAGGCGCCCTGGAAGGATCGGCGGCAGCCGCTGCAGTCGCGAATGTGGGCCTCAATCAACTGGGAACGCGCATGGGAGAGAGCGCCAGCCCGAAAAGCCGGCAGCATGTGCCGGACGTCGTCGCAGCTCTCGATGGCATGATCCACTCTCTCGGGCACACCGTCGAGGCCAAGTGTGTGAGCTACTCGCGTGGCGGAAGCGGCTAACTGCGCGCCATCGGGTTCGGCGGCTTGCAGCGCCTGAATTCCCTTGTTCAAGAGCAATTCATCTCGGTTCATCGTTTTCCCCATTCCAATTCCCTGAGTCGCTTTTTTAACCTGGACCTGGCGTGATGGAGTGTCACAGCGACAACAGCCTGCGAAGTCCCCATCAATGCCGCGATCTCGCGATTTCCCAACTCTTCCAGATAGCGCATGGTGAACATCTCGGCAGCGCGCGGAGCTAATTCGGCGATTGCCATCCGGAGAAAGTTTCCCAGCTCCGTATTTGACACTTCCCGCTCCGGCGAACTGCCTTGGCCCGTCGAAGCTATTCCAGCTGCGCCCTCCAGCGGCTCCGCGGCAGCAGCCTTGCGCCTTCGCAGCAAGTCGAGCGCTCCGTTGATGGCAGCGCGGTAAAGGTAGCTGCCGGCATTGGTCAGCGGCCCATCGGCGCTGGCCAGGCGCAGAAACACGATTTGCGCAACATCCTCCGCATCGGCCATGTTGCCCGTAATGCGATAGGCCGCTTTCAGCACGCGCCTGTGATGCTCTCCGAACAGCTGGGAGAGACCTTCAGTTAACGGCAAAGCTGCGCTGCCGACGGCCACTTGTTCACCTTTTTGGCTCTTCATAAGGATGACGCTTGAGCCGGTCGATTATTAACCGGGCCGAGATGAATTACGCGCGGAGAGGTCCAGGTGTTCCGCGACCGGGAGGAATCGCGAAGAGACTGGCCCATCCTGTCGCGGCTCGCATCGCGCCGAAAATAAGACAAACAGACACGGGCCGCGTGTGCCAAGGTTAAGGGCCTTCATCGTCTTGGAAAGAAAGAGCGCGTGGAGAATATGATTTTGCTCTACCGTCGAACCTGGCAAGAATGAGCGACTCGATCATGTTGTAAGAGCGGGAATCCAAACGCCGAATGCCGGGGAATCGGTTCGGCCCTTACGCAGCGGAGTGGCCCAGCCGCCTGCGCTTCGCTGTGATCGACGGCAACTTCGTCGCCATGGCTGTACAGGCTGCGGAAAAAGGGCTGTTTTCAAACGAACATTGCGAAAAGCGTACCTCAGGGGCTAAAGCCCTCGTGGATTTTGCTGGCTTATATGTCGGGGTTAAAACCCCGACCTACCAGTCCCGGCCTACCGCCCGAACGAGCTTTTCCGCAGCCCGTGTAGCCGATCTCTCTCGGAAACAAAATGCGGCCTGGTTCGAGCGGAATCAAAGCCTCACCAACGAACGGCAGCAGTCCAGGAATCCAACGCTCAAATCGCGTTGGCGACCGCCTCCTCGACGGGAGCTTCCCCGGCGACCGCCTCGGCCGCGGGAACTTCCTTGGGAAACCCCTTCTTCCTGGGAGCTTCCTTGGCGACTGCCTTCTTCGCGGGAGCTTTCGTGGCGGCCGCCTTCTTCACGGGAGCTTTTTTGGCGATCGCCTTCGTTGCGGGAGCTTTCTTGGCGGGCGCCTTCTTCGCAGGAGCTTTCCTGGGAACCACCTTCTCCCTGGGAGCTTCTTTGGCCACGGTTTTGTTAACGGCCGCTTTCTTGGCCGCAACTTTCCGGGTGGCCTCAACGATCGCCTTGCCTACGGTGTCTTCAATTACTTTTTTGCCGACTCCTTTGCCCACGGCCTTTCTGACAGCAGCTTCAATCTTTTTGACGGCTTTTCCACGCTTGCGCTCTTCGTTCGCCATGCTGAGATCCCTCGGTAGACAAATTGCTCTGCAACTCGGAATTCTACATCGCGACTCCATGCCTTCGCCGCAAATTCGTTTCGCCCAGCCCCATGCACCTCGCTCGACCCTTAGTTAGGACCATTGGATTGACCAGGAAGAAGTCTACCGTCAAGGTTGTAAGCACGCAGACCTGGCGCGGCCCGGACCGCGGCAAGGGCCGCTCACTATAGATTGATCGATTTACTCTCATTTGGAACTCTTCAGCTGTGGCCCGCGTACAATTGAGAGCGATGAAGGGCTTTCGCAGCGCATCCTCGAACGTTTTCCGGCTGCTCGTGGCCGTTTCACTGGTTTTTTCCGCCGCCGGGCTAACCGCCCAGCGCGTCGACGACCTACCCAAACCCACAGATTATGTGAGCGATTTAGCCCACGTGCTGTCGCCGGAGGCGATCGCCCGCATCGATCGCGTCTGCGGCCAGCTCGATCATTCGCAGGCCAATGCACAGGTGGCCGTGGTGACCGTCCAGACGCTGGATGGGGAAGACGCAGCGGACTACGCCAACGAGCTTGAGACCAAGTGGAAGATTGGCCGCAAAGGCTCCGACCGCGGTGTGCTCATCCTGCTGGCGGTGGGCGACCACAAACGCAGGATCGATGTCGGCTATGGCCTCGAAGGCATTCTGCCCGACGCCGTGCTGGGCGACGTTGGCCGCGCCATGGTTCCCCAACTGCGGGGCAACGACTTTGACGGAGCCATCACGCTGGCTGTCGATCAGATTGCGCAGGTGATCGCCGCCGATGCCAAAGTGACGCTGGATGATGAACCTGCCCTGGATGCGCGGCCCGTGCGCCATCAACAGAACGCCTCCGCTGGAAAGATCATTCTCATCATCATTCTGCTGCTATTCTTTGGCGGATTCTCCCTGCTGCGGCTGCTGGCGAGCTTTGGGCTGTTGTTTGGTGGCTGGGGCCGTGGGCCAGGGATGGGAGGCGGCGGCTGGGGCGGCGGCGGTTTTGGCGGCGGAGGATTCGGCGGCGGGGGTGGTGGCGGTGGATTTGGCGGTTTTGGCGGAGGCAGCTTCGGCGGCGGCGGCGCTGGCGGAAGCTGGTAGGGAAGTTCAGATTTTCTTGAATGGGATCCGCCGCGGCGGACTGGAGGAGAAAGAAACTGTATGAGCAAGGGATTGCTGATTACGCTGGGAGTGGTGGGTGTTCTGATTCTGTGCCTGTTCGTGGTGGGCGGCAGCTACATTGGAGCCAAGAACCAGATGGTGGCCAAGGATCAGAATGTGAAAAGCATGTGGTCGGAAGTGGATGTGCAGTTGGAGCGCCGCGCCGACCTGATTCCCAACCTGGTGGAGACGGTGAAGGGATTCACCAAGGAAGAGAGCACCGTGTTTGGCGACATCGCCAACGCGCGCGCAGGCATGTTGAACGCGCAGGGGCCGGCGGCGAAGATCGCAGCCAATGGGCAACTGGACGGGGCGCTGGGACGACTGCTGCTGCTGACGGAAAACTACCCGCAGTTGCGCTCCAGCGAGCAGTTCATGCGCCTGCAGGACGAACTGGCGGGCACGGAGAACCGCATCGGCGTAGCCCGCAAGCGCTATAACGACGCCATCCAGGACTACAACACGTTCATCCTGCAGTTCCCCAACAGCATCTGGGCAGGGATGGCCGGATTCAAAGAGAACGATGCCTATTTCAAGGCCAGCCCGGCGGCGCAGGCGGTGCCAGGGGTGAAGTTTTAGACGGCTGCGGAAAAAGGACGAAATTCAAGAGAATCTTTTGAATTGCATACCGCAGGGGCTAAAGCCCACTCCATTGTCTTGGCTTTGTCGGCACGCGACCCAGAGGGTACCCGGTCATGCCCTGTTACAAAGCGGTAAAGAATTTGCGTGAGTTTTTCAGCAGCCTGCTTGGGATCTTGGCTGAACTGCGATCCGGCAGAAAAGGCCATCCGCCGTGGCGGATGGCCTTTCAAATGTTTGGGCTTGGGAGACGGGCGCGAACCGGACTGGTTTTCCTGGGATAGGTTTTTCTGGGACAGGTTTACTTGTAGGAGGCGATGGCGCTGGCCTCGTCGTCGTAGATGTCGAAAACGGTGTAGAGCTTGGTCAGCTGCAGCAGGTCGTGCACCTTCTTGGTCAGCTTCAGCAGCTTCAGCGTGGCGCCTTGATTCTTCGATGTGGTGTAGGCGCTTACCAGCTCGCCCAACCCGGAGCTATCGATGTAGTTCACGTCGCCCAGATTCAGCAGGATGCTCTTTGAGCCCTTGCCGATCAGGTCGCGAATGGCATCGCGCAACTGCACACTGCCCTCGCCCAGAGTGATCCGCCCGCTTAGGTCCAGAACTGTCACACCGTCCACTTCACGGGAAGCAATAGTAAGTGCCACGGAATTTCCTCCTTATTGGTATTACGGTTATAGCACTTTTGAATTGAACAGGCGGTGGGAAACTCCCATCGTGCCGAAGTCGGTAGCAGAGCGCCCTTCAGCCCTCTGCCACCCGCTCCCCCTGCTCTGGTAGCTAAGTTTTTTCGGGAGCCGGCGTGAGTTTCTTAATCAGCGTCACTTCGGTCCCGGGATGCAGTTGTCGAAAGTGTACCTCATCCATGAATGATCGAATCAGGAAGATCCCGCGGCCGGTTCCGCGTAGCAAATTCTCCGGAGCTAAAGGGTCCGGAAGCGTTTCCGGATCCAGCCCGCGCCCTTCATCGGCTACCTTGAACTCCAGCGCGTCTCCGGTATTTTCCAGGCTCACTGTGATTTTCTTGGTGGGG
>DATKGE010000050.1:0-13230 GCA_035510955.1 Occallatibacter sp. | reverse complement strand
ATTGGGCCACAAAGTTGACGCGGAAAAGAATCCCGCGGTCACTGCATCGAGGCCCGACGTGACTGCTGTGCGCTCGCCCGGCAACTCCGCGCCGACGACTCCGAAGTGGCGGCGAAGCTGGGTCAGATCCCAGCGCTCGCGGCCGAAGATGCGCACGCACATTTCGGGGCGCACGATGGGGTAGACCTGGCAGGTCATGGCCATGATGAGCGTCGATTTTCCGCAGCCGTTGGGGCCGAGGATGGCGACATGTTCGCCGGTCCTGATGGTCAAATTCACATTGTGAAGCACCACACGGTCGCCGCGCGCTACATTCACGTCGCGCAGTTCAAGAAAATCGCTCTCGCTCGCCGCTTCCATTCCTGTGTTGATCCTTTCGTCCTTCGACCCAACCCCACCTGTTAGATTAAATGGGTTAACCACGATGTCAGACGCATCCCAATTTCTGCTTCCCCAGGGCTTTCGATTCGGCGCCGCGAAGGCTGGTCTGAAAAAGAGCGGTCGCACCGACTTTGCGCTTATCGTTGCGGACGCGCCGGCCAGCGCCGCAGCAGCCTTTACCGCCAACCGCGTCACGGCCGCGCCGCTCATTGTAGACAAGGAAAACCTGAGCGCTTCCGGCGGCCGTGTGCGCGTAGTGGCCATCAACGCCGGCAACGCGAATTGCGCAGGCGGAGAGCCTGGCCTTGCGGCAGCCCGCGCCACTTGTGCAGCAGTGGCTAAAGTTTTCGAGTGTTTGCCCGAGGAGGTCTTTCCTTCGTCCACCGGAATCATCGGTGTGCCGCTGCCGGCGGAGAAGCTGATTGCTGTTTTGCCCGCGTTGGCTGCGTCGCTCGGCTCGGAATTCGATCACTTTCAGCACGTGGCGCAGGCCATCCTCACCACGGACACGGTGGAGAAGACGGCCTTCGCGCGCTTCGAAATCGAAGGCGCCGACGGCACTCAACAGGAAGTTCGTATCGCCGCGCTGTGCAAGGGTTCCGGCATGATTCATCCGCAGCTGGTGCCCCATGCAACCATGCTGGCGTACGTGATGACGGATGCAAAGATCGAGCCCGCCGACCTGCAGGATTACCTGAACCGATCCATCGAGCTCAGCTTCAACCGCATCTCGGTTGACGGCGACACTTCGACGAACGACACGGTACTGCTGCTTGGTTCCGGGGCGAGCGGCGCGGCCATTGGATCTGAGAATGCACAGTTCGCCGCCGCGCTTACGCAGGTCTGCACTTCGCTGGCGCGGCAGATCGTGGCGGATGGCGAGGGCATCTCGCACGTAGTCGAGCTGCGCATTGAAGGAGCTGCGTCCGACGCCGATGCACTGCGTATTGCCAAGGCCATTGCGCATTCGCCGCTGGTGAAGACCGCGTGGGCCGGAGGCGATCCCAACTGGGGCAGGCTGGTTGCGGCCATCGGCTACTCCGGCGCCGAGATCGATCCCAACCGCATCGACATTCAATTCGGCGAACTGCCCATCTGCACCAATGGCGGACGCGCGCCGGAATTCGATGAGGCCGCGGCGCACCACTACATTGCGGCGTCCGAGTTTTCGATCGGCATTCAGTTGCATCAAGGCACGGGCGCGTGCGTGTTCTGGACGACCGATCTGACCGTCGAGTACGTCCACATCAACGCGGATTATTCGACCTAGCGCGCGCCGCTTCGGTCCGCGCTTTGAAGCGCGAGAAGAGAAAGACACATACCCCCAAGCCCACCAATGCACCGGTTCCGCCGACCACCTTGGCCGCGGCTAACGGCTTGTTGGTTTCGTCGCCGGCAGGGATGACGGAGAGAACGATGGTGATGGCGGTGCTCAGCAGGCCGATCGAGGCCAGTACGATCGCTACCGGTTTGCCGCCGGGAACGCGACGCGCTTCAAACGGGGCGGGACGGCTTTGCATTACGATCATGGCGGAGAAAAGGAAGAGATAAGGCAGAAAGAGCGAGATCACCGACATGCTGACCAGCACATCGTAGGCGCCGCGGACGGTGGTTCCGGCCTGGCCAAGCAGCGCGATGACGATGCCCGCTGCGCCGTACACGGCGATGGCCACCCAGGGCGTGCGGTAGCGCGGGTGAATCCATCCGAAGGCAGGAGGAAGATAGCGATCGACACCGGCAACGAAAGGCAGGCGCGCTGTGGAAGAGAGATTGGCGGCGGCTCCGCCGACGGCGTTGAGGGCGACGAGCAACGCCATAGGCGCGAGCAGCCATCCGAAGCCGAGACGGCCGGCCAGCATGTGGATGCCGTTCACGAAGCCATCGGGTCCACCGACGGCGTTACTGGGAAGCGCGGAGAGCAGCGCGAATGTTCCGCCGATGTAGCCGACGGCCAGAATGCATCCGCCGACGAGCAAGGCCAGGGGAATGGCGCGGCGAGGATTCTGAATCTCATCGCCCATCGCGGAGGCGGCCTCAATGGCGCTGAAGGCGAAAAAGACGCTGGACCAGAAGACGGCGTTGTCGAACGACCAATGCGGGAGCAGGCTGGCTGCGGTGATGTGCGTGGCCGGACCGAAACGAATCCATGAGGCCGCACCGAGCAGCATGAGCACGCTGAGCGGCAGCAGGCTGCCCAGCGCGCCAATGTTGTTAAGCCATTTTCCCGCGTCCACGCCGCGGATGTTGAGCAGCGTAATGAACGCCAGCCAGAAGACGGCGAAGGCGATGTAGTAAAGCGGATTGCCGTTCAGGCGCTGCGCGCGCGGACCAAAGGCAAACAGTGCCGAGGCCGCGCCGAAGTAGAGCACGCCGGCGAAGAAGGGCAGGTTGCTCATCCAGTAGGTCCAGGCGCAGATGAAGCCGGAGAAGTCTCCGAAGGCCTCGCGGGTCCACACGTAAATGCCGCCCTCTTCGGGATGGCGCGAAGAGAGTTCCATGACGCTGGCGGCGAGCGGGATGAAGAAGCAGGTGAGCGCGGCGATCCAGACGATAAGAATGCTGGGACCGGCGGTGGCCGCGGTTGCCGTCCAACGCACGCTGAGCACAACGACGACGTAGAACAGCACCAGGTCGCGGAACCGAATGCCTCGTTTGAGCGCTGGATGATCGGCCATGTAGGGCGCAGCATAGCAGAGACGCAGGCGCCGTTGCAGCTAAATTCGGGCAAGGTCCTTGAGCACCAGCATTGCGGCATTGCGGCCATTGATGCCGATGACAGAGCCTCCGGGATGCGTAGCCGCGCCGCACAGATACACGCCGTCCATCGGGGTACGCGCAGACAGACGGTTGGACCACATAAACTGCGGCAGGCACTCGCCCTGGAAGATATGGCCGCCCGTGAGACCTACTTTCTGCTCGATGTCGGGCGGCCCCAGCACCTGTGCATCGATCACTGCGGCGGGGATGTTGGAGCAGAAGCGGCCCAGCGTTTTCATGGCCAACCCGCGCACTTCCTCGCGGCGCTCGTCCCAGGTTCCGTGCGCAAATTTGTACGGCACGTATTGCGCAAAGACGCTCATGGTGTGCTCCCCCGGCGGGACGATGGACGGGTCATGCGCGCTTTGGAAGTAGAGCTCGCACCAGAGGTGTTCGGGCAACTCGCCGCGGCGGGCATCGGCGAAGCCGGCCCTCCATTCTTCTTTGCTGAGCGGCGCGTTGATCTGGCCGTAGTGGTGGGGCTGGTTGACTCCTGGGCGCGCAGTGAAATTCGGCAGCTCGCGCAAATGCACATTGAGCTTGACGGTGCAGCCCTCGATGGGAACGCGCTCGACCTGGGCGCGCCAGCCTGTGTCGGCTTCCGCGCCGAGCAAGCGCAGCGTCTGGCGCGGGTCGGCGTTTGAGACAACCGTGCGCGCGGCGATGCGCTCTCCGCCTTCGAGTTCGATGCCCTCGCCGGGAAGAATGCGCGACACCGCCACGCCGGAGACGACGGTCGCTCCGGCCTCTCGCGCGGCATCGCAAAAGTAAAACGACACCATGCCCATGCCGCCGCGCACATAGCCCCACATGCCGGGCATTCCACCCAGGCGTCCCGAGGAATGATGAAAGCGGATGGATGCAGTACCGGGATCGAAGGGGCTGGCGTTGGTTCCAATCACGCCTTGGCCGAGATAGGCGATCTGCAGCCGCTCGTCCTTGACGTAGCGCTCGACAAACTCCGCCATCGACCAGTCGAATAGAACCGAACGTGCTTCTTCATCGCTGCCCAGGCGGTCGTCAATCTGCGCCCGCGTGGGCGGCTCACCGATCCAAAGATCGCCTGCGCCTGCTGGCCTGAGCGCGTCGCGCAGGCGTCGGATCACATCGCTCATGGCGCGCCAGCCTTCCACATCGCCGGGAGCGAACGCGCGCACTTCCTCCGCGCAGCGGTCATCGTCGTCCCATAGCTGAATGCTTGAACCATCGAGGAATGGAACAAACAAGCCGTTCACCGCGGGCGTCCACACGTAGCCACGCCTTGGCAGATCCAGCTCTTCAACCACCAGCGGATGCAAAAGGCCGGCAAGATAAGCGCAGGGAGACATGCGCACGCCGGGGAATGGCTCCTCGATGGTGCATGCGCCGCCGACGCGCTGGCGGCTCTCGACTAGCAGTACGCGCTGCCCGGCACGAGCCAGGTAGGCCGCGCAGGCCAGACCGTTGTGCCCCGCGCCCACAACGATCACGTCCCAGGTTTTCGAGGCCAGTTCGCGGATCGGAACCGGCAGGCCGATCTCGCCGAGCACATCGGCTGTTGGTGAACTCATATCCGCTTTACCCTAGCATTTCCTTTACCGGTTGCGAAAGCATTGGCCCGTTGAAAACCGGATCCAGAACCGACCCTTCCATTTACAATCGCAGCACCGGTGACCGCTGAATCGAACATGACCAAGAGCAACAGTCAAATTGCGCCCATGAACGATGGCTTCTCGCTCATCTCCAGGCAGAAGCTGCTTACGCTTTATTCCGCCATGTTCCGCTGCCGCAGCATTGCCGAGCAATTGGGAAACCGGGTGAAGAAGGTCAACTCCATTCTGGGCCATGAGGCGGCAGCGGTCGGCGCGGCTATCGACCTGCTTACCAACGACACCGTTGTCGCCGACTCGTGGCCGGATGCCGCGCTACAAGCCATCAATCCAATGGTCTCCATCGCTCCCAGCATTTCGGACGCCTCACGGTCCGCTCCGGCCGACAAAAACGGCGGCAAAATCACTGTTCTTTTTTCAAGCAGCCAGCGGAGTTGGCAATCGTCCTGGCTCAAGGCGCTCACAATTGCAGCCGGCCACAACCTTCCCTTTCTTTTCATCTCTCTCAGCGGCCCGGATGGCAACCAGGGGATTGACGGCGCTGCTGTCCTTCCCATCAGAAGCAAGGGTTACTCGCTCCCGTTGATTGCCGTGGACGGCAACGACGTGGTGGCTGTCTATCGTGTCGCTTCGGAAGCCATTGCGCACGCCCGCAAAGGCCACGGACCCACCCTGATCGATTGCCGGCGCCCAAATCCAGGCGACCCATTGAAAAGCATGGAAAAGTACCTGCTCGACAAGGGATTGCAACCAACGGAGCTTTAGGCATGGGCTGCATTCAAGCGGCCCTGGGATGGCGCGCCGCCAGGCACAGAAATCCGCAGCCAACCCGTGGCGGAGCCAGGCATCGTTCGACAGCGAATCCTGGATGACAAGTCGTTCATTTTCAGATACAAAGTGCCTCCGTATGACTCGCTCGAACGGCCCTTTCTGGTTCATTTTTCGTCTCTGCAGGCGGGTCTCCGAATGATAGAGTGAGTGAATGAACGTGAGTAGACGTTTGGCTTTCAACCCTGTCATTCCAACTGCGGCAGTATTGGCAGGACTTCTCCTCTTCGCCGCATATCCATGCCAGGCCGAACAGCCCGGAGCGCCGTCCGGCGCAGCGCAGACAACCAGCGGCTCGAGCCAACCGGCGTCTGCCTGCGAACCTTCCCTTCTGGATTCCCCTTACATTCCTGTGGATAGCTGGGTCTATCCCGCGGTATGGCGGCTCTACGCGCTCGGCTTCGTGGATACGGTTTACCTGGGCATGCGTCCTTACACGCGGTCGAGCCTGGATCACATGCTTGAGGAAGCCGGAGCGCATATCGAGGATGCCGACCCCGGTCCGGCCACGGATGAGGCACAGGGAATCTATGAGGCGCTGACGCACGAACTGCACTACGACGTGCAAGGCCCCTGCCTGGCCCATCAAGGCAAAACGCGCGTCGAGTCAATCTACTCCGTGGAACGCGGTATCAGCGGGACTCCGCTGCGGGACAGCTTTCACCTCGGCTCGACCATCATCAACGACTACGGACGGCCCTATCAGGCAGGGTTCAACGACTACTCCGGCGCCAGCGGCTACGCGTCGGCCGGCCGGTTTCTGATCTATGCGCGCGGTGAATTCCAGGCCGCGCCCTCAGGCACCGGCTACTCCAACGGGCTGGCCCAGACGCTTGCCTCGAAGGTTGACGAAACGACCTATTTCTTCAACAACACATGCGCAGGGACCGGATCGGGAAGTTCGTGTGTGCCTCTTCCCTTGAACCTGCTGTCCACCATTCCGCTGGGGCCCATCGCCTCAACCGCCGATGGGCGCGTCATGGAGGCTTATGTTTCAGCCCATTACCTCAACCACGAGATCTCCTTCGGCAAACAGGACGACTGGTTGGGGCCCGGCTTGGGAGCGGGCATGGCCTACTCCAACAATGCCGAGAATATTTATTCGTTCCGCATTAACCGCATTGAACCCCTTCACGTTCCGGGCCTCTCCTACATAACAGGTCCGTTCCGCTATGAGTTCCTGATCGGTTCCCTGAAGGGCCATGTCTATCCCAACGACCCCTGGGTGCATGTGGAGAAGATCAGTTTCAAGCCCACCCAGAACCTAGAGTTTGGCTTCGAGCGCACCGCGATCTGGGGAGGCAAAGACCACGAACCCATTACGCTGCACACATTCCTGAGGAGCTTCTTCAGTTTCACCGCCCCCACTGCGGGCAAGTTTTCTCCCAGCGATCCGGGCGCCCGCTTTGGGGCATTTGACTTTTCTTATCGGCTGCCGCTGATGCGGAAATGGCTCACGTTCTACACCGATTCCGAGGCCCATGACGAAGTGTCGCCTGCCGACGCTCCGCGGCGATCCAGCTACAGGCCAGGCCTCTATCTGTCCCACGTCCCCGGCATTCCCAAGCTCGACCTGAGGGCCGAAGCAGCCAACACCGACGCTTCCACGAGGGACAGCCAGGGCGGCAGATTCGAATACTGGGAAGCCGTCCAGCGGCAAGGCTACACCAACAAGGGCGTGTTGTTCGGCGACTGGATCGGCCGCGAAGACAAGGGCGGCCAGGCCTGGGCTACGTACCACCTGAGCGGCAACGAGTGGATCCAGGCGAGCCTGCGCACGCAAAAGGCAACCAAAGATTTTATCCCCGGCGGAACTACGCTGAGCGACATCAACTTCCAGGCGGTGAAGCGCATCGGCAAGGATTTCGAAATCAACGGCACCTTCGCCTACGAACGATGGAAGGCGCCCATTTATCCGACTGGGACGCCGACGTATCCTGCCACGCAGCAGACTGCGACGACCACAACCATTCAGCTGACGTGGTATCCGAAGAACAAGATCAGCTTCTAGCGGGCCGACCAGAACCGGTCTGATAGATGGCTTTGTGAAAAGGGCGCGACTTTAGTCGTCCCGCAAAGGCCGCAAAAATCGCGGGGCTTTTCAGTCTGCGGAAAAACTCGTTCGGGCGGCAGGCCGGGACTTTAGTCCCGGCTCAATGCCAGCGGAATCAACGAGGGCTTTAGCCCCTGAGGTATGTTCTTCGCAATGCTCATCTGAAAACATGCGTTCTTCCGCAGCCTGTTTCGCCCCTGCGGATTGCCTTTCTGGAGGTTTACCCGCCCCCTGCGGAACGTTTTTCGCAGTCCAAGGGCATTTATGCGACAGCTTCCAGGACTAGTTTCAGGGCTGAGGTTTGATCTGCCTCTTCCTGTCTTAAGGAGAAACTTCAACGGGAGTGATGTCGGTTCCAGATTGTGTGAAGTGAAAACGCAGAATCCAGGTGCTGGCGACGGCTTTGCCATCGGCTTGTGCAGGCTTGAATCTCCAACGTTGCGCAGCTTGCATGGCCTGCTTGGCAAAATATTTGCTGGGCCCAGGTGAGTCCAACGCGGCATTCGACACCATCCCAGTCGCATCGACCGCGACCCTTACGCTTACATTGACTTTGCCTTCGATGCTCTCCTGCGCGCTGGGGAGCACGTCCGGCAAAACGCGCTCAGCGACTGCGCCCTTGACCGACGCACCTCGGACGGTCTGATTTACTGGAACCGGGGATTGAGGGGAGGACGCGGGGTTCGTTAGCACTGGTTCTTTCGCGGTTTCCGGGCCGGGCTCAGCGCGGTGCGACCAAAGCAGCAGGCCTGCAACGACTGCGACCAGAACCAGCCCTGCGGCAATCAGAGTCTTCACCGGGAACTTGGCGGGTGCAGCTTCGACTGTACTGCTGGTTCTATCGGGGAGAGATGCGTCGGGGTGGAGACGAGTTTTGACGAATTCGAGGTTGCATCGGCGCGCGGGATCGGAGTGAAGACATTCCCGCGCAATGCCAGCGAAGGGCTGCTCGATCGATTTCGGCACACGCGGATCGATCTCGTCCGGCGGCAACCAAACCGGCGGATGCTGGGTGAGACTTTCGACAAGGGTGACGCCAAGTGACCAGAGATCGGCGGCCGGCGAGATGCTCCCCCCGGCGCATTCCGGCGCGGTATAAATGTCCGGCGCCCCAGCACGTCCGGTGGCCTCGCCGGCGAGGTGAAGATCGTCGCAGGAAATCTTCAATTGATCGTCGACGACCATGATGTTCGACGGCTTGAGATGACCATGGACGATGCCCTTGCTGTGGAGATAGGAAATTGCATCGAGGATCGGGTCCAGCATCTCCCTCGCCTCGGCTGACGTGAGCGGCCGCTCGGGAATAATCTGCGACAGCAATTCTTCGCTGTATTCCGTGACGGCGTAGAACAGCGGGGCAGAATTGGCCTGACAATGGCCGGTCTGCAACAGGCGCACCAGATGAGGATGAGACAGGCTGCTTGTGGCTGCCCAGGCTGCGGTGCGGGCTTCCGCGTCCACGGCATCGGCCGGGATGAGCTTGATGACGGCGCGCTGTCCGTCCGCTTCGGTAAGAAAAACCTCTCCTGCCGCCGAGCCCCCTAACCATTGGATGAGCGTAAATCTTCCGTCGATCACCGTTCCGACAAGATCTTTGCCGATTGCCGCAGTGTCCATGGCATCCACCATACTATTCAAGCGCAGTTGGAGACAAAGCCCCACTGTGGAGATTCAAGCCGAAAGCTCCTTTACGGAATTGGACGCTGGATTTGAGGGGTTGACGGCCTATCGGAAACTAGCCCGTTGGCCAATCCTGGAGCCTGTCATGAACCATGAGGCGCTACTTTGCCCGCGGGTGAGTCCGGTCGTAGACCTGGGTAAGCTGCGCGGTGGTAAGCTGCGTGTACCGCTGCGTTGTCGAGAGCCGCTCGTGCCCCAGCAACTCCTGAATAGCGCGGAGATCGGCGCCTTCTTCCAATAAATGAGTTCCGAAGGCGTGGCGCAGCGTGTGCGGGTGCACGTCAGCGGAGAGACCGCGCAGGATGGCGATGCGCTTGACGATGCGGCCCACGCTACGAGTGGTGAGACGAGCTTGTCCGGCTGGGGAGTCGCCGCGGGCCCTGGCCAGGCCGCGCAATTGCAGATTGACGAACAGCGCGGGGGTGGTACTTCCTTTCCCGTTGCCTGCGGCCGCCAGCAGCGCCGACCGCTCGGCGAGATAGGCGCGGATGGCCCTGGCAGCGGTGTCTCCCAAAGGAACCAGTCGCTGCTTCTGGCCCTTTCCGCGCACCAGGATGGCTTCGTTGGCCCAGTAAATGTCTTGCAGATTCAGGCCGACCAATTCAGCATTGCGGATGCCGCACCCATAGAGGACCTCGAGGATGGCCTTGTCGCGCGCTGGCCAACTGGCGGCGTCCTCGCCCACCGAGTCCATCGCCTGGTTCATTCGCTCGATGGTAGGGACACGGGGCAAATGTTTGGGCAGGCGCGGCGTGGCCACCAGCGAGGCGGCATTCTGTTCGACGTGGCCGGCGCGCGCCAGCCACTTGAACCAACTGCGAACGGCCGCCAGGGCGCGGGCAGCCGAGGCCTTGGAGAGACCATGATCGTAGAGCGTGCCCAGATAGGCGCGGATATGCGTGTGCTCGATGCGTTTGACGGTCTGCCGCTTGCCATAGCGTTCGGCGATGAAGGCCGCGAAGCCGTGCAACTCCCGCTGGTAGGCGCGCAGCGTGTGCGCCGAGGCGCCGCGTTCATTGGCGAGAACGCGCAGATAGTCTTCGACCAACGCATCGATCGGCACGGGGACGGAGGCCGTCGCCGTGGCGCTCATGTCGTCTCCTTAATGGAGCGACGGGAAATGGATTGATGGGCAATGGAGTGATGGGCGCCGGAGTCATGATCTGAGTCATGAGTTGAATCGTCCACTGGCTCGGAATCCGCCTCGACAATCGCTTCCATGCGCGACGCACGGGGATGGTGCATGCGATGCACTTCCTTCAAACGGCCGAGCGCCAGGTGCGTATAGACCTGCGTGGTGGAAATGTCGGCGTGGCCCAGGATCAACTGCACGCTGCGCAGATCGGCTCCGTGTTCCACCATGTGCGTGGCGCAACTGTGCCGCAGTCGATGCGGGCTGGCGCCGGTTTTGGCCATCTTGACCAGGTGCCAGACCCACTGGCGAGTGAGCGGCATCCCGCGCAGAGAGAGAAACAGCCGGGTTGCATCCTGCCGCGCGGCATGGGGCTTGCGTGCGGAACTGATGCGGGCAAGATGCGGACGGCCCTGGCGCATATATGCCTCCAGTGCTTCGATAGCCGTCCGGCCCAGCGGCACAATGCGTTCCTTGTCTCCCTTGCCGCGCACCTGCACGCGGCCCGCGTCCATGGCCAGGTCGCCGGTGGAGAGCGCTGTGACCTCCGAGACGCGCAGCCCGCCGGCGTAGAGCAGTTCCAGGATGGCGTGATCGCGCAACGCCGTGGCCTTGGCCTGCGGGTGCGATGCGGCCATGCCGGCGCGTTCCAGCATTTCCACCACTTCCGGCTCGGCCAGCGACTTGGGCAGTACCTTCCAGGCTTTCGGCGATTCAATGTTGACGGTGGGGTCGTGATGGATGCGGCGGTCCAGCAGCAGCCACTTGTAAAAGCCGCGCAGGCAACTCAGCTTGCGCGCCGCCGACCGCGAGTCGATGCCGTGGTTGCGCAGGTGTTCGAGGAAGGCCGACACATCCTGCTGGGCGGCCGTCAACAGCACCCCCTGGCGGCTTTCGATGAACTCGGCAAAGGTCTTCAGGTCCCCGTCGTAAGCCTCGCAGCTGAGCGGGCGCAACCCTTTTTCCACGCGCAAATACGTCTGGTAGTCGTTCAGGAGCGGAAAATTGCGCGTGGCGTCCACACGTCCAATTATCCGCGCCTGCGACTCCTCTCAGGCGCGGACCCGCGGATTGCTGAACCTGGTTCGCCACTGAATCAACATCATCAATATCAAAACGCTAACGAACAAGAAAATCGCATATCTTTCTTTATATTTTTTGCATCAGTTGCCGTTTTTCCCGTGGCCCATGTTTGGGCTCGCGGCAGACCCGCGCCCCTTACCTGGCGCGAAAGCCGCGGCAGATCAGCCTCGGGGCCGAGTCCATCCGATGCGAGCAACGGTGACAACCAAAGGGAGTTCAAAGAAAGTGTAGTTCGAAGAAAGGGCAATTCGAAGGGGTGTTGGGAAACTTTATATCCACCCTTGTATACTTCGCAAAAAGAATACACTGTCCACTGACAACCATGGTCAATTCGCAGGTCCCTCTTCGATTGAGTGTCGTCGACTCGCACACCGCGGGCGAGCCCACGCGGTGCGTTGTGGAGGGTGGTCCCGAGCTGGGCTCCGCACCGCTGGCCCAGCGGCTGGAGACACTTCGCCGCGAATTCGACGGCTACCGGCGCGCCATTCTGTGCGAGCCGCGCGGCTCCGACGTTCTGGTGGGCGCGTTTCTGCTTGAGCCATTCAGTCCGGCCTGCGCGGCGGGCGTCATCTTTTTCAACAACGCTGGCTACCTGGGCATGTGCGGCCACGGCGCCATTGGCGTAGCCGTCACCCTCGCCCACCTCGGCCGCATCCGGCCCGGCACCCACGCCCTTGCAACCCCCGTGGGCACCGTCGTCTTCCAGCTGCATGAGGGCAATCGCGTCACCATTCGAAACGTGCCGGCGTATCGCCATCGCGCCGCCGTCACGGTGCAGGTTCCCGGTTACGGCGCGGTCACGGGCGATGTGGCCTGGGGCGGCAACTGGTTTTTTCTGGTTGGGACTCATCCATATTCGCTGACTCTGGACCAGGTCGAGCCGCTGACGGCTTATACGTGGGCGATTCGCAGCGCGCTCGTCGAGGCCGGCATCACCGGCGCGGACGGCGCGGAGATTGACCACATCGAACTGTTTACCGGTGCGCACGACCCAAGCAATGACAGCCGCAACTTTGTTCTCTGCCCGGGCAAGGCCTACGACCGCTCGCCCTGCGGCACCGGAACCAGCGCCAAGATGGCCTGCCTGGCCGCCGACGGCCACTTGCAACCCGGCGAACTCTGGCGCCAGGAAGGCATCCTGGGCACGGTCTTCGAGGGCAAGTATCACTTCTACGACTCGCCCAGCCCAACCGAAGCGCCAAGAATCACTCCCACCGTGACCGGCTCAGCCTACGTAACCGGGGAGTCCACCCTGATCTTCGATCCCGCTGACCCGTTCCGCCTGGGAGTTCCGGAATGAGTGCGGCTGCTAGGCAGACATTTGACGCCGTGATTGCAGGCGGCGGCATTGTGGGCGCTGCGTGCGCGCTGGCCTGCGCACAGAAGGGCTTGCGCGTGGCATTGGTGGAGCGGGATGTGCTGGGCAGTGGAGCCACTGCCGCGGGGATGGGCCACATCGTGGTAATGGACGACTCGGAGGCGCAGTTTGCGCTCACGCGCCGCTCGCAGCAGTTGTGGCAGGCGCTGAGCCCCACGCTGCCCACAGGCGCGGAGTACGAAACTCCCGGAACGCTCTGGGTTGCCGCGGATGACGAAGAGTTGGACGAAGCGGTCCGCAAGCGAAGCTGGCTGGCGGAACGCGCTGTGCCCAGCCGGCTCGTCTCCAGCGAAGAGCTCGCCGAGCTCGAACCCAACTTGCGCGCGGACCTGGCCGGCGCGCTGCTGGT
>DATKGE010000049.1:0-4804 GCA_035510955.1 Occallatibacter sp. | reverse complement strand
CGAAAATGACCGTCCTCAAAAGGCTTGAACGAAACAGTGATGGTCAATGGGTCAGTGACAACGGCGGACACGTCGCGGCCCTGCGCAGTAATTGCAGAAAGCGATCCGAAAGCGCGGCCGGACGAGCCGGGATTCTTGTTGTCGATCCAATGTTGGGCAAGGAACCCAGCGCGGATGTGGGCGATTGCGTGAGCGGTACGAGGCGCCCATAGCTTCAGCACCGCGGTTTGCGGGTGTCCGGGTTCCGCGCCGGTTACGTCAACGATCAAGGTGTCCGTATCCGGCTCGACAAAGGCCGTTGCAGTCAAGCCGCCGCCCTGCTCTCGAAACTCGCCGCGGTAGAGGTCCAGGCGCCCCGAGTAATCCTTCGCGCCCGTGAGAGCGGCGAGCCCCGGAACGACAACCTGTCCCGGCGACAAGCGATCTGGCAAGGTGTCATTTCGATTGAGTTGCGCCGTGAGCCCTTCAGCCGACCACACGGCAACGCCGAGCCTTCCATTGCCGAGTGGCATCGCCTCGCCGGGTTCCAGGTTTGGTCTGCCCAAAATGACGTCGGATCGACCGATGACACCGGGGATATCCACTTGGAACCTGCCCTTATGCCCGGCCACGGCAGTTCCCGGCGCGGCCGATTGTGCTAGACCAAATCCCGCAAACGCATCGCAGAAGAGAGCAAGACAAAGGAAGTAGACCGGCAGACTTTTCAACATGGATCGCCTCTTTCAGCCTGATCACCACGAATTGTATCGTTGACCAGCGGAAAAACAAGACCACCCGGTCATCTGGCCTTGAGGATCCAAGCCCTTCGATGCTGCACAATTCACCGCGGCAAGGAGGTTGGAACGCAGGCATCGGTTGGCAGAACACCCGGTAGCATTCACAAGCTGGACCGCAATCGGTTTTCCAACCTCTGGTTGGATGGTTGGCAATCCGGCAATCGCCTTAACGGCAATTACTATTCGAGTAACAACTCGCAATGGATCGACCTCGTCTTGAATTCTTTGAGCAGGAATGCCGGCTTTTGGCGAGGATTTTCGGGCGAGCTGATGCTTGTTCACCGGGGCCGGAGGCTTTCAACTCATTCTGCAATCCGCCAAATCTCCGAGCGCCAATCGCCCTCACCGCATCTATAACTGAAGGAGACCTCCACGATGAAGAAAGGGCCCGCGCTCTTCCGGCTCATCCAGTGCCTTCTCGTCTCCTGCCTGCTTTCAGTACTGGCGCTCATGGTCCCCACTCTCCTGGTCCCCACACTTCGCGCGCAGCAGCCCGCCGCGTCCACCGAGACGCCCAGCAGCCCCTTCTCCATCAAGAACACCTGGATCGTGGGCGGCACGGGCAGCTGGGACTACCTCACCATGGACCCCGCCGCGGAACGGCTTTACATTGCCCATGGCCGCTCGGTGCAGGTGGTGGATGTAAAGGCGGGCACGCTGGCCGGGGAAATCTCCGGCCTGGCCGAGGCGCATGATATCGCCCTGGACTACAGTGGGGAGTTCGGCTACATCAGCGATGGCCTGGCAGGCAGGGTCGTTGTCTTCGACCGCCGTACCCTGCAGACCGTTGCAGCGATCGAGGGCATTCCCAGCCCGCGCGCCCTGGTGTTTGAGCCGCAGACCGGGCTGCTTTTTGCGGTTCGAACCGACCCTGGCCCCGCGCCGCGCGGTCCTGCTGTGCCGCGCACCACCACGCACATCGTGCCCAGGCCCGCGCCGCCGCCGCCGCCGGTGCATCCCAAACCAGACACTGTCTCGTCCATCGCCGTGATCGACACGCAGACGCGCAAGGTGGTGGCGCAGATCCTGCTGCCGGAGACGCTCGGCTTTGCCCAGGCCGACCAAAGAGGAAATCTCTTCATCAACGCCCCGGAACGCAATCGGATTCTGCGCTTCGACGCGCAGACGGTAGCTTCGCTGCTGCCCCAAAAGACGGACGCCAGTGCGGACGCCGGCCTGTCCGGCAACGCGGCTGGGTCCGGGAATGCTTCCGATCCGGCATCGGCGCCTGCTTCCGCTTCAGCCCCGGCGCGCCCCGCAAAGCAAGCCGCGCCGCCCTTCATCATCGACTGGACGCAACGGGACCGGCCGGTTCGCTACTTCTCTCTCGACGGTCAATGCGCTACGCCCAAATCCCTGGCCGTCGACAGCGCCCATGAGCGCCTCTTTGCCGCGTGCAACAACATGAAGCTGCTTGTCCTCAACGCCGACGACGGCCAACTGGTGGCTACGCTGCCCATCGGCCCCGGCGTGGACGCCATCGGCTACGATCCCGATCGCGGCCTCATCTATGCTGCCAACGGGGGCGCTGATGGCAGCCTCACCATCATCAGCCAGAGCGTAACCGACGGCTATGCCGTGATCCAGACGCTGCCCACGCGCCAGCGCGCCCGCACCCTGGCCGTCAATCCTGAAACCGGACAGGTCTACCTTGTCACCGACCTGCTCGGCGTCAACCTCGCCCCGACCGGAGGCATTGGATCGCTCCAGACCAACCCAGTGAACGGCAGTTTCCAGGTGCTGGTCGTCGGCAATTGAGCCTGAGAGCGCAAAGTCCGTCGTGTGGGAAAAACAATGCCGCCGAAGGGCTTTTCTCTAAATGAAAAATCCCCCTGGCAAGGATGCAAGTTTCTTCCTCCGTTCGCCTCCGGACCAGTGAACCGGCCGGAATAACCCTGAACTGTTTGGATTCTCTTTGAGCGATTTATGCGTGACTCACGCTGGCAAGTGGCAAACTGTACTTATGCTTGACTTCACCCGGATAGAACTGCCGACGGTGCTCCTGGTGGATGACGATATGGTCAGCCGCGAGGTGATGGCCACCCTGCTCACCATGAGCGGTTACTCCATCCACACCGCCGACGACGGCAGCCAGGCGGTGGCGCTGCTAGCCGCAAAGACATTTGAACCCGGAGTCATCCTCATGGATGTCCAGATGCCCGGGTTGAGCGGAATCAACTTGATGGAACAGCTTCGCGCTCTAAGCAACGCCCGCCTTTACGTCATCAGCGCCAGCGCCTTGCCGGAAGATGTCAAGGCCCTGGCCGACGGATTCCTGCTCAAGCCTTTTCCTCCGGAGGCCCTGACCAGGCTGATTGAACAGCAGGAGGGGCAATTGCATCCTCCCACCCCGCACCAGCTCGACCCCCAGGAAACAATCATCAAACCGACAACGCTCGCCCAGCTGCGTGAAATGATGCCGGAGACCGCCATCCGCCAGATCTTCGAGGCCATCGTCGCCGACGTGGCCCGGCGCACCACGGCCCTGGAAGCGGCCATCCGCAAAGCAAATTGGACTGAAACCCGCCGCATCGGCCACGCCATCAAGGGAGGCGGCTCGATGGCCGGCGCCGTGCAGGTGGCCCGCCTCGGCGAAATGATCGAATCCGGGGCCCTGGAGCCTGATAAGGTTAACCAAGCAGATAACAGCTCGGTCATCCTGGCCAATTTACGCGCTGCCGCACTGAACCTGCAGCGTATGCTGGATGCTGGTTTGAAGTTATAACCCGGAAAGCACTGGAGGTTCGCCGATCCCGTGGAAAAGCCCATACGAATTGTACTTGCCGACGATCATCCTGTAGTTCGCATCGGGGTGCGCAACATGCTCTCCGAACAAGACGGTTTTGACGTGGTCGGCGAGGCCACTGACGGCGACGAGGCCATCACCCAGACGCTGGAACTGGAGCCGGACATCCTCCTGCTCGACGTGCAAATGCCGCGCCTGCCGGGTCTGGAGGCCATGCGCGCCATCATGAACGGCACGCCCACGGTGAAGATTCTTCTCCTCACCTCGACGATCACCACGCAGCAGATCATCGAGGCGCTGCACATCGGCGCCCGCGGCATCGTGCTCAAGGACGCCCTGGCCAGCCATTTGCAGACCTCCATCCGCACCGTCTACAGCGGCGATTACTGGATCGGCGGCAAGCGCGTGGTCAACCTGGTCAGCGCTCTGCACGACCTGATGCAGCAGGCGGTTGTGCCGCAGCGCAAAACCTACGGCCTCACTCCGCGCGAGCTGGAAGTGGTTGGCTGCATCGTGGAAGGCTGCTCCAATCGCGACATCGCCAAGCAGTTCACCCTCAGCGAAGAGACCGTCAAGCGGCATCTGTCCAACATCTTTGACAAGACCGGCGTCTCCACCCGCCTGGAACTGGCCCTGTTCGCGATTGCCCACCACCTGGTCGAGCCGCAACCGTAAGGCGTTTCTCAAGAATCGCTCCTACGATCGGGTGCCCCGGGTCTCGATCCTGAGACCCGGGACAGCACAAATTCATCGAGAAAAGCTGCGCAGCTGTATCGCACTCAAGTGGGCGTGCGACCCTCGATCCTCGTGTTTCGAGTCGCCGACTTGCCGCACTCTTCCGTCTCGCGTAGGCTTGATTTTCATTGGACTCTTCTTTCGGGATGGGAGAATGCCGAATGGGAAATAGCCAACAGCGCGCGCGTTCGGACGCCAGCGGCTTCCGGCTGGAGACAATCGGACAGGACCTTCGCTACGCCGGGCGCCAGTTGCGCCGCAACCCTGGCTTTGCCATCACCGCGATCCTCACGCTTGCGCTGGGCATCGGCGCCAGCACCGCAGTTTTCAGCGTTGCTTACGGCGTCCTGATTGATCCGTTCCCCTACAAGGATGTGCACACGCTGGCCACGCCCAAACTGTGTTCGCCGGAGTGGACGCAATGCGGCAGCAGGGGCTACACCCCTGCGCAGTTCAATGAAATTGCGGAAAAGACCGACATCTTCAACGGCGTTACGGCGTCCACCATCAGCGACGTGGTGCTCACCGGCCAGGACGAGCCGCAGCG
>DATKGE010000048.1:0-3142 GCA_035510955.1 Occallatibacter sp. | reverse complement strand
GGCCGGCCACTTTGCGCCTCAGACGCCGGGGAACCCCCTGGACCTGCTGCCGGCGTGGCCGCTCAAGCGGCTTCGGTTCCAGGCTCGGTGGGGAGTAAACTGCCAAGCGATTCAGGCCTCGTCGGCATCTCTCAAGCGCGCAAGAGAATATGCGTCAGCCTAAGGCTAGCATCGCTACGATACAAGACGGAGTGCAACTTAAGTTGCAGGCACCATGGAATGCAAGAGCGGGAACTGGCGGATTTGGACGGGAGCCACGGCGGGTTCCACGGGGATAAACCGGCAAAGCCCAGGAGAATGAGCCAGATCCGCGCGAAGCGGAAGGCGGGCGAAGCGTAGGATGCCTCGCCCGCATACCGCAGACTGCTTAGTCGGCCAGCGTAAACCTAACCGTGATGTTCGTCTTGACCACAATGGGGTTGCCGTTCAGGAGAAAGGGCTGATAGCGCCACTGTTTGACCGCATCAACCGCCGCGCGCTGCAATGCGGACGGACCGCTGACCACGCGGAGTTTCTCGACGGTTCCGTCTTTGCCGATGGTTGCCGCCAGAACCACGGATCCGGAGATTTTGTTCTTCTTTGCCTCCGCGGGGTAAACCGGCTGCACTTTGCTGACAACCACCAGGGAGTCGGCCTTGACGTTGATGCTTGCCGGGGCGGGCTTCTGCACTGAGTTCTCCGTGACATCCATGCGCAGCGCCAGCGCCGATGTGCAGGTGGCGATGGCTAGAAGGGCGCAGGCCGCGGCGAGCACAAATTGCCGCGCGCCGGTTACTTCAAGACTTCTCCGGGTCAAATACATAACTCTCCTCTCAAAAATGTTGGCATCGAGAATCCCGATGGCGTGAAGTATCCGCGGCGCCTTGCGATCCGACAGCATCCGCGCCAGCCGCAGCAGCGATCTTGCATAACCCTCTCGCCCTCCCACGGCCTCGGCGGCCAGGTCATCGCAGACCATTTCCCGCGTCTCGGCAAATCGCGCGCGCGTGAGCCACAGCAGCGGGTGGTAGGCAACCGGCAGGGAGACGATTCCGTACAGCAGGTTCTTGGCGAAGTCCCAGCGCTGCATGTGTGCAAACTCATGCGCGAGCAGTGCATCCAGCTCGTCGGCGCTCAACTTGTCGAGAAACGCAGGTGGCAGCAGCAGCGTTTGTTTCCAGACTCCAACCGTGGCCGGACCTGAAACCCGCGGCGAACTGGCAAATTCGACTTCGCCTCCGTCGCTTCCCTCGCCGATTCCCAGCAGGCGCTGAAACCTGGTCAAACTTATGGCCGCATCGCCTGCCGGCTTGAAAGGCGTGGCACGACGGCGCATCGACTCAGTTGTCCACAGGCCCCAGCCCAGACGTCCTGCAAAATAAACCAGAGCGCAGAGGTAAGCCGCCGCAACGGCTGCAAGCGCCTCTGCCGTGTGCCGAGGCAATGCCAGCCCGGAGGCTATGCCTGGGCCCAGGACAACCCGGATTTGGCCGTCCGCCGCGCCGCCATGACGGAACCAAAGAACCAATCCCCATGCCTGCTGACCCAGCCCTTTCAGTTGCAGATGGCAGAACGGCAGAATCACCTGCAGCAGCAGCGCACCAACCCAGATGCGGTGTTCCATGTGCGGGCCGACCGTGCGCGCCAGCCGCGAAGCAACCAGGGCCGCCAAAAAAACCAGCGGAACCTGCCACAGGGAGTTCAGCAGGTAGTTCAGGACCCAGGTTTCCAATCCAGCTTCGAGTCCAGCCTTGAGTACTGCATTGAGGGCCGCTTCGAATGCTCTCATGCGCCGCCTCCATCCTTTTCCAGCCGCTTGCTCAACTCCGCAATCTTCTTTGCGTCAATCTGACGGCTCTTGATCAGGCTCATCACCAGCTCCTCGCTGGACCCGCCGAACATGCGGTCCACCAGGTCGCGCACCGCATGGCGAGAGGCCCCGGCTTCAGTCACAGTGGCGCTGTACTCGAACGCACGCCCGCGCAGCTTCCGCTTCAGCTTGCCCTTGCGGTGCAGTATGTTGAGCATGGTCTGCACCGTCGTGTAGGCAAGCTGCTGTTCCAGTCCGGCCTGCACCGCGCCCACGTTGCTCGCGCCCTGCTTCCAGATCACCTGCATGATCTGCAGTTCGAGTTTGGTCAGAGTATCTTTTTCCCGCTCGGCCAAGGTTCATCTCCTAATGACTTAGGAGAGTAGGCCGCGCGTGAAGAATTTGTCAACTAAATTTTTAGGAGTTGTGGGTCGAGAGACCCGCGCGGAGCGCTTTTCCGGAAGGTTTAAGAGGCTTTCTAAGGTACAGTTCTTTAATTAGCCGGGTACCGGGTGCCCCAGGTCTCGCTTCTGAGACCTGGGATTTCCACCCACAAGTCAGGCGCTCTTCGCCTTCAGCAGGTCGAGCGCCTTGGTCAGCGGCTCGTCGCCCTTGGGCGGAGCCGCCTCCTGTTCGTCGTCTACGATAGGCTCTTCGACAGCCACGTTGGGCTTAACCGCGTCGTCCTCAATCTTAGTGCCGTTCGGGCTCTCGTACTTGGCCACGGTCAGCAGAAGCGCCGCGCCGTCCGGCAGTTCGATCGTCTTCTGCACCGAGCCTTCACCAAAGGTACGCTCGCCCACCACATCGCCGCGTTTGGCGTCGAGAATGGCTCCTGCCGCAAGTTCAGCAGCGCCATACGTCCCGCGGTTCACCAGAACATCCATCGGCGCATCGGTCAGCACCTTTGATGCGTCAGCTGTGAAAGTCTGTGTAGGAAATTTCTGCCCCGCGAGCGTGGCCAGCGTTCCCTGCTTGATGAAGAAGTTGGCCAGCCGGATTCCCTGCTGGGCATCGTCGCCGGAGGAGTCGCGCAGATCGAGCAGCACCTTGCGGTTCTTGCCCGCAGCCTTGATTTTCGCGGCAATTTCATCCACCCGATCCGCGGTCAGAACGCCTGGCTTGAGATAAAGTATGGTGGAGTTTTCGTATTGCTGCTCGGCCATCGGCGCCGGGGCGGGCAAAGCGCGGGTGAGCGTCAGCTTGTCGGGGTCGGGCTTGCGCGGGCGCACCAGCGAAATGGTCACCTGCGTTCCCGGTTTGCCGTCCAGCATCAGCCGGATCACGGCCAGGGAAAGTTCGCGCGTCGATTGCTCGCCGATGGACTCGATGACGTCTCCGTCGGCGATGTGT
>DATKGE010000047.1:0-27246 GCA_035510955.1 Occallatibacter sp. | reverse complement strand
GGATACTGCCCCTCATACCCCCACAATCTCGTGGGCGGAAGCTGCGAATGCAATTGTCTTGTGAATTCCAAAATACGAACGCGATACTGATCCTCTCCTTGGCCCGTGCTTTGCGGCGTCAATCGCTTGGGAACAGGCAGTGGGTCGATGTATCTCTCCAGTGAGCCGGGCTTGCGATATACCGGCTGGGGAGCTGCATGGCCGTTCTCATCTTCGGCATGGATGCCTTGCGCACAGACCAGCGCGGGTACAGATGCAATGCAAAGTTTTAGAAAATCACGCCGTTTTGTTGGATTCATTTGACCTTAAGGAGAGCACGCTGACTCCGATTCCCTTGGCTCAGGAAAGCCTTGCCGAAGACAACTATTCGCAATGTCCACAAAATGCGCAATAGCCGGCTTTGGCGCAATCTCCAGACAATTGTAATCGCGGCTGGCGCCAATTATACGCGTCGACCTTTCAGCTCTTTACTTCTAATTTACCTTCTACGAGCGCTTGCCGGAAAGAATTCCTGAACGGTTGCAGAAAGGTCCGGAGACACCCCAACCAGCCAAACTAAAGTAGGGCCAAACTGCGTTATCGAGTTACTTGGGTTAATTCCAGGCGGTCTCCGGCGCGGTCGCGCGGCCGTACGATATCCGGTCCAGCCGGGGCAAGGCTCTGATGATCTTCAACAAGGAACCTGGACCACACCCTTTTTGGTAGAAGGCGTCGGCAGCAAGGCCGGACGGCGCCTCTTCACCGGAGAACGCGCCGCTCATGGCGATTACCTGGATTGAGGGATAGCTGCAGTGAATGATCGAAATCAACTCGAAGCCGGACATACCCGGCATGTTGAGATCGGAGAGAACGATATCGGGCATTTGGTTCCGAATCTCAGCCAACGCGGAGATCCCATCTTCAGCGGAGCGCACCTGATACCCGATTCCGGTGAGCACCTGGGAAATCACAGTTCGAATCGCAGGTTCATCGTCCACTATCAAGAGTCTCGCCGAGCAGTCTGGGTTTCCATCAAGCATGTTCCTCCCCCATTCGAAGGACTAGCGGCTTGAGAACGAATATCCCATCAAACAAGACTCAAAACTGTTCAATTCCGAACAGGGGGAGAGAATTGTTGGCCGTGCATCCTTTGGAATGGGCTGGATTGGCAAACTTTGGGCGCTTACGCCTGCTCCCCTCTTCGCTCTCCAAGCCACCATGCGGCCAGGAGCGAACAGAACCTCCATTTCAACCGCGATCCGAATTCCCTGAAAGGGCTCTCAAGATCTGCAAATGCTTGCCCTGCACTTCGCCAAAGCTTTTCCACCCATGGCAAAAACGCCGATAAGTTCCTCGTACGTGCTGTGAACGAAGTTCAACTTATTTGCATCAAATATGAGAAGGCCGGCAAAGCTCTTCGATTTGCCGGCCGGACGATCCTTACGGAAGGCTGCAGCCATGTTCCTGAGTCCCGCTACTTTACCACGCACCCTTTTGTTGCTTTTGACTGTTGCGGGCGCAATGCTGCCGCGGACCGCGCTGGCCGGCTCTTGCAAGACGCAATCGCAAATGACGGCCGCGCAACGCGATGCCCTGTCAAGCGCTGCCCGCACCATAGTTGGCGAGATACAAACGGGAAACGTGCAGGCCCTTCGGGCGAACACGATTCCCGCTCTTGCGGCGGATTTCGGCGGGGTTGCGGACCTGGTGCAAACCTTGAAGCCCCTGGTGCAGCAGGCGGCCATTACCGTAGAGAGCCTTTATGCCATGGACGCCTCGACCGAGCCTGCGGGAGGCGCTCGCACAGATTTCTATTGTGGAACACCGGTGGTGGTATTGGACTTCAACAATCTGCCGCCAGGGTCGTATGCGCTGGCCATTCTGCACGCCACCGGCGTCCCACAGCCGCAACAGATTTCACTGATTCTGTCGGAAACACCGGATCATCGCTGGATGCTGGGCAACCTCTTCCCCAAGCCCATCCTGGCGACTGGTCACGATGGCCTGTGGTATTGGGTGTCGGCGCGTAATTACGCGCAAAAGAACATGAATTGGGATGCCTGGTTCTATTACAAGATTGCCGCCAATTTTCTAGAGCCGGTGGAGTTCCTTTCCAGTCCCAATCTCGACAAATTGCAGCATGAAGAGGAACACGTGCATCCCACCAATCTCCCCGCTGCGCAGCAGCCGCTGATGGTTGGTGCGCATGGTACTGTTTTTCAAGTGAATTCGATCGACACCACGGCTACATTCGGCGCGCTGGATCTCGAAGTTCACTACACTCCTGACGCTGCGCAGGCAGCCCAGTTGCACGATCCACCCACTGCGCGGAAGCAGGTGACCGCATTGATGACATCGCTTTTGACGCTGCATCCTGAACTGCATGACGCCTTTCATGGTATCTGGGTACTTGCGGATGGAGGTTCTGCTTCTCTGTTTTCGTTGGAATTGCCGATGGACCAGATTGGACCGGCACAGGCCTATCGGTGACAAGTGCGGGTTCCGGCGGTCGATAGCTGGAGCGCCGCGCAGACTTGTGTCCTGGACCGTACCCATTACGCGCTGCGGGTGGCAGCAAGGTCCATGCAAAGGTGGTCGGATGATTGGGCACGAATTGTGACCGGACTCTTTTTTAAGAGAGTACGCATCACTCGGATTGCCTTGCAACTGCATCAAATAAAATGGCGAATGAGGAAAAACTGGGTTTGGGTATTCTCACTATGCGTTCAACTGCGTTTTCGATATCGCGCACACCGAAGGCCGCCGCTGCACTGGCCCTGATCCTGCTTGGCTGCAGTGGCTCGTCACTGGCCGGCCAGATCCAGTCTGCAGCAACAACGCGGGTGCAATCCACCACGCCGGCCACCTTGCAAGATCCCACTCATCCGGAGGTTCAGCCGCGCCTGGATGTAGACCGCGATCCCATTCCCTCGCCCGATGCTGAAGACAACACGCCGGCGAGCGCTTCGTCCGTTCTCGCTCCAAGCCGCCCCGGTGAAATCCAGAAACGCCAGGACGGCATCTACACCATGCACCAGGATGTGGATGAGGTTCTACAGACCTGCGCGGTGGTAGACGAAAAAGGCCGGCCGGTCGACGATTTGAGCCGCGACTCTTTCCGCGTGTGGGAAGATGGTGTTCCGCAGCCTACTACTTCATTTCTGCATCAGGACCAGCCCGTCTCCCTGGGCATTCTCGTCGATAACTCGGGCTCGATGCTGGACAAGCGTGCGGCGGTAAACAGGGCAGCCCTGAACTTGTTGAGGGCTTCAAATCCAAAGGATGCGACGTTTATCGTGAACTTTTCCGATCGTGCTTATCTCGATCAAGGCTTTACGTCGGACCTGGTCGCGCTGAATCGGGGGCTCTCGCACTTCGATTCCAAGGGCACCACGGCCTTGTACGATGCGGTTGCCGCTTCGGCGGATGAATTAGCCAGGCACGGAAAGCTCCCCAGGCAAGTGCTGCTGATCATCACAGACGGAGCGGACAATGCTTCGCGTCTCGAGCTGGAGCAGGCTATCCGCCGTGTGCAGAGCCTGGGAGGACCGGTGGTTTATACCATCGGATTGCTTTTCGGGGTCGACAAGGACGAATCGCAGCGAGCGAGGGCCGCTTTGGAAAGGCTGTCGGAGGAGACGGGAGGCATCGCTTACTTCCCGCATTCCCTGGAGGATGTCGATGGCATCGCCGCGGAAGTGGCACACGATATTCGCGACCAATACACCATCGGCTATCGCCCCACCAAACCGGCCACCCAGGAGGGCTACCGGGCAGTGCGTGTGGAAGCCAGCGCACCCAGGCATGGCAAACTCACAGTCAGAACGCGCAAGGGCTATTATGCCAGGAAGGCAGCGGCGCCTCGCGTGCAAACGGCGCAAGATACCAGGCCGTGACGGGGAAGCCAATCGCGCCGGCGATCATCCCAGGAACCCTCTGATTAAGTCGAAGACCAGGCTGCTGTGAAAGGGCGCGGCCGGGATTATTCCCACTTTCCAGTCGTGCTCTCGGAAACTGTTGCTTCCTTCAATCTCTGCGCGGCGTTGCCGGCGTGCGAAGGCATGAAACCTGTGTCAGTCAGGGTCGTCCGCTAACTCGCCGACCGGCGCGGCAGAGGCTAACTTGCTGTCCTTGCCTCAGGCTAATCTGCCGCATGGTCATGAAAGTGGTTTAGCTGGCAACTCAACCGCAATCTTGTTTGCTCTCAGAAAAGCCGGGCAGAACCGTTCTGGAAAGGCCTATTTCAGCTTCCCTGGCCGCTGCTGTCTCCCTCAGTTGAACTTAGATGCAACCTTATTCACCCGCATTGGTTTTCACTTATAAACCCCACCACGTGTGACTTGCAGCAGGGTGGTTGAATTCCCGGCTGCTCTAATTCGTCGCTTGTCATGGGTCTCAATGCAGATGGAAGTCCACGTCAATCACGATCTGCACGGATACCGGATGGCCTTGATACATGGCCGCCCTGAACTTGTATTGCTTCACCGCTTCGATGGCCTTTTCATCCAATCCCATGCCGAGATGACTCGCCAGGCGGACGTCTTGCGGGTTCCCTTGTGAATCGACAATGAGCTTGATAGAGACGCTGCCCTGAAAATTTGCTCTTCGGGCATCATCGGTGAACTCCGGCTGAACTGAGTGGATCACCTGTGGTGCGCTTACGCCACCACCCACGCTCATGAGGCCGCCGCCATAGCCGCCGCCGCTGCCCGGGCCCGTTCCGCTTCCGCGGCCCGCGCCGATGCCGCCGCCCAGGCCTTGACCGAATCCTGAACCGCTACCGCTGCCCTGCGAGGCCAAAGCGATCTGCGGCGACTCGGCCATTCCGACAGTGGGCAGATTGCTGCTGTCTGGCATCTTCACCATCTCGGTCGGCTCAATCGCCAGCTTGGGCCGATCAATCCTGATGATCTGGGGAGGCGCGATCTGCATCTTCGCGACAACCGTTGGCGGGTGTCCGCGGACGGGCTCGACCACCTCATGCGCGCCGCCGCCGCCGCCCCCTCCTTGCACCTTTGCCACCGGCAAGGTCGTGGGAGGAGGAGTAAGTTTGAAGTCCACAGGCATTACGATCGTGGTTGGCTGCGGGGTCACGATGGTGTGAGCTTTCAGCGCCAGCGCCAGAACCAAAGTGATAACCACTGCATGAACAACGAATGAGATAGCGCTCGAAGTTCGGTCGCGTTTGAATGCCAGCGGATCGATCGCGAATATCGGCCGCGAAGCCGCCAGTGCCGGCGCCAATCCATTCGAGGAATATCCTTGAGCCAGGTGTGATCCCATGGATGGCCATGCAGGAGCACTTATATCCCGGGTCATGCGTGAATTCCTGGCGGGTGCCGTACCACCTAACATCAATTCGGGAATCGTCGTTGCCGGATCGCCCATTGTATTTTTGCCGGAGGCAGGAAACCCGGCATCCCCTCTCTTGGTTGACCACAGGTTAACTAACAACGAAAGCAGCCGAATTTCCCGGCTCCGATTTCAGATGGTCCGAGTTTAAACAGATGCCTTACCAAATGCCCTTATCACTTCCAGTGAGTCTCTGCCCTACTACGGCAGCTGTGGCGAGCCACGGCAATAAACTGAGCCGGGCGCCGTTCTCAAATTCCCCTTTTTGAAGTAAACCGGCAAGTTGCGATCCATAAAGCTTCGCCGCCTGCGGCATGATCGGTACTCGCAGATACTGCCGCGAGTAGTAGACTTCATCGCCGCCAAAGCGTGCCGCCGCCCGTACGAAATCCGGTAAATCCAGGCCCGTTCCGCGGTACTTTCTCACGTAGTCCGACACGATCACGAGGTAAGTTGCAACCCCTTCCCAAATGCCGGCATTCGTCGCCGAAGCGCGTAGATCCTTAAAGTCGATGCCACCCATCTCCGATAGCACGCCTGTATCGACGACGTCGCACAACCGAAAGTAGAAGTGGCGATACATGCGCTGCAAAGTCGATATCAGCAGCCGATCCGACGCCGATGGAACCTGAAACGCCAGTCCGCCGACCATGACCCGGCGAGTGCGTTCCACGAGGTGCGAGGAAATTGTGACCTGTTCGCCAGTTTGTCCAAGACGGCCCATATGAATCTCGACGGCCTCGGGCAGCCCAGGTATATAAAAATTCCATTTTCCTGCGAGACGGTCTCCCCAGCTTCGCGGACCAATTTGAGCGTTGAAGCGACTCTTCATGAGTTTGGAGATGTCTTCCGAGTTCGCATCTGTGTACAGATCGAGGTCACTGCCAAGATCCGGCCAGTGATCCAGCGACTTGATCACTGCAACGTCGTGGTTCTCGGATTCGATCGCGGAACAAATTTTCTCGAGGAAGGTCAGAGCCGTGTCGATTCGCGCCCGTTCCGAGGCCATGGCGGTAATCGCCCATTCGGCGCGGGTCTCATCCTGTGCCTCCTGCACGATGTTCAGGAAGACTCCCAGCCCGCGCACTATCACGTGGTTTGAGTCAGCCACTATCAGTAAGTCGTCAAACTGTTCCCGGCTGATGTTTATAACTTCCCGCTTCATCTCCGTTGTCCTCAAGGAAGGCGTATTCTCGCCATCCTGCGGAACCAGAAGCAGACGGGAAAGGAGCGTCATCGATTGATGCGAAGGTGACTGTACGGCCGGCTTGGTCATTGTATCGGGACCCTTCTTGAGACTGGTGAAACTGCGGCGCGACCGCAGGCGGGACATCTGAGAACTAAGGCTCTTCCAAAGTGGCACGCTGGAATCCCGTTCGGCAATAGATTCCGACGTGTCAAGGCAATTGATTCCGAGGCGTCAATTCGATCGGACCTGTTTGCCGGCGACGATCCTGACTGTATTTGTCAAGCTCGCCATCGACCTGGTGGTGGCTCTCAGTGGCCACTGAAGAGAGTTTCTTGCCTTCGGCTGACTGCTCGGTCGCGAGCCCGATACGGGCGTTCGCGTCGGGGGCTTGGCGGGCTTTGCCATAAAAGAATTCCGCCGTCTCCATATCGCCGTCCATCTCCGCAACATAGCCACGGTTGTTGAGGGAAAATGCACTGCCTGGATCGAGCGAGTAAGCGTGAAGAAAATCTTGCCTGGCAGCAGAAGCATCGTTTCGATTGGTTGCGGAGACGCCGCGCAGGGTAAACATGACAGCGTTCACCTCTGCACTATCCATCTTCTTCATCCGCTCTTCCAGCCGCCTGGCGCTCGCGGCCGCCATGGCGCTTACTTGCTTTCCTCTCCATGAGCGATCCAGCGTGACAGCTACGGGTTCCTGGGAGTGCGACTCGGCAGCTTTGGCGTAAGATTTCAGGGCGTTCTCGTAGTCCCCAATAGTTTCGTCGGCAACGCCCAGATTGTTTAATGTGAATGGATTCCGTGCATCGAGTGAGAGGGCTTCCTGCAGAAGCGAGATGGCTTCAATTCCCCGGTCTTTGGATAGCAGATCCATGGCATTCACGTTCATGCGATTTACCCGCATAGGGACGTCTTGCAGATTTTTGAACGCGTACTCCATCGGCTTTCCTTCCAGCTGCTTCGCATTGCTCCGATCGATGTTTGCGTTACTGCTTTGTTCCGACGCCAGCGCATAGAATTTGCGCGCGCGATCCAATTCTCCCTGCAGCTCGGAGATGTAACCCAGATTGTTTAGCGTGAAAGGGTCGGCAGGGTCATAAAGATATGCCTTGTAAAAAAGCGTTGCGGCCTTTTCATATTGCTGTCTTTTAACTGCTTCAACACCATCACGATTGAGCCGCTGCACCGGAGTTAACTCACTGTGCTTAGGAATGGTAATCTTAAGGATGTCTCCAGCCCAGGCGTGGTGAGAACCTGAAACCAAAATGAACGCAATGGCTGCAGTTAGTTTGAATGTCGTCATTGCCCTCGTTTACCCCATCTGCGCACAGCACGCGCATATTGATTTAGATGCGCAACACTGCACTCCGTTGCCAGCGTGCACGACTGTTTCCATTTTCGGGTGCCTTGCAGGCCACCGTTCGTCGCTGGATGCCATCAAAACAAATGTCGAACTAGTTGGCGCCATGGAGAGGTGTGCGGTAATGAACTGTTTTCTTGGCATAGTGGTGCTTAGTGCTGTGACAACTGCACAATTGTCGGTCGCAGATGCGCAATCAAAAGTTTCCAGCCCTCAATCCGAGCTGGTTTCTGCAACCGCCTCGGCCGGCCTGGCTGCCTTGCCGCCTGCGCCCCTTGGAAAGAGCACCATCCTGGGCGGTGAGATTCGGCGTGTCGATCCCGTGCGGGATGAACTTACATTGAAAGTCTTCGGTCAACGGCCAGTCAAGATCTTGTTTGACGAGCGCACTCAGGTTTATTCCGATGGAAAGAAGATTCCCCTGCGCGCTCTGGTTCCCTCTGACCATGCCTCGGTGCAAACGGTGTTGGACGGAACAGATGTTTATGCGCTCAGCGTGCATGTGATCTCGCAATCGCCCGAAGGCGAATATCAAGGCCGGGTGCTGAACTATAGCCCCGGCACCGGTGAGTTAACCATTAGTTCGGCCATGCTTCATGAGCCGTTCAAGTTACTCGTGCCGGCGAATACACCGGTAACTCGCGTGGGACAGCCCGCGTTTGCGTCGCTGCGCTCCGGGTCGTCAGATCTTGTCGCGGGCGCCCTCATCTCGGTCAAATTTGAATCGGACAAAAGTGGACGAGGCGTTGCCAGAGAGGTCACGGTCCTGGCCACGCCGGGATCTGCATTTGAATTTAGCGGGAATCTCTCCTCCCTGGACATGCACTCCGGATTATTGGTTGTGGTTGATCCGGCAGACGATAAAAGCTACCAAATCTCTTTTGATTCTGCCATTCTCCCGGCAAGCCGGAATCTACATGAAGGTGACCACGTCAGAGTGACTGCGAGCTTCGACGGCAACCACTATGTGGCCAGCTCACTCACTGCTAACTGAGGGCTCAAGGCCCGTCCGCGCAGGGGTCGCGTCAACGTCTTACGATGGCCGCCTGTCGGGGCTTGCGGCGCAATCGCATCTCTTACCTCGTCAACCGACCTTGTCAAGCGATTCAGTGGAACGGGAGGTATTGGTGCAGAAAGGTTGCTGCGCAGTACCCGCCGCGCCTTGTGCAGTTGGGACTTGGTGTTGCCGCAAGAACATTTCAGCATCGTTGCAATTTCGCCATGATCGAAGCCGTGAATGTCGTGGAGGAGAAAGACACTGCGATAGCCGGGCGCCATGGCAGCAACAGCGCGGTCGATGGCCAGACGGTCAATGACGCCGGCTTGTGTCAGATCGCGGGCGCCGAAACAGCGGCCGGCACGCTCTTCTGGAACGTTTTCCATCAGCTGATCGAGAGAAACAACAGCCAGCACGCGCTTGCGCAAATGCATCAGCACCGTATTGACAGCCAACCGATGCAGCCAGGTACTGAAGATTGAGTCGCCGCGAAACGTTGCGAGCTTGCGATGCACCTGAAGAAAGGTCTCCTGGGTCAGATCTTCGGCCAGGGAGAAATCGCGCAACATGCGAATGCAAATTGAGAAGACGTGCTTCTTGTGCTGTGTGTACAGCTCCGAGAAGGCTTCCTGGTCGCCAGCCTGGGCGCGGGTCAAAGCGTCCGCCTGCGTGCCGTTGACGTGGAGCTGTGGGGGTTTGCTCCCCAATGCAGGAATGCGCGCTGAATCGAGCAACGAAATGGGAAAAGTCGATGTAGCCATGTGCCCCCCTGGTGGACCTGCAGAGTAGCCTTTGCGTCCATGTGCTTGCTGTGCGCGGCTGCTCTTTCCATTGGGTTGCGAATAAGCAGTCGAGTTGAAGAAGCAAAGACAGGGAAGAATTGCGCCGCACGAACATTTCGTTTCGAGTTCGCGTTGTTGAAGGCCCCAATAGGCTCTGCCGACAGAATTGGCAGATCCGAAGCTCCCCGAGTTACGACCTAGTTTCCCATTTAACTGGCCCACCGTCTGAGCCACATTGCTCAAGGGCGAGTAGCGGTCAAATTAGAACAGTGAATGGCAAGATAGGAGTTAATAAAGACCACCTTCCCGTGCTCGCCGACCTCTGAATACGCGGCATTTCCGGTAAGGCCCTATAGAGTTCAGCATCCTTTGTCATGACTGGTGTGCAACCTAACTTCTTACACCTGAGCAATTCAGAACATACAAGAGTTTTGATTCAAGGCGACAATCGACAAGCATTTTGTGAAAATACGGATTAAGTTGCTTAAGTGCGGAGACCAGTCCGGAGCGTTGCGGTCAGGTCCGCTGGAATACTGTTTGCGGCCGTGATACCGGTCAAGGTGGGTTGCGTGTTCTCGCTTTCTTAAACGCTTCCTTGATAACTGATCAGTCAGTCGCGGTCTGCAAAGTTGCCTAATTCTACTCAGGGCGCCCTGAAAGCAACCACAGATCGAATTGGTCCTTCATCCGGCTGGTTCACATACAAAGCTGCATCAGTACCTCAAGCCTGCCGTCTATGACAATTTACCTGCATAGCCGAAGAGGGCGAGTACCTGCCCGGTCCATCTGATTCAATTGTCTCTCCCCGCTTCTTCATTAGGGCCTTCTCATGGTCTCTTCCTCTCCGACCGGTCAGAAACGCGGTGAGAGATTGCATTATGGGCTGAAATAGATCGACTGAATTGAGACATCCGCATCTGCAATTCCAAATCGACACTGTTGCAGGGATTAATCCATATCTATAACCGCCGAGTTCCCGGCCGGTGTGACCATAATCACAAGACAGTACGAGAATCCAAACTCTCGATACCTGAGGCGAAGAGCCAGGAATCATCCACAGTTGTCGCAAAACTGCGGACGCAGTCTATTTGTCCTTATTTTTGGAGACAAACTTACGCACCAGAGTCTGTCAGGCGAGCGTACATGCCTGCCGCCAGCAATCACATCGTTTAGATCGGGGTGTTGGGAATGAATAGCCTTTTCCAGTTGATACAAAACTGCAGATTAAACCGCGATGAGGTTACGGTGCGCACAATTGTCCTCTCGGTCCGACCAGACAAGGCCTCTTACTCCGGAGGTCAAAGCGCCATCGTTGGGCGGGTCGCTCGCTTCAGCTACTCCGTGACTCTGGCCATCCTGCTGGTTTTCGTCAGTAGTTCTCAAAAAGCTTCCGGCCTTCCGATCTTTGCGAAAAAGACGGGACTGAGGTGTTCCGCGTGCCATGAAGCGTGGCCAAAGCTGAATACCTTTGGACAGGCCTTCAGGGACAACGGGTACCAGATCGGCAATGAACGCGACTCGCCACGCTATCTGTCGCCGCTCTACTGGCCGGCAGGGGCTCGCTTTGCTACTGCGTGGCACAGAGAGCTGAACACCGCTCAGGCTACCGATCAATCGGCCACCGGGGTGCAGCCGCTCACGACACAGGGCTTTGACATATCGGGCATCGACCTCTGGTTTGCGGGGCTGTTGGAAAAAAACATCTCCTTTGTTGTGCTGCCGTCGTCGGATGAATATGGAAACTTTCATTTTGAGTCCGGATGGGTGCGATTCGACAATCTGCTGAAATCGCCCTGGATGAACGTCAAGGTGGGCCGGTTTGAGCTGGATAACGTGGTCTCTGAGAAACGCATACTGACGCTTTCGCAGAACGGCGGCACGTATCAGATGTATCACTATCTGCCTCTGGTCGATCCAAAAGCAAACAGCGCAACGCCGGTGGTGGCTGGAGAGACAGGAGCCAGCACCACTTCATTTGGCCTGGGAGATAACCAATTGGGCTTGGAGGTTGCAGGGCACTCGCACAACGACTACACCCGCTACTCGTTATCGCTGTTAACGAGCAGCGACGGCGCTGTGAATCTGCCCACCAGCAAAGGCTACGACACATTCTTGGCTGCCAGCCGCCAGGTGAATATCAACAGCCTCGGCCCGCAGCGATTCGGAGCATTCAGTTATATTGGCCAGTCCCCCACCGAATATCTTACGCAGACGCCTTCGGGAAGCACAGCTCCTGCGAATATTCCAGGCAGCGGTTATGGCAACAAGGATTTTACGCGGACAGGGGTCTTTGCTTTGCTTTCGGCAAAGAAGCTGGACGTGGTTCCCACTTACATGCACGGGGCAGAAAGCGCCGATATCGCGCTCGGTATTCCCGCCAACGAGACGGCACCAAAGGGCGTGCAAAACCCCGGCTGGAATGGCCGAATGCTGGAGCTCTATTACACGCAGAACCTGCAGTTCATCGTGATTGCGCGCTACGAAGACATAAGAAACACGCGGCAGGTTTTCGCATCGAGCGTGGGTAATTATGGCGATCTGGATGCAGAGACAATCGCCTTGCGCTGGATGCCCTTTATGCACAGCCGTGCCGGGCTGGCAATTTGTCCCGAGTATGCAAAGGTGCATCAGGTAGGGGTTTCGGCGATCGAAACAAACAAGACGCTCAGCAGTGCATTCATCGGTCTGGACTTCGCATTCTAACTTGCGGGAGGGTTCCATGAAGGTTTTTCTTCGAGGCGCGATGTTTGTTGGAGCTATCGCTTTGGGATTTGCAGCCTGCGCGGTTGCGCAGAATGTTCCGTTGGGCACGCTCACGGGTCACTTCAAGCAGGGGGAGGCCGCGTTCCCGCGCTATTGCAACGGATGTCATGGCGTGCGCGGCGATGGAAAAGGCACCCTTGCGCCCTACCTCGATCCCAAGCCGCGCGACTACACCATGGGAGTGTTCAAGTGCCGCTCTACCCCGACCGGATCGTTGCCGACGGACGAGGATCTTTTTAACACCATGACGCGCGGCATTGTTACGGCGGCCATGCCGCCGTGGGCGCCTCTTCCGCCGCAGACGCGCATTGACATCGTCGTATATCTGAAAGGATTTTCGCCGCGATTTGCCAACGAGGCGCCCGGCATACCGATTGTGATTCCAGCCGAGAGCCCCGTGACCGTGAGCAGCATCAAGCACGGAGCGGAGCTATACCAAAAACTCGCGTGCGCCAAATGCCACGGTGCAAAGGGGCATGGCGACGGGCCAGACGCCCCGACATTGTTCAACATCAAGCACGAACCGCTTCCCCCCTACGACTTCACCGTTACGGAACGATTCAAGTGCGGCGTAACCAACAGCGATTTGTATCGCACGTTCATGACGGGGATGGACGGAAGTCCCATGCTTTCGTACGCCGACAAACTCACGCCAGATCAGGCCTGGGACCTGGTACACTTTGTGCGAACACTGCAGGTTGCACGTAAAAGTAAAGAGAACAGCGTTTTGGCCGAGGCAGGTGGGCAAAAGCTTCTCCTTCCTTCCCAACCGTAGAGCCGGCTCAGCGGTGAATCCATAAAAGAGTGCAGAGTGGTCACGTGACAGTTTGCTGCCGGAAGTCCGCGTGCCAGGTTCGATATGGAATGGATTGCTCGAGGGCATCTTCCCGCAATCGTCCCTGAAGAGATCGCTTCAGTCCGGACAGGTAAGCGCCGTCTCCCTGACAAATGAGCGGCGACAAGGCAGGCGAGATCTTCCTCCGCCGGCAAGATCGAGCAATTCCGTTCAACTCGAAGTCCAGCGCCTCATTCTCAACCTTGACCGCTTCAGCCTGAGAAGAGCCCAGGATGTCGAAATGCGCGCGAGTGATTCTCACGGCAGCCGCAACCGTCAGCCCCGCAACGCCTTGAGCACCTTGGCCGTAGTCACCACCTGGCCCACATGCCGCTGGGTGTGGTCGGCCACGTGAACCAGCGCGCCCCCAATCGACATCGGCAATTGCTTGCGCCCCACGCCGCGAAAGGTGTCGAAGTTGGCTGTGGCCAGCACGCGCACCCGGTCCGCCGCATTGCTGAATGAAATCTCAACCTCTGCCAACAACGCGGCCAAAGATTCTTGACCGGCTTGTTCAGCCTTGAGCGCCGTCAACTGCTCCGCGGAAAGCTGGTTGCCCTCCGCGTAGCTCAGCAGCCGGTCGGTCGAGCGCGCAATGTGGCGCAGATGAAAAGCGACGGAAGGCAGTTCTAGCGGTGCGGCGTGAACCTCGCCGTCGGTAAGACCTTCGGTCCACTTGGTCAGATCGTCGAGAGCCAGATCGAATGCATGCAGCACGGCGCGCCCCACCGCCGGAACATCGGCGTGGGTTCCGCGCAGCCAGGGTTCGACATAGGGTGCAGTCACAGGAGAAGTGCTCATGGGGAAGTCCTCGTTCGAGAAAACTGCGGTGAGAGTCTGGAGATATGAAAGAAAAGATCAACGTCTGCCCGCGCAATTCTCTATCCCGCGCTCTTCACCCTCACCACCGTGATCTTGTCGAACCCCTCTTCAAACACAGGCGGCTTCAGCTTCTCCGCCATCTTGCGCATGATGTCCTCGCTCACCGACCGGTCGCGCTTGCTGTTGCGCTCCAGGCAAACCTCCAGCGGCACATCGAAGAACACAGCCTGCACCTCGTAGCCGAAGCTCTTGGCCATCTTGATCCACTGCCGCCGTTCGTGAATCGAGAGATTGGTCGCGTCCACATAGTTCCACGGCATGCGCGCGATCAGGCGGGCGCGCAGCAGCGAGCGCAACGTGGAGAAGACCAGCCCCTGGTAACGCTGCTCCTCTACATCGTCGAACAAAATGTTGCGCAGCAGGTCGCTCGACAGCGGCGTGACGCCGCGACGCCGAAACCAGGTGGTCTTGCCTGAGCCAGGCATCCCAATGGCCAGCACCACGTAGCCCTTGGGCGCTTGCGGCGAGCGGTCCGCCGCCTCGGCCTCCGGCGGAGGCACGCTGGGCGTTTCCGGCTGGGTTTCAAGCTCGAAACGGCCCGAGCCCGCCTGCTCATTCCAATCCTGCCGGGGCGGGCGCTCCGGCCGCGCATGCCGTGCCGGAGCTTCAATGCGGGGCTGGGGCCCCGGCCGCGCTTCCTGGGTCCGCGATTCCCGAGGCCGCGGCTGCGGGGTCGGCTCTGCCCGTCTTGGCGCGGGAGCCTCGTCCGGATAGAACGGAACCAGCGGAGCTTGCTGATTCGATGGGAGTTCCTGGCCAATCTTGCCTGTAGATTCGGAGGTATTGGGTTCGCGTCTTGAACGTCTTCTCATGCAGCCTTCGACACCTTCTGTTGTGTTACCCGAATACCATACTTGCCGTCGCCGCTGCAAATGTTGTGCATTGCTTCACAACCAATCCGGTATCCGAAGGTCACAATCGCGGCGAGGAAAGTTTCCGCTCCGCGGAACGGGAAGCGATGAGTTTTCATCGGCCTCCGCGGGCCGGAGTGTTACCATCATGGGTTTGGTGGAATTCGATTCTGGGCTCATTGCAAACGCCGAACTTTTGCAGTTCAAATCACACAGCTTCACCGATTACGAAGGAGAATAGGGACATGGCAGTGAAGGTTGGTATCAACGGCTTCGGCCGCATTGGCCGCAACGTTTTGCGCGCCGCTCTTGGAAGCAAAGAGATTGATTTTGTTGCCGTCAACGACTTGACCAGCCCGGCCACGCTGGCGCACCTGCTCAAGTACGACTCGATCCTCGGCAACCTGAAAAATGAGATCGGCCATGGCGACGATTTCATTACCGTCGACGGCAAGAAGATCAAGGTCACGTCCGAGCGCGATCCCGCCAAGCTGGATTGGGCTTCAGTCGGCGCGCAAATCGTTGTCGAATCGACCGGCTTTTTCACCGACGGAGCCAAGGCCAAGGCGCACCTGGGCGCGACCGTCAAGAAAGTCATCATTTCCGCCCCGGCCACCAACGAAGACATCACCATCGTGCTGGGCGTCAACCAGGACAAGTACGACGCCGCCAAACACAACATCATTTCCAACGCCAGCTGCACCACCAACTGCCTGGCGCCGGTGGTCAAGGTTGTCCTTGAGACCACGGGCCTGGTCAGCGGCATCATGACCACCATCCACAGTTACACCAACGACCAGGTCATCCTCGACTTCCCGCACAAGGACCTGCGCCGCGCCCGCGCCGCCGCCCTAAACATGATTCCCAGCTCCACCGGAGCCGCCAAGGCCCTCAAGCTGGTCATCCCTGAGACTGCCGGCAAGCTGGACGGCTTCGCGATTCGCGTTCCGACCCCCAACGTGTCCATCGTGGATCTCACGTACATCGCCGAGAAGCCCACCACCGTCGCAGAACTGAATGCCGCCTTCAAGGCCGCTTCCGAAGGCGAACTGAAAGGCATTCTGGGCGTTGACTCGAACGAATTGGTCAGCTCCGACTTCAAGGGCGACAAGCGCAGCTCCATCGTCGACGCGCCGCTCACCAAGGTCGTAGGCCAGAGTGTGAAGGTGCTCAGCTGGTACGACAACGAGTGGGGCTACTCCAACCGCGTCGTCGATCTGATCAGCTTCCTGACCAAGAAAGGCCTGTAAGAACAGGGAATAGGGATCAGGGAACAGGGATCAGGTTTCCGAACCCCGAATACACTTGGGTGCCCCATCCTTGACGTAGTCTCATCGCGTCAAGGGTGGGAGACCACGATCCTTCAACCGTCCTGAGAAGCAACCACACCGACAGCCCACCATGCGCCACAACATCAGCGGCGGATCTCCCTACGAGCCCATCATTGGCTTCTCCCGCGCCGTGCGCGTGGGGAACTCCGTTCATCTGGCCGGCACCGGGCCGGTGGGCGCGGACAACGAAGACGCAGCTGGACAAACACGCCGCATCTTCGCCATCGCGGCTGAAGCGCTCTCGAAGGCCGGCGCGACTTTCAACGATGTAGTCCGCACCCGCATGTATCTCACCCACGTCGAAGATTGGGAAGCGGTGGGCCGGGTTCACGGCGAGTTCTTCGGCAGTATTCGCCCAGCCTCTACCATGGTCGTTGTCGCCGCGCTCCTAAACCCCGCCTGGCGCATCGAAATCGAGATGGACGCGGTGATCGAGGCCGCAATCCCTGGTCCCTAAGTCCCTAGTCCCTGTTTTTTCAGAAAGGTTTTCGCATCATGTCCAAGCTCTCCATTCGCGACATCGAACTGGCCAACAAGCGCGTCTTCATCCGCGTCGACTTCAACGTGCCGCTCACCGAGGACGGCGCGGAGATCACCGACGATACGCGCATTGTGGCCACGCTGCCCACCATCGAATACGCACTGCGGCACAAGGCCAAAGTCATTCTGGCCTCGCACCTGGGCCGGCCCAAGGGCAAGCCCAATCCCAAATACTCGCTGCGCCCAGTGGTGGATCGGCTGCGCGAGCTCCTCGACAAAAAGGAAGACGACTACTCCATCAACGTGGGCTTTTCACCCGACTGCATCGGCGAGATCGCCGGCGAAATGTCGCGCCAGCTTGAATCCGGCCAGGTGCTGCTGCTGGAGAACCTGCGCTTTCACGCCGAAGAAGAAGCCAACGATCCTCACTTCTCCAAGGACCTGGCCTCGCTGGCTGATGTCTACGTCAACGACGCTTTCGGCTCCGCGCATCGCGCCCACGCTTCCACCGAAGGGATTACTCACTACCTCAAGCCCGCCGTCGCCGGCCTGCTGATGGAAAAGGAAATTACTTACCTCGGCAAGGCTCTTGAGAACCCGGAGAAACCCTTCTTGGCCATCATCGGCGGCAGCAAGATCTCCGGCAAGATCGATGTCATCGACAACCTGCTCGACAAGGTGGACACACTGGTCATCGTCGGCGGCATGGCCTACACCTTCCAGCGCGCCCTCGGCATCACCACCGGCAAGTCCCTCGTCGAAGAAGACAAGATCGACATGGCCAAAGCCGCGCTCGACAAGGCCAAGGCGAAGGGAGTGAACCTGCTGCTGCCGGTCGATAACGTTCTGGCGGACAGCTTTTCGCCGGACGCCAAGACGCAGCCCTGGGATACGTCGATCAACTTCCCCGCCGACTGGCAGGGCCTGGACATCGGCCCCAAGTCCGTGGCCGCAATTGAGGCAGTGATAAAAACTGCCAAGACCATCGTGTGGAATGGTCCCGCCGGCGTCTTCGAGTTTCCCAAGTTCGCCGTCGGCACCAACGCCATCGCCAAAGCAGTCGCAGCCAACAAGTCCGCCATTTCCATCATCGGCGGCGGCGATTCAGTAAGCGCCATCAATCGAGCCGGCGTAGCCGACCAGATCACGCACATCAGCACCGGCGGCGGCGCTTCGCTCGAGTTCTTGGAAGGGAAGAAACTGCCGGGTGTTGAAGCGTTGACGGATCAGTGATCGCCTAAGACAGAAGTTCGCTGGCCCGGACGAATTCATCCGGGCCAGTTTTATCTTTCCCAAAGCAGGAGATTGAAATTGGCGTATTACACGCGCGTCTTATCGAGGCAGGAAGAGTTTCCCCCGTTCGATGAGCTCGCGCGATTGATCCGCGATGGGCATCCGGATTACAAGCTGACCATCGAAAGTGGCGAAGAAGAAGAGTGGGAGACGCTGCTGCTCTCCGGCAACGATGAGGTAGAGGTCGCTGTGATCGAGCGCAACCCTGTCGCCAATGGTTCCACCGGTCAGGACGAGATCGCCGACTTCCTCGAAGACATTCGGGATTGTAAGCCGGAGAGCGGCGTCGAGTGGCTGACAAACTACCTGGCTGAAGTCAAGACGGTCTACGCCTTCCACCATCTGCAAGGCGCCGAAACCGAGGAAGGTGGCAATGTCCTACATGCGTTGCGCTCGGCTTTATGGGAGCGCGGCGACGCCATCATCCAGGCCGACGGCGAGGGGTTCACAAACGAGGAAGGTTTCCACATTCTCTGGCAGTTTTCCGACTCCGTTTCCGGCCCGTGGAATATGGGCGTATACAAAGACGACCTCTGGCATCACTTCAAGATGGATCTTGGCGACCCCGATCATCGCGCTGCATTCCTCGAGGGCGAAGTTCCGGACGACCTGACTTCTGTGCAGGTTGCCGGCTCGCGAGACTGAGACCACCACCCACTCCATTTCGAACGACCACGCGATTTCAGTCCGCCGTGTGCTCGCCGTCACCCGGCCCGCCAATTTCCATCGACTAAAATCAAGTCGAGGAACCCCACAAAATGCCGCGTAAAGCACTCATAGCCGCCAATTGGAAGATGTACAAGACGCCTGCCGAAGCCAAGGCTTTTGTCGATGCCTTCTTGCCGCTCGTTGCCGGGCACACGCGCGATGAAATTGCACTGTTCCCTTCCCCGGTATTGCTGCCAACGGTCACCGCTGCATGCAATGCATCGAACGTTGCCGTGGGCTGCCAGAATATTCACTTCGCCGAGGAAGGCGCGTACACCGGCGAGACTTCCGTGGGCCAGCTGCTGGCCGTGGGCGGAACGCATACGCTCATCGGCCACTCCGAACGGCGGCAGTATTTTGCCGAGACCGACGAGATCGTCAACCAGAAGCTGTTCACCGCGCTCAAGCATGGTGTAGTACCCATCGTCTGCATTGGCGAGGTGCTGGCGGAGCGCGAAGCCAACCTCACCGCAGACGTACTCAAGACCCAGATCACGCGTGCTTTTGCCGGCATCACCGCCGCGGCAGCCGCGCCTATTGTCATCGCCTATGAGCCGGTTTGGGCCATCGGCACCGGCAAGACGGCCACGCCGGAGATGGCCGCGGACGCGCACCGGATCATCCGCGCGGAAGTGGCTAAACAGCTGGGCGCGGAAGTGGCCGCGGCCATGCGGATCCTTTACGGCGGCAGCGTCAAGCCCGACAACGCCACCGCCCTGATGGGCCGGGAAGAGATTGACGGGGCCCTGGTGGGCGGCGCCAGCCTCAAGCCCGACTCCTTCACCGCCATCGTCAAGTACTAGCCTGCATCCATGCATAGCCTGAGCCGCGCCAGCACGGGCTAAATTCCCGGTTATCGGGCTGCTGGCCTCCTCTCCGCCGGTGCGGCGGGCGGGCGCTGCGCCGTGTTAGCGTGGCCAATTAGCATAGAGGTGAGCCGCTTGCTCTTGGCTCCGGACAAATCACCGCACCCATGCCGCGCAAGAAGATCCCACCCAAGCCCGCGCCGCCGCTGTCCACCTCAGCCTTCGAGCAGGCGTGGAGCCGCAGGCGTCCGCCGCAAGGCACGTCCTCCGAGCAGCCGCCGACCGTCTCCGGCCGGTGGCTGCTCACGGCGGCGGGTGCAACGCTGGCAGCCGCCGCGACCTGCGCCTGGCTGACGCTCTGCATTCTCTACTGGCAAGGGAGCTGGCAGCTGCTCTACCACCCTGCCTCCGCCGTCGCGCGCACTCCGGCCAGCGTGGGCCTGGCCTTCGATCCGATGGCCTTTGCTGCCACCGAGGACGGCGAGCCGCTCCTCAAGGGCTGGTGGATTCCCGCCGCACCCGATGCGCCCCATCGCCAATACACCGTCCTCTACCTGCATGGACAGACCGGTAATCTCGGCGACTGTGTGGACGGCCTGGCCGCGCTGCACGCTGTGGGAGTCAACATTCTGGCCTTCGACTATCGCGGCTACGGGCAAAGCCTGTTCGCCCATCCCAGCGAGGCGCGCTGGCGCCAGGATGCGGAATGGGCGCTTGAATATCTGACCGCGACCCGCCACGTGCCGGCGGGGGCGATTGTGGTGGAGGGCTCGGCCCTCGGCGCCAACCTCGCGCTGGAGATCGCCGCAGCCCGTCCTGAGCTAGCCGGCGTGGTGCTTGAATCGCCGCTCGCCTCGCCGGTCGATGCAATCTTCCGCGACCCGCGCTCGCGGCTGGTTCCGGCTCACCTGCTGGTCCGCGACCGATTCGACGCCGACCAGGCCGCCACGGCGCTGCGCATTCCCTCGTTGTGGCTGCTTGCTCCTTCGGGAGCCAAAGGAGCCCTCGACCCAAGCGAACACCCTTCAGGCTATGACCGGATCACGGCGCGGAAGACGCTGGTCTGGCTTACGCCCTCCGATGTGTTGGATGAACATTTCACGAACGAATACTCGCGCTGGCTCGACGATCTGCCTAAAAGAACCCCGACCAACTGAAAAGGACGCAGGCAGGACGGGCACCCATCTGTCGCGCCGATTGCAGGATGAACGGTGAACCGGCCTTCTCCTGGGCGGTAAGGGCTCGGTTCTGCTGTTCCACTGGGCTCGTAACTCCTTTGTTTCTTGATAGCGGCAAAAGCGAGAATTGCGTTAGTCCTTTATTTCGATGGGGCGTGGAAGGGTATTCTTGATGTAACGTGCTTATTTTCATTTTGTTGCGACGAAACTGGGGGAGGGGTGGGGTAAATGGCCCCTGCATTTTCGCGATTTGAAGGTGGGTCACGAAAGGGGTTTCGGGGCGGAACTGCTGGACTTTTCCCAGGGCAGGGCAGCCTGAAGCCGAAATTGCTTTGGTCATGATTTCTGCCGCGGTCAAGGCTCTTCTCTATTCGCTCTTCAATTGTGCGCCGGACCCGCGGAATTATCTGCAAACGGCTGCGAACTCACCGCGGCATGTCGCGATGGACGGCCTTCACCTGGTAGCCGACCTTCTTTAGCCGCTTGCTCATCTCCTCAGCCATCATCACACTGCGATGCTGGCCGCCGGTGCAGCCGAAGGCTACGGTCAGATAGCTCTTGCCCTCCTGCACGTAGTGAGGCAAAAGGTAAAGCATCAGGTCTGTCACTTTGGCGAGGAACTCCCGAGTCTGGGGAAATTTGCGCACAAAGGCGGCCACTTTGGGGTCCTGCCCGGTGAGTTTGCGAAACGCCGCGACAAAGTGCGGGTTGGGAAGAAAGCGCACGTCGAAGACCATGTCCGCGTCCAGCGGCACGCCGTTCTTGAACCCGAAGCTCAGGCAGGAGACCAGCAACTGCTTGCTCTGTTCCTCGTGGCCAAAGCGGTCCAGGATGTGGGCGCGCAGTTGATGCACGTTGAAGTTCGATGTGTCGATCAGCATGTCCGCCAGGTTGCGGATGGGGTCCAGCAGTTGCCGCTCTTCCACAATGGACCGCGACACGGTCTCCGACCGCCCCAGCGGGTGCGGCCTGCGCGTCTCGGAGTAGCGCCGGACCAGGACCGCATCCTGGGCTTCAAGAAAGACTACCCGCGTGGGCAGAATCTTGCGTATCCCGATCAGGATTTCGGGGAGGCGGTCGAGCGTAGCCCCCTCGCGAATGTCCACCACAATGGCCGCCTGCCCCACGTCGGCGGACTTGCCCACCAGCGCGGCGAACTCCAGGAGCAGTTCCAGCGGAAGGTTGTCCACCGCGTGGTAGCCGAGGTCTTCAAACGATCTGAGCGCCGAGGCCTTGCCCGCGCCGGAGATACCGGTCACGATGACAAGCTCCTTGGCTGGTTTGCTTTGCTGTTTGGCTCGCTTGGCGGCCGCCCGCGGCGGTGTCGCCGGCTTTGGGGTGGTCATGAGCATCATGGTACACCGAACGCAGGATTTATCGCAGAATCAGTGCTGGATTGCTCGAGCGTAATCCCCTTCCGGGACAGCCTTCTAACGAGAAATTCATATTGGATGGCGTCGTCAGAAGGGTTCGAGCTGCGATTCTGCTCTATGCTTCGGCGGCCAGCGGCCAGCGCCCCAAGGCCGCCAGTATGGTGGCCCGCGCAGGCTCCACTGCATGGGAGAACAGGTGGCCCTGGCCCAGTTCACAGCCCATGCGGTTCAGCGTTTCCAGTTGCTGCTCGGTCTCGATTCCCTGCGCAATCACCTGCATGCCCATTGCTTTGCCCAGTTGAATCAGCGACTCGAGCATCAGGGCCGTGCGCCCCGGCTCGGTTGCGGCCGCGATCAGCTTGGGAGACAGCTTGACCACGTCGATGGGCAGCCGCGCCAGGTGGTTTAGTGGCGCAAGCCGCGAGCCGAAGTTGTCCACTGCGATGCGTACCTTGCACTCCGCCATGCGCGCCAGGATGTCTGCTGCCGCTTCAGGATTTCCATTCAGGGTATTTTCCGTTACTTCAAACAGCAGTTGCGACGGGTTCACCCCATTGGCCACGAGCACCCGCTTCAACTGCGGAACCATCTCCGGGTGAAAGAATTGCCGTTCCGATAGATTGAGCGTCAGCGTCAGGTCGTGCGGCGATTCGCTCTCCGACCAGATCTGCAACTGCCGGCAAACCATATCCATTGTCTCGCGGCCCAGCGTGATGGACAGGCCGGTATCCTCGGCTACGCCCAGCAGCTCCAGGAAGCTTTCCGCCGAGCCATCCGGCCGGCGCAGCCTGAGCAGCGATTCGAAGCCCTCCAGCTTGCCGCTCGCCAGCTGATAGATGGGTTGGTACCAAACCTCATACTGATGTTTTTCGAGCACGCGGCGCAGCTCCCGCTCCGGGTCCTGGCTGCACTTCTTTGACGGCATCCCCAGTTGCCCGTTGAAGACTTCGCAGCACCCGCCGCCCGTCATCCGGGCGCGATTCAAGGCGAAGCCAGCATCCCGCAGCAAAATCTCCGCGCCGGTATGATCAGGGCCGGCCATGGCCACGCCCATGCTCATGCTCACCCGGACGAGGCTGCCAAACACTTCGATCGGCTTTTCCATCCTGGCCAGAATGCGGACGGCGACAACCGCGAGATCTTCCTGGTCCAGGATGTTTTCAACCAGCACGGCAAACTCGTCGCCGGCCAGCCGCGCAGCGGAATCCTCGGGACGCAGCGAGGTCTGCAGCCGTTCGGCCACCCCCAGCAGCAACGCGTCGCCCGCCGCCTGGCCCAGGGCGTCATTGACTTCCTTGAAGCGATCAAGATCCATCACCAGCACGCCGCAGTTCTGCTCCCGGCGCCGCGTGCGGCGCTTCAGGGCCATGGTCAGCCGGTCAAGAAACAGGGTGCGATTGGCCAGCCCGGTATGCAGGTCGAACAGCGCATCGTGCCGCAGCTTGGCTTCCAGTTGCCGGCGCTCGCCAATGTCGCGGAAGCTCAGCACGTAGCCCACGTTCGCGCCATCCACGCGCAACGGCGCCACCACCATGGCCACATCTACCAGTTCGCCGGCCTTGTTCATGCGCACCGTATCCGCGCTGACACGGCCCTTCTGATCCACTTGTTTTTCCAGCAACGCCAGTTCGTGCTGCCGCGTCTCCGGCACGATCAGTTCGCGCAGGTTTCCGCCGCCGGCTTCTTCGGAGGTATAGCCGAACATATTTGTAAAGGCCGGGTTGGTGTAGAGCACGTGGTTGCCGTGCACAATCGCCACCGCCTCGGGAATGCTGGCCAGCACGTCTTCCATCAGCCCCGACTTGGGCGCCTGCATGCGTCCGCTGGGATGAGCCACGATAATGGCCTCACGCCGCTCCACATGCAAAATGCTATAGGTGCCTTCGACCGCCAGCAGGCGACCGCTGCGCGCCGCCATGGTGGCGTGAAATGGGCTTCCTGCCCGGGTACCGGTCAGTTCTGTCTGCGGCTCGGCGGTGCCGGGAAACAATCCCCACAAGACGTCTTCCACCGGCCGCGGCGTCCATTCGCCCTCGTCAGCCCCGAGCGTCTGCCGCGCTTCCGCATTGGCAAACACCACCATGCCCGCCTGTTCAAGAAAGACAAGCGCCGGCAATGCGTCCAGAACTTCCTGCTGTTGGGTAGAGTTCGAGTTTTCCGGAAGGTTCAAGGTTGTGGTCACGCTGGGGCCCGAAGCAATCCCTGACCTGGCCTGTTCTCCGGGCGGCGCAGTTGCGCCCTTCCGGATCGGTATTGCCATATCTGAAATCGTAAGGCGGATGCCCGCTTACATCCATCCCCAGAATCGGGTATCCGGTGCAACCAAAGTCTGTGTAATGTTCGGCATTCAGACACTGAAGTCCCCGCTCGCTACCCCTAAAGACACCATTCGGAAAATCAAAATGAAGTGAATTGCGATCCGTTTCAGCACCGACATGCGCCCGGCCAAGACGCACCCCCCGGTCGCGCGTCCGTTTTGCCGGCCCGCGTGGATTACCTCGCCGGTGGGAGCAAACACCCCTAACGTAGTCCCTAGTCCCTTAGTCCCTAGTCCCTCGCTTCTACGAAATCTCCACCAACTCCATCTGGCCGTCGCGTCGCCGATGCAGCACAAACATTTCTCCGGAAGGATTGCGGAAGATGAGCAGGTCGCGGTCGCGAAACTCCGCGTCCTTCACCGCCTCTTCAATGGTCATCGGCTTCAGCGAAATGGCTTCGCCGCTCTTGAGAATGTGCGGCTCAACCACCGTGGCGCGGCTGGGAAACGAGTGCACCGCGATGGACGCGCGCGCTTTAGCCCGGGTCGTTTTTGTTTCTGCTCCATCGTCTGGCGGCAGCACCGCCCGCGCCTTGGGACGGGCAACCGGAGGCGCGGTCATCATCTTTTCTTCCTTGGGCAGGCGTTTGCCATCCAGCCGCCGGTCGCGGTAGCGGCGCGCCTGGTTCAAGGCGTGCTCAATCGCTTCCTTGAGCGCTGCATCCAGCGTATTGGCTTTCCCGGTTGCGGCAATCGTCTGCAGACGCAACTGCACGGTCAGCTCCACAATCTGCAGGTGCCTCTGCGCGCCAAAGGTGACACTGGCGCGCGCTGTTTTGCCCAAAATCCGGGCCATGCGTTCCATCCCCTCCTCGGCCTGCTCGCGCAGCGCCTTGGAGATCTTCACTTGCCTGGCGGTGAACTCCACTTCCATGGTCAGCCTCCGCTTCTTGTTTTCCAGCGCGCCATGCAGCTGGTGATTGGGATTCCTCTTTGCGGCTCAACTGCACTTGAACTTCCCATCGCTGTCCCCCAAGCCTCGAATGCCGGATCACCAGGCCGGCATGCCAATTCGAGGTAGAGACAGGTCAGTATATGCCCGGAGTCCGCCCGATTAGCAAATTCTCCTGTCGTGCGCGCGAGAGCGTTCCCATTCTTCGCATGGACAGCCCGCACTGTTTCATTTATTTTTGATTGCGAATCCTGACTGCCGGATTCGATGAGAATCGGAGAGCATGAAAGAAATCAATCCTTCCCTGGCCAACCGCCAACTATGCCGATCGTTCAGCACCGCATTTGCAGTCCTTTTCCTTTCCGCCGCTCCCATTCTCCCCGCGCAAACGCCGGCCCCAGCGCGTCATCAGACAGTAGGCGATCAGCCGGCCGTCGCGCTTCCCCTGGCCACGGACGTCTCCGGCAAGCTCACCCACCGCGCTGTGGGCCACGCCCTCCGTAAGGTGGCCGACTGGCAGTTGCAGCGTGCCGAAGCCGATTTCGATCAGGACTGGACCTATGCCGCGATGTATGCGGGCTTCATGGCCGTGCCCGATACGGCAGGCGGCAAGAAGTATCGCAACGCCATGCTGCGCATGAGCAAAAAGTTCGACTGGCAGCCGGGCCCACGCCCGGCCCACGCCGACGACCAGGCCATTGGACAAACCTACCTTGAGCTCTATCAGCACTTCCACGATCCGGCCATGCTTGCCCCCATTCGCGCGCGCATGGATGCTGTGATGCAATTGCCGGACAGCCAGTTTCCCGACCCCAACAAACCGCTCTGGTGGTGGTGCGACGCGCTGTTCATGGCCCCGCCGGTGCTTGCAAAGCTTTCCACCATCACCGGCGACCGCAAGTATCTCGACTTCATGGATCGTGAGTGGTGGGTAACGTCTAACCTGCTCTACGATCCTAAGGCGCATCTCTTTTATCGCGATGCGACTTTCCTCGGCAAGCATCAGGCCAACGGCAGCGGGCTGTTCTGGTCGCGCGGAAACGGGTGGGTGATGGCCGGCCTGGCGCGCGTGCTGGCCGAGATGCCGGCGGATTATCCAACGCGCGGAAAGTACATAAAGCAATTCAAGGAAATGGCCGCGGAGATCGCATCGCTTCAGGGCTCGGACGGCCTATGGCGTCCCGGCCTGCTCGACGCCGCCGCGTACCCGCTGCCAGAAGTCTCCGGCTCGGCCTTCTACGTCTATGCACTCGCCAATGGCGTCAATACCGGCATTCTCGACCGGGCGACGTATCTTCCGGTTGTCGTGAAGGGCTGGGCAGGGCTGGTCGCGCACATCTATGAGGATGGCCGCCTCGGATGCATTCAGCCCATCGGCGCGGCTCCGGGCGACTACACCGCAACCGCAAGCTACGTCTTCGGCACCGGAGCATTTATGCTTGCCGGTTCCGAAGTCGACCGGCTGGCTCGGTAGCTGGACTGGAGAGTGGCGCAAATGAGAATCTTCGGCGCATTGATCACCGCTGTGCTTGTTTTCGCGGGTCCGCGAGGGAGTGCGCAGGAGCTGATTCTCCAGAACCCGCTCAACGTCGATCGCCCGCAGGAAGTGATCGAACTCCCGCTCCAGCAGGTTCTCGACCACCTTCATCTCGCCCCGGCCCAGGCCGCCGCAATCGTTGCCGAAGACGCCGCGACCCACGAGCGCATTCCCGGCCAGCTCTATAGCGGGACCTTTAACGCGCCGCCCGATCAGCTTCTTGTTCTCGTTCATCTTCCCGCAAAAGGCCGCCAGCGCATCCGATTCCGCGTTGATCCCAACGCGACAAAAACAGAGCCGCTGGTCTTTGGACGCGAGGCTCCCGAGCGCAAGGACGACTT
>DATKGE010000046.1:0-14939 GCA_035510955.1 Occallatibacter sp. | reverse complement strand
CCCGACCAGCGCGCCGATTTGCTCATCAAAGAGATGACTCTCGACGAGAAGATCGCTGTGTTGCACGGCGTTGGCATGCCGACGGACGATCCGCTGACGGCGGAGAATATGCCCTCGAACAGAGGCGTGGGCTATGAAGTGGGTGTGCCGCGGCTGGGCATTCCCGGCATCGACATGAGCGATGCAGCCTACGGCGTGCGATCGAGCGGGGCGAACGGGCGCTATTCCACGGCGCTGCCGGCCAACGTGGCTGCCGCGGCGAGTTGGGACCTGAATGCGGCCTATGAATACGGCAAGCTGATCGGCACCGAACTCCGCGCCCAGGGCTACAACATGTCGCTCGGCGGCGGCGTGGACATTACCCGCGAACCGCGCAACGGGCGCACGTTCGAGTACCTGGGTGAAGACCCTATCCTGGCGGGAACGTTGGTGGCGCGGCTCATTGAGGGAACGCAGTCTCAACACGTCATTGGCGACATCAAACACTACGCCTTCAACGACCAGGAGAGCGGGCGCAACTCGGTCAACATCACCATCTCCAAGCGGGCCGCGCGCGAGAGCGATCTGCTGGCCTTCGAGATCGGGGTGGCGCAGGGCCATCCTGCTGCCGTGATGTGTTCGTACAATCGGGTTCTTGGCGACTTCGCGTGCGAGAACAAGTGGCTGCTCTCGGACGTGCTGAAGAAAGAGTGGCAGTTTCCCGGTTTCGTGATCTCCGACTGGGGCGGCACGCACTCGACGGAGAAAGCATCCGCCGCCGGACTCGACAATGAAGAGCCGGGAAGGGTCTTCTATGAAGCCAAGTACAAGGCTGCAGTGGAAGCCGGCACGATATCGCAGGCAGAGCTCGACGAGCACGTGCACCGCATACTGCGTTCCATGTTTTCAGCAGGCGTCATCGATTATCCGCGCCAGCGCGGTGTCGTCGATCCTATTGCCGGCCTGGAAGTCGCGCGCAAGATCGAGGAGGGCGGTATTGTGCTGCTCATGAACAAGGCAGCGATTCTGCCGCTGGTTCCGGTTCGACTGCACACCATTGCGGTCATCGGATCTCACTCCGATGTGGGCATGATCTCCGGCGGAGGTTCCGCGCAGGTCGACCCGCCGGGAGGCAATGCCATTTCGCCTCTGGGACAAGGCGCGACGCACTGGCAGGAAGAGATCTGGTTCCCGACCTCGCCGTTGAAGGCCATCCAGGCTCGCGCACCCAAAGCGACGGTCAAGTACGACTCGGGCGAAGATCCGGCTGTTGCTGCTGCGTTGGCCAAGACAGCCGATGTGGCCATCGTCTTTGCTTATCAGTGGGAGAGCGAGGGCATGGACCTGCCCAGTCTTTCGCTGGCGCACAATCAGGATGCGCTCATCGCCGCGGTGGCCGCTGCCAATCCGCACACCGTAGTGGTGCTGGAGACCGGTTCGCCGGTGACCATGCCCTGGGTGGACGCGCCCGCGGCTATTCTCGAAGCGTGGTATGCCGGCTCGGACGGCGCCAACGCACTGGGCAACGTTCTGTTCGGCACCGTCAATCCGTCGGGCAAACTGCCGAACACGTTCCCCAGGAGCGATGCCGATTTGCCTCATCCCACCGTCACGCAGCCGCCGCCGGAATCGCGTCACTTCGACGGCGCGGCCACTCCGGAGCAGTTTGCTCGTGGCTTGCCGCCTTTTCAGATTACTTATGACGAGGGGCTGAAGGTCGGCTATAAGTGGTACGACGCAGAAAAGAAGCCTGTGCTGTTTCCGTTTGGCTACGGTCTTTCCTACACGACTTATCGTTACTCCGGCCTCTCTGTAACTCCAGGGGAAAAGGTGAAAGTAACTTTCACTCTCGCAAACAGCGGCGCACGCGAGGGAGCCGAAATTGCCGAAGTGTACGCCGCGCTGCCGGCCAGTGCCGAAGAGCCTCCGAAGAGATTGGTTGGCTGGAGCAAGGTTCAACTCAAAGCAGGCGAACAGAAGAGCGTGGAAGTCGAGATCGATCCCAAGTATCTGTCGATCTTCGACGAAACGAAAGACGGCTGGACGCTGGTTCCCGGCGATTACACCATCATGATTGGCGGCTCATCGGACAAACTTCCGCTCAAGGCAACAGTTAATTTGAAGTAACTTGAATTTCCGATGTAAGAATCCCACGTTCCCATTTCTTAGCTTAGATCCGCGAGGGCGCAGCTTGTCAAACAGTGAGCGACTCAGCCGGAGTCTCTTGGTTTTCCTGGGTTTCCCCGGTATCTACATGGGCGAGGACGCCTGCCTGGGTAAAGTGAAGGCCGAGAATCCGCGAATGCAGCAATAAGGACAAGGTTTCGGGATCGGTCACGCCAAACAGTTCGCCGACTTTTTCATGAGAAACAACGTCCGCGCCGCGTCGTCTTTTTCTTTTGGCAAAGCGAATGTAGTTATAGCTGGCCCAGCCGGACACGAGCGTGTTGCATAGGAACATGATCAGGAAGATGAGCAGTAAACTTCGTTCGTCCGGCGCGCGAATGATATGGACATAAGTGATGCGGGCGCCGAGAATCCAGAGAAGAGTTGAGAGAACCGGCATCCACAGGATCAGCCAGATTCCCCAGGCGATGCCGCTGAGGGTGCGCGAGGTGAGACGCTGCTGCCACGATTGCCGTTCCGGACGCGAGATGATGGGTCTCTCCGCGCGCATCAGTGAATTCCCCGGTCAGGACTTTCCCACACGGCCCGCGTGCCGCTTCGTTTTGACATTGCCTTGGGAAAAGCCACCACGGTTGTCAGCATCCCAATTAACCAGTATGCGAGCGGATACCAGATGATCCAGAAGAACTGGCGGCCGACCCGCTCTTCATAGCGGCGATCAATGATCATGCTAATGGAAAACTGCACGATGCAGGTAGCGCCCAGCATGGCGCCGTACCAGGTTGGAAACGGGCCCGGCATGCGCAGCCAGGAAGGCAGCGGAATGAACAGGCCGAGCGTGCCAAACACCAGTACGATGAGCATGACATAAGACCAGACCACGCTGAGAATATATTCCAGGATGACGGGCCACATGCGCCTCTTGCGCCAGAAGAACAGGTTCTTCACGTAGCGCCGGGAGACTTCCGCACCGCCTTGCGCCCAGCGAAGGCGTTGTTTCCACAGGCCTTTGAGGGTCTCCGGCATCAGGATCCAGCACAGGGCATTGGGTTCGTAGCGAATATCCCAATGGTCCATCTGCAGGCGCCAACTGACGTCGATGTCTTCGGTGACCATATCCGTGCTCCAGTATCCGATTTGATGCAAGGCGGAGCGGCGGAAGCCGGCGATGACTCCGGATACGGTAAAGATGCGGCCGGCCGAGCGCTGCGCGCGCTTGATGAGGCCGATGATCGACGAGAACTCTCCCACCTGCAGGCGGCCGAGCAGGCTGGAACGATTGCGGATACGGGGATTGCCGGTGACGGCGCCGACGCGCGGGCCGGTGACCAGATGCCAGATGAGCCAGCGCGTGGCGTAGCGATCGAGCAGCGCGTCGCCGTCGATGCAGACCATGAATTCGCTGTTCGATGCCAAAGCGGCCATGCGCAGCCCCATGGCTTTGCCCTGATTTTGGCGAAAGTGCAGCACGCGCAACCGAGGATAAACCAGGGTCAATTCTTCGAGGATGGCGCCGGTATTGTCGCGGCTGCCATCGTTGACGGCGATGATTTCGAAGTCGGGATAGTCCTGATCGGCGAGATACCCGACAGTCTCGCGTACGTTATCTCCTTCGTTGTGACAGGGAACAACCAGGGTGACCATGGGCCACTGGGCCAGTTCCGGCGGATTGATGCGAGTTGCTCCGGTCCGCTCCCGGCGCAGGTAGTAGTTGAGGGCGCCGAATATCCAAAACCATGCCATCGTGAGGGGATAGTAGAAGGCAAAGTCAAGGAGGAATTTACCGAGCATCTTTTACCTGCTCTCTTCAAAATGCGGCGGCAGAGAATCGGACGCGGAAAACTCTGGTCTTAACACCTCCAGCTTGGGATTGTTCTTGGCAAAATCATCGGGGTAATAGCCCAGGTGGCGCACACCGCGCTCTTGCAGCAGACGCATCTGGCGCACGATTTCCGGGGTCGAAATCACCTGGTCGTGGGCCCTCCAATCCACGGTCTGCAGTTCGAAGACGGTGCGGTCCATGCCTCCCGGCGCGGCAGCGACTTTTGCCGCCAGCTTGAGCAGCCAGTCGTGTGGATGTTTGGCATTTTCCATGTCGGGCATGGCCATCAGCGCGACTTCGTCGTAAGCCTCAAGGAACGCAGTCAACGATTGCGCATACCAGCTCTCGCTTCCGGGATTGAGCACCGGCTCGGCAAAGAGATTGCGCGCGGTTTTGATGGTGGGACGCCAGCGCTGCACGTGCGTTTTCAGCTCGTTGGTAAAATCGATCAACGCTTGTGTGCGCGCGGGGCCGGGCGCAGGGACTGCTGCGCCGAGATCGTCGGTATCGCGCAGGACCGCGTCGTCATGAAACAGGATGCCGGTCAGGGGCGCAGACCGCGCCATGTCTTCATACAGGCTTCCCACGAGGTCCCGGGTTTCCGGCAGGAACGGGTTCAGGCGCACAGGCTTTTCCGGCGTTACCCCCGGCCGGGGATGGATTTCCAAGCGGGCCTGCTGCGCAGGATCGGGCAAGCGCCAGCCCAACACCGGCATCCACGCATAGACCTGGACGGAGCAGCGTGTGCGTAATTGCCAGGCTACGCGGGAAAACAGGTCGGCCCGCATGGGCAAGACACGATTGGGGAAGTAGACTGCTCCGGCGGAATCATCGCCATTGGGGTCGGCAAAAGCCTGCAGCCAGACCTGGGTTGCTCCGAGCGCCTTGATGCGGTCCAGCAATAAGCCCAGATTGCGTTCCTGCTGCTTGGGGTTGGGATCGTAAACGTAGTCGAGATCGACCTGGACGGCGCGCACAATGGCATCCGGAGCCGGCTGGCGCAACTCCCAGGTAAGATCGCCGATGGAAGCGTTGGACATCAAGAGGATGCGCGGAATGGCCTGCATGGACGCCTTGGTGTAGTGAATCCGGTCGCCGAGGGTGAAGCTGACGGTCATGCCCAAAGAAGCGGCGAGGGCATCGCTCACCTTGGAGTATTCCCCGTAAGGCCACATGATGGCGCGCGGCGCCCGGCCAAGTTTGTCGCGAATTTCATCGGAGTTGCGGGCCAGGTCGGCGCGCAGGCGTTCGGCATATTCATCGTCGGTTTCATAGTCGCGCGTAAGCGGGCGATAGGCATGGGTATCGACCGCAGGGATGAGGTTTCCCTGCGGATTGGCAAGGATGCCGTGGTGCTGATCGTACGTGTGGGAAGCTATTTCGACCAGGCCGCTGTCCTGCATTTCGCGCAACTCGGCCCAGGTGGCAAAGTCTTCGCGGGTGAGCGGATGGGCGCCGTTGTCGACCTTGCCATCGTCGGGCAGGCCGGTCCAGGCGCCGACGACGGCCATGACCGCGGGATATTTGTAGGCCTTCAAAAGCGGGAACACATTGGTGTAGGCGCTGCGCAGGCCATCGTCAAAGGTCAGCAGCACAGGGTTCAGGGGCAGCGTGCCATGGCCGCTGCGCGCATCGATCAACTGCTGCAGGCTGATGACGTGATAGCCATGAGCTCTGAGCCAGTCAAAATGTCCGGCCAGGTTGCGGGTGCTGGTGGTGAACTGCTCGGCATCCAAAGAGGAGCCGACGCCAGGCGCGACGATCTGGGGCGATGCGGCTTGCGCAGGATTGAGGAGCAACTTTGTTCCGACATCGTCGCGCACATCGTGGTAGCAAAGGACGACAACATCCTCGGAGGCACCCATCGCGAATGCGCCGGCGGACACGAGCAGTGAGGCAAAAAAAACCAGCAAGCTTTTCATTGGCTTCCCCATGTGATGCCGGCATTCAGCGCGGTGCTGGTTTCATTCATGCCATCGTAGGGCTGAGTGTTCCAGGTTAAGCCCCAGCGCCACTCGAGGCCCTGGTGCGTCTTCAAGAGTGCTCCGTAGTTGATTGAGACGGAACTTGCGGTGCCGTAATGTTGCTGCCAGTACGGAGCGACGTAGATTTCCGCTTTCTGGTGAATGCTGCGATCGTAACGATGCCAGGTGAGCCAGTCGACAGTGGCGCGCGGGCCCAGGGCGAAGTCGCGGCTGGGATTGAAATAGGGCCTGTTTTCATTGAGCGAATTGGTGGATTCCCACTCATCCGCGCTGATGCTTGTCTGCCAGTGCGGAGTGGTCCGCAGACGCTCGCTCCATGCGCCGGAGATTGCGGCGCGCTGGTTGCCGTCGCTGAAGAGCACGCGCTGCAGACCGCCATGCGCGGAGCGCAGCTCGCTGGCGCGCCACTGGAGGTCTGTATCGAGGCTGCGGCCATGCACGTTTCCTGTGAGGGCGCGCACCGGCACGTCGAAGCTGTCGCTGTCGAAGTCGGTGCGCAATGACCAGTAATCGTTCAGCGCCAGCGCTGCGCCAAGGTTTGCGGCAACGCGGTGCGTGCCTGCGTCATAGCCAAATTCCGCCGAGGCCTGCTGGCGGTCGTAGTCGTAGCGCACGCCGACACTGGAGCGCGTGCGCTCAGCGGAGCTGGTTCCGAAGTTGCCGCTGTCGCTCAGTTCGTGGCCATAGCTGCGCCATCGGTTGTTGAACAGAGGCGTATAGAGGTGCGTCTCCGAATGCTGGTCGCTGCTGCCGACCTCGATGCCGCTGCCCCACGCGAAGACCGCATCCGATTCAAGTTGCCATCCTCGTTCGATGCGCACTTCCTTGAGAAAACGCAACAGCTCGGGATTGTCAAAATCGCGGACGCGCAACGCGGGAATCACGGCGTCGACTTCGTCGCGGAGTCCGGCCGCTTCCTGGATTTGAACGGTGGTCATGGAAGGAAGTTCATCCTTCGATGCAAAGCCGTCGGCGATGCGCGACTCCTGGAGCGCGTGCTGCGGCCAGCCGCGGGCAAGGTGAGAGGCGGCCAACTGCCAGCGCAGGCTCTCGTTGCCGGGAGCCGCTGCCATCAGGCGGTCGAGCCGCCTCTGCTGTTCGGCCAGCAGGTCAACATCGCCGCGCATCTGCGCCGCCTGGGCTTCAAGATTGAGGCGCATGCGGTTGGGCCTGGTGGCGCTCATTCCCGCGATCGTTACCCATGGTGCAGCGTCTTTATAGGCTCGATCGATGGTTGCAAGGGCTTCGCGGATATGTCCGCGCTCCATCTGCGCATCAGCCAGGCCGCTCCACAGGTTTCCATCCGTGGGCGTCTGCTTGAGCAATTGGCGGTAGAGGGCTTCGGCGTGTGCAGGGCAGTGCAGAGACAGATAAGCCCCGGCAACGTCCTCCAGCGCATAGGCTGGAACTTCGATGCCCTGGCTGGCGAGCTCTTCGTAAGAGCGAACTACCTCCGCTGTTCGACGCAGGTCGTACAGGGCGACGATGCGATCGAACTGCGCTGTGTTCCAGGTCTCTCCCTTGGGAACAGCCGCGGCAATAATGCTGCTCAGGTGGGTCAACGCGATTTCGCTGTCGGCTCGGACCAGCGCGCGAGTAGGTGCGTAGACCTCGCCCCAATGTGTTTCTTCGCCTGCAGCCACGCCGCTCAAGCGAAGATCCGTTTCAGGCACGGGATGCACAATATCCCTGGAATACAAATCCGATGCGTAGATCTGGCTGCCTACGTGGGACAGAGCCAGTGTCAGATCGCTGCGCACATCCATGTCGTTGGGAAACTGGGCAAGATAGTCCTGATACATGGCGATGGAACAGATGAAGTTGGCCAGACGGCTGCACAGATAGCCCTGGCCGACGAGCACATCCTTATCGTTCAGGTGGCTCCGGACCAGAGGCTCCATCAAGCTGGCCGCGGTGGCGTAGTCTCCGAGGTCGGTGAGGGCCATTGCTTCGCCAAGCCGGGGCTGCCAGCGCGCAGGCTCAAGCGTGTGGGCCAGGCGGTAGAGCTCGAGGGACCGGTTGTAGAGGTGAAGATTCCGGGCCGAGTGACCTACGGCTTCGGCAACGCCGGCATCGTCCTTGGGGGTGAGGGTGCGCGCATAGAGATCCATTGCAAACTGATCGTCTCCGGCCCAGCTGGCTACGATGGTTGCATCGGCCAGCAATCGCGAATCGTCGGGGTACTGTTGCAGCAATTGCTTCAGCACGACCAGGCCGGCTTTAGCGCCGCCGTGGCGTGCTTCAATGACTGCCGCTTCGCGCTGTGCACGAGGCGCATCCGATGCGCCGGCCTGGCTCGCGTCCACAAAAAGAAGCACACAAAACAAAGCAAGCACGCACAGCGTAAACCGACATTTGCAGAGATCGAGGGAACGACGCAATGGAGCCGCTTTCACGAAGATTGACGCTATGAGGACCTATTACTATGATAACCTTGACAAGTATGCGGACACGAGGTAATTAGCAGCCTGCAGGAACCGAATGCTACAACATCGGCGGCTCCATTCGTGATGCGAAAGTTGTAGTTCACTTAGAAAGAGTTATTCGTAGTTATCGTGTAGATTAGCGCGTAAATCCAAAGTCTTGAATTTTGACTTGCGTCTCCTTTGGGAGCGCCAATGCAGTTCGCCGCGCGGCGCTGGGTGCGGCCGAACCATTGATCGGTGTGGCGATCGGGGTGGTGGGAGGATTTGGGTACGGCTGGGTGCGGTTTTCCGGCTGTCGGGGGGATGAGTTGATACAGGTTCTTGAGATTTAACTCGAGGAATATAAGCGTCCGGAAAGGGGAATAACTCAAGCTTCCAATTCCAAATTATTCAACAAGTTCAGGGTCGTTCCGGGGGTACCGTGACAGTCATTACATAGGTGTTAGGCTCCTAACACCGGCTTCTCACCAAGCCGGGCCGAAGTGCTATTTCAATCTTCCTGGTTCGGGCCGATGATCAGGCATGTAAAGGCTCAGAACGAGCCGTACCAGGAGATAGAAACAATGCACGCAACGGCGTCTTTACCCATGGAAGCTCAGATTGTTCCCGCAATGATATCCCCCGCATGTGAATCTTCTTCCTTCTCCCAGGAAACAGAGCTGGAGTCTTTATCCATTCGGGAATACGGCAATTGCATGCAGGGATTTCTGGTTGGGCTCTGCCTGGAGGGCGTGCTGGCTCTGTGCCTCTACGGGGTTTACCACATCGGACACGTCATCCGCTAACTCCCCGGGGGATGAGCGTCCTGTCCTGGAGCCGCGGAAGGCAATGCCGGAGCCAGGGATTCAGAACATGTTGAATTTGAGATGGGCTGCGCGTGCGGGGGGGTACGCGCAGCTTGGGATTACGGTGGCGAAATTTCTTTTGCGGACTCGTAATCCCCGGCTGGGCGGCTCAAACTGAGCCGCCCAGTTTGAAATTTCAGGATCGAAATCTCAGGCCTACGAATGGCGTTGAGAGCATCTCCCGCAAGCGCCGCATCCACGCGACCCCATTGGCGCCGTTCCCACCCCGAACTCCAAAAGCAGAAAATTGAAGCAGAGGAATCCTAACTGGAATCGCAGGGAGGCCGGGAACATCCGCGCCAAGACGAATCCCCTTTTGCCGCAATCCCTAAAAAAGTCAAAGGCGCTCAGGGCAAGGTTTCCACTCCCTTCGCTTCGCTGCGGTTCCTCATGTTGACAGCTTTCTTTAATATCGGCTCTTGAGATACCACGCAGGTCAGTCGGCGGCTGTGGCCTTTTTCGGCGCGGCTTTTGGTTGCGCCCTGGCAACCGGTTTGGAGTCGCTGGATTTGGGGATGGCGTCGAGGTCTGCCTTGCCTTCTGCCAACTGCATGAGGAAGTCCTGGCTGCCAAACGGCGGAGCATCGTTGAGCAGCTTGTTGGCGCGGAGGTAGGTGCCATCGGGCTGCTGCAGGCGGGCCTTCACGGTGTCGGCCAGGTAGGCGGGTAGGATTTCGTCGTGGATGCGGGCCTTGGCGGCGGGGTCGCGCACCGGGAAGACGACTTCGCAGCGCTCGAAGAGGTTGCGCGGCATCCAGTCGGCGGAGCCAAGATAGATTTCGTCGTTGCCGCCGTTGGCGAAGTGGAAGATGCGGGAGTGCTCCAGGAACCGGCCGACGACGGAACGCACGCGAATGTGATCCGAGAGGCCTTTGACGCCGGGCCTGAGAATGCAGAGGCCGCGGATGATCAGGTCAATTTGGACGCCGGCCTTGGAAGCGGCATAGAGGGCCTCGATGACGGAAGGCTCGAGCAGCGCGTTCATCTTGCCGACGATGCGCGCGAGACGGCCGGCCTGGGCGTGCTCCTGCTCGCGGCGGATCAGGCCGAGAAAGCTTTCGGCCATGGTAAGCGGAGCGACGAGCAGGGGGCGGTAATCGTCGATCTCGGCGTGCGCGGTGAGGTAGTTGAACACCATGTGCACGCGCTCGGTGATCTGCGGATCGCAGGTGAGCAGGCTCAGGTCGGTGTAGAAGCGGGCGGTGTCGGGGTTGTAATTGCCGGTGCCCAAGTGGCAGTAGCGGCGCGTGACGCCGTCTTCGTCGTGGCGGACGAGCATGGCCAGTTTGCAATGGGTCTTGAGACCAACGACGCCGTGAAATACCTGCACGCCGGCGTCCTCCATGGCGCGCGCCCAGCGGATGTTGGACGCCTCGTCGAAGCGGGCCATCAGCTCGACGACGAGAGTAGCTTCCTTGGTGGCCGCGGCTTCGGTGAGTGCCTGGAACATGGGTGAGTCCTGGCTGGTGCGGTAGAGGGTCTGCTTCATGGACAGCACGGCGGGGTCTTTGGCGCCCTGCTCAATGAACTCGACCACCGCGTTGTAGGCGTCGTAGGGGTGGTGCAGCAGCACGTCGTGCTGGCGCAGTTCGTCGAAGATATTGGCGGACTTGCGGCTGAGGTGGAGTGGGCGCGGCGTGAACGCGGGGAACTTCAGATCGGGACGGCGCACATCGCCGTAAAAGAACATCACGCGCGAGAGGTTGACGGGTCCATCGCCGAGAAAGACCTGATCTTCTTCCAGCTCAAAATTCACCCGCAGGCGCTCGACGATCTCAGGATTGGCGCGGGTTTCAATCTCCAGGCGGACGGCGTCGCCCTTGCGGCGGTTGTGCAGCTCGAAGCGAATGGTCTCCAGCAGCGAGCGGGCTTCTTCTTCTTCGAAGTAGAGGTTGGAGTTGCGAGTGACGCGAAAGGCGGCGTGGGCCAGCACCTCGTAGCCGCGGTACATGGCGGTCAGGTTCTGGACGATGAGGTCCTGCAGCAGCAGGTAATCGAAGTGACCTTCTTCGGCGGGCAGGCGGACGAAGCGGGGCAGCGCGCGCGGCACCGTGACCACGCCCAGCACTTGCGGGCCGGAGCTGCGGCGCTTGGCGCGAAGCAGAATGGCCAGGCAGAGCGCCTTGTTCAGCACACGCGGAAAGGGGTGCGCGGGGTCAATGGAGATGGGCGTCAGCAGCGGATCGACGTCGCGCTGGAAGTAGCTTTGCGCAAAGGCGCGTGCTTCTTCGCACAACTCGCTCCACTCCAGCAGGCGGATGTTCTGCTTGCGCAACTCGGGGAGCAACTGTGAGTTCCAGCAACGGTACTGGGTGGCGACAAAGTCGTGGATCTCGGCGGTCAGAACGGCCAGCGACTCATCGGGCCGCAGGCCGTCGTAGCCTGGCTCGCGGTAGCCGTCTTCAATGCGCTGCATCAGGCCGGCCTGGCGAATCTCTACATACTCGTCAAGGTTAGAGCCGGTGATGGCCAGAAACTTGACCCGTTCAAGCAGAGGATTGGAGGCGTCCTCGGCTTCTTCGAGGACGCGGCGATTGAACTGCATCCAGGAGTAGTCCCGGCCGTTGAAAAGCTTTTGTTTCTGCGTCGATCGGGCCATTGTGCGTGTCCAGTGCGCCGTGTTGGAAGTCTACAGCGTTTTGCCGGCAAGCGGAAACCGGGACGCAGTGAATCTTTTCTAACAAACCAGGCGCCATGCGATCGTCCGCCTGGAAATGGGGTCAAGGGTTCAGGTCGCAGCCTTGCTGGTTGTGCGCGGAGAGATCGAGGGCGGCGGTTTTTTCGAGGGCAGTGGAGTGAGAAGAGCAGGAGCAGGGAACGGGGAGCAGGGCATGCAAACCGAGATAGAAAGACTGCCGAACGACTCAATGTGACCATATCCCAGTGGAGAATTTGGAGCTATATTAGAAGAATGGCGGGCATCGCAGAGCGGGACCACTATCTTTTCGGCGCGTTGGAGAGCAGTGCCAACAACCGCGTGAAGCTGAAGGAAGTGAGTTACGGTTATGAAGAACCGGAGGGCGTGTTTCTTACGTCGCTGGATTTTGCCGTGAACTGGATACGAAAGAACTCCGTGTGGCCGATGACTTTTGGCCTGGCATGCTGCGCTATCGAGATGATGTCGATGGGGGCGTCGCGCTTTGACATTGCGCGGTTCGGCGCGGAGGTCTTTCGTCCTTCGCCGCGGCAATCGGATCTGATGGTGGTTGCGGGGCGGGTTTCGCTTAAGATGGCGCCGGTCATACGGCGGCTTTACGACCAGATGCCGGAACCAAAATGGGTGATTTCGATGGGCGCCTGCGCCACGTCGGGCGGCGTCTTCAATAACTACGCCTTGGTGCAGGGCGTGAATCAGGTGGTTCCGGTGGACGTGTATGTTCCAGGATGTCCTCCACGTCCCGAGCAACTCTTATACGCGATTACGCTTCTACAAGAGAAGATCCAGCGGGAACCACGCAGCCTTCTAAGGACGCTGAATGCCGAGTGAATGGGGATGGGAGAGCGGACGATTGTCGGCCTCTCAGTTACCAAAGTAACCAACCAATCTGTTGAAAGCATTGAACAATTGAATACCGTTTGATGTTGAAAAAAGTGTTGTGGCTGATTTCACCTATGGTACGTTTATTAGTGCTGTAGGGACACCTGTCGATCCGTTTTTGTGCGGATTCTAGTTAGTCCGAGCCATTTTGTGAGCTCGAAACAGCTTTCAACTACAGACTGTTCAGAACTGTTGCGGAGGAGAATCGCATGCACTCTCGTGTTTCAAAATCTGTGAGCTGGGCTGTTGCCTTGGCTTTTGTGGCTTTTTTGCCCCTTGCGCTGGCGGCACAGGATTCAGCCAAACGGGCCACGGCTCCCACGGCGGATGATTCTCCCTCGAAATGGGACATCTTTGCGGGATACAGCTTCCTCGCTCCGCACGGGACATCGGACGGACTGACGGCCCAGAGCATCGACTATGGCGCGATTCTGAGTGTGGCGCGGTACTTCAATAAGTATGCCGGTGTGCAACTGGAAGCCGACGAGCATATCCTCAATCAGACGCCGTACATGTACCCTTCCTGTGGTAGCGGTTGCGGGTCGACGTACGCGAATTACGACTTCTCCGGAGGGGGCGGCGGGTTGATCTTCCGTTTCCCGACAGCCGACGTGACCCCGTTTGTTCACGCTCTGGTGGGTACGGAGTACGCTGGATCCATAATCACGGGCAACGACCGCTTTGGAGTGGTTTTGACGGCTGGCGGCGGCATGGATTACAACACGCCATTCTTCGACCATCATCTGGCGATTCGCATCTTCCAGGCAGATTTTCAGTACACCCATGAGAACTGGGACACCGGGCGAGGCAACTTCAACATGGCGCGCTTGAGTGCCGGCTTTGTCTACCATATAGGGACGATTGCCCCGCCACCGCCGGTGACACTGGCCTGCTCGGCATCCCCGAGTTCCATCTTCCCCGGCGATCCGGTCACGGTGACCGCAACTGCCGGAGCACTGGATCCAAAACTCAATGCGGTTTATTCGTGGAGCGGAGAAGGGGCGACGGGTACCGGCACCACGGTGACTGTATCCACCGGTTCACTGGCAGCGGGCACCTATACAGTGAAGGGTACTGTGAAGGAAGGCAAGCCTGGCAAGGAAGGGCTGAAGCCCGGACAAACGGCGGATTGCTCGGCCAGCTTTACGGTGAAGGCCTTCGAGCCGCCAACCATCAGCTGCACCTCCAGCCCCAGCACCATCAAGCCGGGCGAGACCAGCTCCGTCACCTCAGTGGGCATGAGCCCGCAAAACCGTCCGCTGACCTATAGCTACTCGGCGTCGGCCGGCACGGTAAGCGGCACCGGCACCACGGCATCGTTCTCGTCCGCCGGCGCACCAACCGGTGCGGTGGGGATAACCTGCAATGTGTCCGATGACAAGGGCCAGACCGCGACCGCTAGCACAACCGTGACCATTACGGCCCCGTATGTGCCTCCGGCGCCGCACACCCAGGCTCTGTGCTCGATTAGCTTCAGCAAGGACCCGAAGCGCCCGACCCGCGTGGACAACGAAGCCAAAGCCTGCCTTGACGAAGTTGCCCTCGACCTGCAGCGGCAGTCGGATGCGAAGGCCGTTGTGGTCGGCGAATCGGATGCCAAGGAAAAGGCCAGGACCGCCAAGGAAGAGGCCATGGCCGCGAAGCGCAAGCACCCGAAGCCTGTTATCGACGATGCCGCTGAGCGCGGGGTGAATACCAAGGAGTACCTGGTCACCGAGAAGGGCATCGATCCTTCCCGCATCAGCGTCGCAACTGGTACCACCGATGGTCAGACGGTGGAAGACTACCTGGTGCCAGCCGGAGCAACCTTCTCGACGGACATAACGGGAACCAGCCCGGTTGATGAGACGGCGGTGAAGCCCGAGGTACGCAAGCCCCTGGGCGAACGGCACCATGCTCACCATGCGAAGTCGGCGGCACCGGCGCAATAAGTACAGGCAACCCGGCCTGTCAGGCAACGACTGGGTTCCTCAGGTCCTTCCGCGATTGCGGGACGGCCTGAGGACCCAATAGGCCGAATGATTTCTCTTGGAACGATTTGAGGCTGACTGGCAAGCCGGTCAGCCTCATCAATTTTTTGTGGCTCTATTTCCTCATATTTGTATCTGAACCCTGGGGGCTTTCAGTTTGAATGAGCAGTTTGCGGATTTGTCTTAAACGCCTCGGCCGGCCGAGAAATCTCGTGCGGGCCATTCCTATTCTGTTTATTGCGATTGC
>DATKGE010000045.1:0-6611 GCA_035510955.1 Occallatibacter sp. | reverse complement strand
CCGCGCTGCAGGTGCACATGACGCAACTCGCCCTTGGGAGTAAAATCCAGATCCGCCGCCGGAGAACTCCCGCGCATCCGTCGCTGCACCGCTCCATCCTCAGCCAGGCGCGTCGAGTCCATCCTGACCCCGCCTTCCAGGTGCCCGTGCTGCGGCTGGTTGTGCTCGTCGAATTCCATGAAGCCGGTGGGCGCCGCGATGTGGCCGCCCGTCGCGGTCACCAGGTTGAATCCGTTCACCGCGTCCAGCCGCGCCGCCGATCCATCGTCGCGAAAAAGAACCTTCGCGTCCCCGGCCGTCGCCTGCCCGCCGCGATAGTTGGCCGTGGCCGCGTGCAGACGGCACAGGTGCGAGTCGCGCTCAAACTCCGCGTGCTGGGCGTGAATCAACACCGTCGATCCGCTGCGCCGGGTATTCAGTTCCACCGCCCGGTCCAGAACCAGGAAGCCCTTCTGCGAATCGTAATTGGCGCCCATCGAGCTGCCGCTGCCCTGCACCGTGGAGAAATCCACGTGCTCGGCCGTGGTCGCAACTCCGCTCCTGGTGTCGAACGTCAACCCGCTGGTCTCGACGTGAATCTCGTCGCGCTCCGCGATCGCGGCCGCTTCGGCAATAGGAGTGGCCTTGTTCCTGTCGACCTTGTCCTTGTTCAGCTTGTCCTTGCCCGTCTTGTCTTGGCCGATCTTGTCCGGCGGCGTCTTAACCCCATGCGCATCGCCCGCCACGGCATGCGCCTGCCCGGGACGCATCAGCGTGATCTCCACTGGACCGCTGGCCTTGGCTGTCTGGTCATTCTTGTCGTACTCAAATTCAGCGCCTTCAATGCGGTCCACGCGGCTCTGGTCGTCCCCGTAAAGCTCAATCTTCACGTCGTGCAGAATGGCGTGGTTGTCCTTGAACTGCACGGCCTTAGACGCGTGAATCCTGTAGCGCGAGTGCCCGCCAAACGAATGATCGAGCGTAAACCCGCTGGCGTCCGCGGCGATGTTCACGCCCAGTCGCTGGGGAAGCTCCTTGAGGTTGAGCGGGTTCTTAAGCTTGCCGCGAGCCAGGAAAACCGCCAGCGACCCCACCAGCAGGACCCCTGCCGCCAGCACCAGCGTCCGCAACCGTTCAATGGTGAATCGCACGCTCAGTTGCTCACCCCAAGCCGCAAGGCCAGCCGCTGTGCCAGGCTTTCGCCCAGTTCGCTCCACAGCAGCCTCGCCGTGGCCCCTGAAGCTTTCTCGACCGCCGCCGTCAGTTCCACAAGCTGGCGCACATTCTCTTCAATGTGGCGGGCCGCCACCGAGTCCAGCTCGACGCCTTCCTCAAGAAATGGCCCATCGGGTCCGAAATCGATGCGGATATGCCCATCGGCCTCGTAAGCTCCCTCATCGAACAGCGGCCCGTAGCCGGTAACCCGCACCAGGCGCGGCTCTCGCACCCAGCGCGCGTCGTATCCGGGGTCCCCAGCGACGGGTCTTTGTCGTTGGGGTGGGAAGCCTGGGTCCAAGGCGACGGGTCCTCGTCGCTGGGGTGGGAGATTTGGCGCAGTCTCCAGCTCCCACAAGCTCCAGCCAATCTGGAACTCGTAGGCATAGTCGTCATGCAGCAGTTGCAGCGCTTCTTCTACGGCGACCCGGGGCTCCACACCCATCTCGCCCTTGGCATCGCCGCCGTCTCCAGTGTTGAGGCGCCGCCCATAGACCTGCTGAAACACCGGCGTCTCGCTCCAACTAACCGGCCACACGGTAGCCGAGTAGACGCGCGCCACGCCGCCATGCGCGGCAAACGCACCCAGCACCGCCGTCAGCTTGTCGGCGAGCGAAGCAAGCTGCAGATTCGGGTACCACAAACTCAGATAAAGCGTGTCAGCCATCTCTATAGATTGTAGACGTGCAAGCAAAGCCAACGATGCGAAGAGAGTTTGCCTGTTCGGCCGGGTGCACCACCTTCGCCGCGTTCTTGTTTTTTTGCGGCTAAGGTGGGACAGATCCACCCATCTATTGTTCTTTATTGCTTCTTACGGCCCTAAGCCGTAACAATCTCGCTAAAGTCGGCAATGCCCCTGAAATCATCAAGCACCTCTTGGATCAGAAGTAGGTGTGCGCTCCGCACCGCCGCATCCGGGTCGAGCACCATTACCTTGTCGAAAAAGGCGTCTACAACGGGTCGCAAAGTAGCAATCAACATAAGGGCTTGTGTGTACGCCCTCTGCTGAAAAAGATCTTCCACTTGAGGTTTCAATACCTGAGCCGTGTCCCAGAGATTTTGCGCCTCTGGAGCGAGCTGAACGCCGATTGATGGGCTGATGCCAAAGTTCTTTTCCTCTGCTTGACGCAGAATATTCTTGATGCGCTTGAATGACGCGGAAATGGCAACAAAATCCTCCGAACCGCGTACTCTTGACAACGCTTCTGCACGAGCAATCGCATCGCGTATATCGTCCGCGCCCACTGCCAACACGGCGCTGACCACGTCATAGGCAAACCCGCGTACATCTCTTAGGTAAAAGCTCAAACGTTCTAACAGAAAAACCTTCACGCTATTTGGTGGGTCACCCACACCTTGGCCAGGGAATTGTCCCGTTGCATAAACCAAGTCATCAACCGTCAGCGGCAACTCCGACTCCGCCAGAATCTTCACGATGGCATTCGCCGCCCGCCGCAGCGCAAACGGATCCTTTGATCCGGTAGGCGCAGCGCCGATGCCAAACATCGCGGTGATGGTCTGTATCCTGTCAGCCAACCCCAGCAATTGTCCTTCGATTGACGGGGGAATCTCATCCTCTGTCGAGGCCGGCGTGTACTGCGAATAGATGGCCAGCGCAACCCGTTCGCCCAGTCCCTGGGCCCGCGCATAGAGCCCGCCGATAACTCCCTGTAACTCGGTAAACTCCTTCACTAACTCCGTGGTCAAATCTGTCTTGGCCAGTGCAACTGCGGTCAGCAGCGCCGACTCATCGAAGTGCACGCCGGCCGCCTTGACCGCCGCTGCCAGCTCCCGCGCCACAGCCAGGTTGGCTTCGGTCTTCCAGTGATAACTGCCAAGTTCCTTCTGGAAGGTCACATTCTTCAGGCTCTCGACTCGCTCTGTCTGCGGCGTCTTCTGATCGAAGTCCCAGAAGAACCGCGCGTCCTTGAACCGCGCCCCCAGCACACGCGCATTCCCGTGGCGAATGATCGCTTGGCCTTCTTCATCTACCTGCGCATTCAGCACGGCGAGAAAATGCGGGGCCAGCTTGCTGTCTGCGCCTTCCAGAGCAAAATACTTCTGATGATCGCGCATCACGGTGACCAGCACCTCTTCCGGCAGCGCCAGGTACTCCGGCTCAAAATCGCCCAGCACCACGCTCGGCCACTCGGTGAGGTGCACCACCGTCTCAATCAGCGCAGCATCTTCACGCCAGCGTGCCCCAGCCACCGTGTGGGTCGCCGCATCCAGCGCCTTGCGAATCGTGTGCCTGCGCTCGGCCACATCTACCATCACGAATGCAGCGCGGAGCGCCTCCGCATATTTCTTCGGCGAATCAAGAACGACGCTCTCCTCACCATGCAGGACGCGATGGCCGCGGCTCTTGTTCCCTGTAGTAATGCCCGCAATCTCCAGCGGCACAACCGCGGAATCGAGCAGCGCAACAACCCAGCGCACAGGCCGCACAAAGCGCTCCGGCTTGCCCGCCCGCCAGTACATGTTCTTGGCCCAATAAAGCCCCAGCACTTCTTTAGGCAATTCCGCCGACAGCAGTTGCGCCGCACTGAGCCCGAGACGTTTCACAGTGGCTCCGACGTACTCACCCTTGGCGTTGGCGATCTTTTCGAGCGACCCAACCGGCACGCCGGTCCTCTTCGCAAAAGCCTCCGCAGCCGCAGTCGGCGCACCGTCTTTGAACGCCACTTTCCACGACGGGCCGGTCAGTTTCTCTTCCGTATCCGCCTGGCTGGCAAGCACGTCCTCCACCAGCACGGCCAACCGCCGTGGCGTGGAGTAAGAGGTCACCTTGCCGCTCGCGCCCAGCAACCGCTCCCGCGCGAGCAGATCAGTTACACGCTTGCCTAACTCGGCCTCGGCGCCGGCAATCATGCGGGCCGGAACCTCTTCCAGCCCGATCTCCAACAAGAAATCCGCCATAACTTTGGTTTCTTTCCACCTTATTGTTGCGATCCAATCCACGGAAATAAAAGAACACCCGCAGGTCCTTCGACGTTGGTCAATGCGTCGACCTCCGCTCAGGATGACAGCAGCGGTGGTGGGCGCCTAACTTGCCTGTTGCAAGGCGTACGCCTTGGCCACGCCCACGGCCAGGTTGCGAATGCGGCCGATCACGCCCACACGCTCGGTTACGCTGATGGCTCCGCGCGCATCCAGCAGGTTAAACAGATTCGAACACTTGAGCGCTAACTCATACGTCGCCAGCAATGGAAACCGCCGCTTCTCGATCGAGTCCGCGCCTTCGCCGGCAAACAGCGCATTGGCCTGCTCAAGGAGCGTCTTTCCCTCAGCTTCGTAGAGATTAAAATGCTCCCACAGTTTGCTAACATCGGCAAACTCGAAGTTATAAACAGAGAATTGCAATTCTTCTTCCAGTCTTACTTCCCCATAAGTCACCGCCGCTCCGGTCTCCGGGTCGCGCGCCCATACGATGTCGTAAATCGAGTCCACATCCTGAAGAAACGCCGCGATGCGTTCAAGCCCATAAGTCAATTCGGCACAGATAGGGTCGAGGTCCAGTCCGCCGCACTGCTGAAAGTAAGTGAACTGAGTTATCTCCAACCCATCCAGCATTACCTGCCAGCCGACGCCCCAGGCGCCCCCGGCGGGCCACTCCCAGTTATCCTCTTCAAACTTCAAATCGTGCTGGCTCAAGTTAATGCCGATGGCCTGCAAAGACTCCAGATATAACTCCTGTACGTTCACCGGCGGCGGCTTCAGAATGAGTTGAAACTGGGTGTGCTTGAAGAGCCGGTTGGGGTTCTCGCCGTAGCGCCCGTCGGCCGGCCGCCGCGAAGGCTGCGTGTAGCCAACCCGATAGGGTTTCGGCCCCAGCACGCGCAGAAACGTCTCCGGCGCCATGGTGCCAGCGCCGACTTCAACATCGTAAGGCTGCTGCAGCACGCAGCCCAGTGCGGCCCAGAAGCCTTGCAGGCGGAAGAGAAGCTCCTGGAAGGTGAGGGCGTTGGCCTTTAAAGACGGTGTGATTTGGGCTACGGACACTTGCGATTCTCTCTTATCGGGACTCACTCGGATTCTATCAGCAGGAGCGGTCGAGTCTAGCGCTGCAGGTTCTTTGCGCGCGTGGTTCTGGCAGATGAGTTCAACGGACCGCATGGGCCACAGCCTCGAGTCTCGAATGACGAAGACTATTCGGATTCAAACAGCGATTTGGCCAGACCCGATTGCCGAATGATGCTCTGGAGAGTGCCGCGTCTGAGGGGATTGTGCAACGGCACGGGCACGGTAACGGTGGTCCCCTCCGCCTGCAACTGCATGATGCGATGACTGCCGCGCTGGCGAACGGCGACAAATCCGTGCGCTTCGAGGATCTTATAGGCGTCGGAGCCTGAGAGGACTCTCAGCTTACCCAACGGGTACCTCAACCTGGGTGATGAAGACCTCGCTGCGCAGCCGGCGTGTAACTTCGGAAGGAGAGGCGGCCTCGAAAAAGGCCGTCAGAGCTTCGACGAGGTTGGCCCGCGCCTCCTCAATCGAGGATCCCTGGCTCGCGATATCCAATTCGGGGCACAGGGCAACATACCCATCGTCTTCGCGTTCAATAATCGCCGTCATTCGCTGTGGTCGACGCATATTCGGATTCTACGCCTTGCCTGGCCGTCCCGGACATCAGGATGAAATTCGGACGCTGTCATCCGCCCAATCGGCCCAGCACCTCGGCCGTCCGCAGCTTGCGCTCCAGATGGCGCTCCAAGGCCTGCACGGTGAATCGCCGCAGGTCCTGCCCGCGCCGGCGCGGCCACTCTTCCTGGGCAAAGGCCGAAGCCGGGGCGCGCAGCATTTTTTGCGCAAGCTGCCAGGAGTCGGCCGAGAGTCCGTTGGCGCTGCCATTGCGATGCACGGCGCAGAACAGTCCGTCAGCCGCGCCATTGAACCAAACCTCGGCTGCATGCAATGCTTCGCCGCAGGCGGTGCAGTGACCAATGTCCGGCAATATCCCCATCAGCCGGGTCATCCACAGGGAGAAATAGGTGAGCGGCATCCACGGCTGCTCTATTGTTGTTTGGTCGAGCACCGCCAGCAGAAGCCGGAAAACCGTCTCCTGCGGATCGTGCTCGGGCAGCGCCTCGTCCAGCAGCTCGGCGAAAAAGCTCAGTACCGCCATGCGCACATGATCCACGGGGGCCGACAGCGGCGAGCGAATAATCTCCAGCTGGTCCAGCCGCACCAGCTCCTGGCGGGGCCGCTCGGCAAACCAGGCGCGCGCCACCGTCGTCGGCTCAAGTGCCCCGCCAAAGCGTTTGCGGCTCTTAAGGGCAGATTTGGCCACGCCCTTCACCCGGCCGTAATCGCGCGTAAAGAAGCTCACAATCAGGTCGGCTTCATGCAGGGGCCATGTGCGCAAAACCACCGCTTCCGAGGTCAGCACGCTCATGCGCCTTCTATCTTCGCGGTAA
>DATKGE010000044.1:0-12662 GCA_035510955.1 Occallatibacter sp. | reverse complement strand
AACACCGGCCTGCCCCAATACACGCAGGATCAGCTGAACAAGATGGTGGTCGAGCGCGCCAAGGCCGGCTTCCAGATCGGCTTCCACGCCATCGGCGACCAGGCTGCGTCCATGGCTCTCAATGCATTTGATGAGCCCAGTGTTTCGCGGACCGCGCGCAACCGCATCGAGCATGCGCAGGTGGTGGATGCGGCCGACATTCCGCGCTTCAAGAAGCTGGGCGTCATTGCCTCCATGCAGCCCAGTCACCTGCTCACGGACATGAACTGGGCTGAGGATCGCCTGGGGCCGAAGCGCGCCGCGTACTCCTACGCCTGGAAGGCCTTCCTCGATGCCGGCGTTCCGCTGGCCTTCGGCACGGATTACCCGGTCGAGCCCATCACGCCCTTCCGCGGGCTCTACGCCGCAGTGACGCGCATGAATGAACCCGGCACGAAGACCTACTTTCCTCAGAACAAGATCACGCGCGGCCAGGCGCTTTACGCATACACGCAGGGCTCTGCTTACGCGGAGTTTGCCGAGAACCGCCTCGGAAAACTCGTCCCCGGTTACGACGCCGACTTTATCCTGGTCGATCGCGATCTGTACAAGATCCCCGCGCCCGCCATCCTGCACACCAAAGTGCTTGAAACCTTCGTCGGCGGTCAGGAGTCGTTTTCCGGCAACATCACCGCTCAATAGCCAAATCGTTTTAAGTTTGCATGCAAGGTTCTGCGAAATTGAACTGCAATAATCCATGCAGATGAGGCTGCGCGCTTACCTGCTTATGCTGTTTGTGGTCGCCGTCTGGGGCTCGACCTTTGTGCTCATCAAGGGCGCGCTGGCCGATGCCACGCCGGCTGCCTTCAACCTGGTGCGCATGACGCTGGCCTTTCTAGTGCTGGCCGCGGCCTATCGCCAGGCCTGGCGCGGCATTCGGCGCTGGCAGATCGCCTCCGGCGCGCTGGTTGGCCTCTGCCTGGCCGCCGGATACCAGTTCCAAACCATCGGCCTTGTCCGCACCACCCCGTCCAAGTCGGCATTCATTACTGGCCTGGTCGTGGTGTTGGTCCCGCTCTTCTCGGCCATCCCCGGCTTGCGCCTGCCCGGCGCTCGACCGCCGAGCTGGAATGCATTCCTCGGCGCTGCGCTTGCGTTCCTTGGAATTCTGCTGCTTACCGCGCCGGCGGCTGCCGCTCGACCGGCGCCGGCGTCCGTGCTCAATTCTATTGCGAGCTTGCTGCCCGATCTTTCTTCAATCAACATCGGCGATCTGCTCACCTTCGGTTGCGCCATCGGGTTTGCCTTCCACTGCATTGCGCTCAGCCACATCTCGCCGCGCATCGGCTTCCGCCCGCTCGCGCTCTTGCAGGTAGGTTTCTGCGCCGTGTTCATGGCCATCAGCCTCCCTTTCATCGAGCATCCGCACATTGCCTGGACGCCGCGCCTGCTTATCGCTTTGGGCATTACCGCCGTGCTGGCCACCGCGGCCGCGTTTTCCATTCAAAGCTGGGCGCAGTCGGTGCTGCCTTCCACGCACATTGCCTTGCTGCTGACGCTGGAGCCGGTGTTTGCCTGGATCACTTCGTTCCTCATCATGGGTGAGCGGCTTGGCATGCGGCCCGCGTCGGGAGCGCTGCTGATTCTGGCCGGAATCGCGCTCACGGAACTGGTGCCGCAGCCGCATGTGCCCACGGCCCATGAAGCGTGAGAAAGCAGGGATCAGGAGCCTCTGAATCGTTCTATGTTTTGAAAGGGCGCGACTTTGCAATTCGCGATATTTTTTGCGTTCAGGACTGGGGCACATACACCGGCGCAGCCGGCGTCTGGCCCTGGCTGGCGGACGGTGGAAAGATTTTTGGCGCATCCGGCTTCTGAGGCGACGGCAAGGGACTCTGCGCAGCGGGCGCGAGTGGCACCGGCGCCGCAACGTCGTAAGGATCGGGAGCGGACGCGGGCAAGGCGGGCATCGAGGTGATCCTGGCGAAGGGCTCGTTGTCGGGATCCAGCAAGCGATCGAGGTCGGCCGCGGTTACGGCGCGACGAGTGCCGGCGCCTTGATCGGAATAGACCGCCACGTGGGCCAGGCGTTCGTCGGGGCTGGCCGAGGGCATGGCGGCCAGCGAGGCGCGATCGTAGTCGGCGGCGCGCCGGTTGTCGCCTCGGGCCTGCTCGTAGCGCGCGGCAAGAGACAGCAGGACCGGGTCCTGCGGGAAGCGCTCCAGCGCCTGGCTCAGCCACACCTGGGCCTGGCTCATCTCGTTGGCCAAAAACGCCGCGTTGACGGCTCCCTGAAAGTCGCCCGCCGTCGCGTCCTGCATGGGAACGGTCTTGTAAATCGCCAGCGACTCCTTGGCGCGCCCCACCCGCACATAGCCCGCGGCGACTGCCTTGCGAACCATCATGTTGCCGGGGAAGGCCAGCGCCGCGGCGTCCAGAATGTCCACCGCGCGCTGGGTGTTGCCGTTGTCCATGGCTGCGGCGGCGCGGCGCACTGCCCAGCCGGCCCAGATGTGCTGGATGGTCTCGCGCTGCCGAACGGTCAGGCCGGCGCGGTCGCCCAGCTTGATCAGCGCCGGATAAAGAGAGCGGTCGTCGCCCGTGTTGTAGAGCAGCAATGAGGCCTGAATTTCAACGCTTGCGGGCGGCTCGGTGTTCAACCTGTCGTAGTGCGCCTGCACGCGATTCATGAGCAACGTGGCGCGATCAATGTCGCCGGTTGCTGCGTAGAGGCCGGCTGCGGTCTGCGCAAACTCGATGTCTGCGTCGAGCTGCTTGCGCGCCGCCGTCGGTATCAGCGAAAACTCCTGCACGGCCTCAGCGTTGCGGTTGCCGGCCTGGAGCGCGGCAATCAGGCCCTTCCATGCGTCGGCGCGGTCGGGATTGTTCTTGAGCACCTGCTGGTAAACGCCCAAGGCGTGGGCGCTGTCGTTGCGCTCCAGATAAATGCCCGCCAACTGCAGTTGCAATTGAACGCTTGGCTGACCACCGCCGGCGATCTGCAATTTTGCAGCGCGCTCTAACAGGCCCTGCGCAACATCATACTGGCCGGCCTGCTCATCGATTGCGCCCAGCAGCATCAAGAAAGCCGGATCGGCAAGCGCGGACTCGTGCATCGCCGGCGTCATCTTCTCCAAGGCGGCATTGGCCTGCGTATCCTGGCCCATCTCGTGACGCGCGCTCAGCAGGCCCATCCAGGCAGAAAGGTCGCCGGGATCGTCGCTGACCAACTGCGTATAAAAGGTCGCGGCCTGGTCGTAGCGTCTGGCCTGCATCAGCATGCCGGCATGTTCGAGCCTTTCGGCCTTGAGCGTGGTCCCGTTGTTGGGGAACGGCGACTCCAGCGCCTCGGCCAGCACCCGCTGCGCATCCGCGGGCCGGTCCTCTGCCTGGTAAATCGTGGCCAGGATGCGCAGATACTCGGGATCTTTGTTCAGCGCGGCCTTCACACTCGCGGGGATCCGACCTTGCACCGCGAGGGCCTGATCGTTCTTGTTGTCGCGCGCATAAGCCAGAATCAGCCCGCGCCAGCCGTCGGCCGAGTCCGGCTGCGCCTTCGTCAACTGGTCGTAGATGGGTGCGGCGCCCCCATATTGCTGCTGCCTTGTCAGCAAACCCGCCAGGCCGTTCAGCGCCTCCGGCGAGCGCGGACGAAGCTCAAGCGCCTCGCGGAACTTCGCGCCGCCCGCATCGAACTGATTCGCGTTGACGGCCTGCGTCGCCTGGTCCATCGTCAACGAGAAGCGCGAAGCCGCCAGCGCATCCTCGACCGCGCGTTCCTTGAAGCCGCTCGCTTCAGCACGGGTTAGATAGTTGACGGCATCGGCAAGGTTCTTCTGCTCAATGCGAAGAAAACCCATCCCCGCAGCCGCGCGTCCGTTGGCCGGCTCCTCATTCAGAATTGCCGTGAAGCGCTCCTGGGCCTCGTCCAGGCGGTGCGCGTCGAGAGCCGCAAAGGCGGCGCGCTCCGCCGGCGTGCGGCCCATGCCGGTGTTCATCTGCGCCAGCTTGGCTTCTTTTTCTTTTTCTTTCAGGCGCGCGGCAAGCTCGGCGTCCTGCGAATGGTCTTTGACGTGATCGCGCAACTCCGCTGCCGAAGTGGGATTGGCCGCCTCCAACACCAGCGCCTGGCGCAACGCGGCCTGCGCGGCCGGGTCCTGGGGATGCTCTTTGAGAATGCGCACGCCTTCGCCACGCGTGGCCTGCGCATTGGTGAGCATCACGGCAAGAGCGACGGCTAATCTTGAATCGCCGGGGTTGCGTTGAACCAGTGCTCGCAGACCGGCAATCGCCGCAGGCTTGCCTTGGGCCGTGCCGTAGAGCGTCTGGTAGTAGGCCAGCGCAATATCCCCGTCCGGCGGCCGGTCGCCATAGAGCTGCTTGTAGAGGCGCATGGCCTCTTCCGACTTGCCCTGCCTGGCCAGATCGCCGGCCTGGCGAAGCTCGGCGCTTTCGGCATGCGTGCCGGCCAGGGCCTCGATTTTTGCAATGTCGGGATTGTTGGGGCTTGCCTTGCGCAGTCGGTCCAGCGCTTCGATCGCCTTGTCGGAGCCGGTCAGCTTCAGGTCCCTGGCCATGCCCACAAGCGACTCTACATTGTTGGGGTCGGAGACAAGAACCTGCTGCCAGACCTGAATTGCCAGGTCCGGCCGGCCGCGCGCTTCCAGCGCATGACCCTTTTCCACCATCAGGTTGCGCGCAGCTGCGGTGGTCTCCGCGGACGGCTTGGCGCCGGCGTTTTGAGCAAGACTTATTGGCGCAAGGTTAGGCGGCAGCGCCAAAAACAGGCAGCCCGCAACCAGCGAACTCTTTCTCAATGCCCCACAGCCAACGCTCATCAACGATTCCATTCTACGTTCAATTCCCCGCACCGGACCCGACCGGAATCTATCTTCCAAACAGCGGATGGCGAACCGATCAGGATTTTGACCGTAATTCGTCGATTCCTTCCCATACAGTCCGATCGCGGCGTGGCGCATCCGGCTCATGCACACCGCCTGCTGCGCGCGTGGCCGCGACAGACCGGAGGAGGACCCGCAGGGAACCGTACCGTCTTGGATCGGAAATTCCGGAAGGAGCAGGGGGTTTCAACCCCCTGAAAAAGGGAGCAATCTAGGCGAGCCTTCAGGCCCGCGCCTTCGTCCGCAAGCAGGAAAGCAAAGCGAAGAATTTGCTGACGATATCCTCTCCGACCGCAATATCCGGCCAAAGGCCCGCTGCCGTCATCGCTCACTCCAGCGGACGCCGCGATAGTTTGCGGCCGCCGGAGCGGAAAGACTCTTCACCCATCCAGCCAGCGTGTTGAAATCCTCAGCCAGCGTGGAGCCGGGAGCGTAATCCATCACCGTCATGCCCTCGGCCAGCGCTTCGCTCATTGCCGCGGCGCGGCGCAACGCAAACGGCAGCAGCCGCTGGCCCAGTTGCTCGCGCAACACCTCCCGCACATCGAGATGCAGGGGCAGAGAAGCATCGAATTGGTTCAGCACGTAATAAGGCAATACCGGCTTGCCTGCAGAATTGTTGTCGCGCTCGAAGAACGAGTCGATGGAGCTTACGCTGACCACCGAATTCATGTCCGCAATCACCGGCACCAGCACCAGCGGCGCCATGCGCATGATGCGCCGCGTGGTAGCGCCGGAAGCTGTATCCAAATCAATGATCACGCGGCCGGCACCGTGCGCAAACTTCAAAATCTCGCCGCTCAGCCCCTCCTGGCTTAGCGGCTCGGCGCCCGGATCTTCCGGATCGATGGTGACCATCTGAATCGGTGCGTCGCTGCTGTCGTCTGGGGGGGTAAAGGTGCGCAACTGGCCGGGCCGCTGATCCGTCGCTCCGAAAAAGAAAGGCAGCAGACCAAAGGCCGCCGTATCCACCAGCAGAACCCGTTCGCCGCGCGCTGAGAGAGCCCGCCCCAGCGTGGCCACCAGGCTGGTCTTGCCCACGCCGCCGGCCAGCGAAAACACCGCCATCGCCGCAGGCCGCTTCACCGCCGCAGCCGGAAGCGCTTCGGCCGCCGCCGTGTTTCCGTCAAACACTCCGCGCAGGGCGAACCAGCGCGAAGTGAGCCGGTCGCGCGAACCCTGCAGCGTGTCCTCCGGCCCCGGCGGCAGTGAAGCCGGCCCCGGCGGCGGAGCGAAGGTCACCCGCGAAGGTGCAAGTGGAAACTGCGGTAATGCAAATGGGGCCGCCGGCAATCCGAATTGAGGCGCCAACGCACTCGCCCCGTCCGCCGTGTCTGGGCTTAGCCATGCGGGTCTGCCGGCTGGCTCCTGCACTTCGGGCGCGGCCCAGGGATCGAGCGGCGCCGGGCTTTCTTGTCGCGCCGTCTCGCTGGGCACCGGACCAGGCTGCGGCGGTTTGGACTGCGGCAGACCTGAAAGCGGTCCTGAAAATGGTCCTGAAAATTGGCTGCCGAATGGGCGATAAGCCGGCGGCTGGACGTAGCCTTCGTACTCCGCCTTCTGCGCCGGCTGGGGAGAAAACGGCGCGCCGGGTCCCGCCGCGGGCATGGCCGGAAAACGCACCGCCGGCGGCTGCTGCTGCCAGGTGCGTTGCTGCGAGCTTTGCTGCGCGGCGGCCTGCTCTGCCGCGCACTGCACGGCCCGCTCCGCGGCTTCCTGGGCGGCCTGCGTTGCCGCCAGTTCGGCGGCCTCCTGCGCGTCGCGCCGCGCAGCCTGTTCCGCTTCTACCCTTGCTGCCTGCTCGGTGGCTTGTTGTGCCGCAGTCACTTGCGCCGACCGATCGGCCTGACCGGCAGCCTCTTCGGCAGCCAACTCTGCCTGCTGCATCTGCTCCTGCTGCGCTTGTTCCTGCTCCGTCTTTTCCTGCTGCGCATGTTCCAGCTCTACCTGGTCCTGGCCCGCCAGCGCCTGCTCGGTTTGCTCGACAGCGTGCGCATCCTCGGCGGCGCGTTCGCCTTCAGCCCCTTGCGCCGCTGCCTCAGGTTCGCTTTGCCGCGGTTCCTCTTCCTTGGCTTGCTCGGCCCGCAGCCGGGCTCTCTCCCGCGTTTGCGCCCGCGCGGCCGAAAAATCCCTGTACTTGGCGCCGTGCAGGTTGGCCCAGGAATAAAGCGTGGCTACGTCTTCCGGCGCGGCATTCTGGTCGCTCTGCGGATTGGGTTCGCTCATTTGGCCCTCATCGATGTTTCGATGCCGGAATCGCTTCCTTCAGCTTCTTCTCCACGCTCGCTGCCCTCTGCTGGGCCTGCTAAAGACCGCGGCTGCTCAAAGCGAAGCGCTTCCCAAGCGGAATCTTAGCCCCGCGTTGGGTGCAGAACAATAACACCAGAACAGTTGCATTCCTACCACTTTCCAGCCATCGATCGCGGCTTGAAACACCGCATTTTCTTAGTTATGCGCGGGTTGACAATAACCCATGGCCGGCCCGGCCAAAGTGTGCTTACTATCTTACCAGCGTTCAACATGTATTGTCTCCAAAGTTCCTGCCCCAGATTGACCTGCATCTTGATCGGAGCCCAGTTCAGCGGGGTCGCTTCAGGCGGGGGAAGAAGGACCTGCGGTTGTACGTCGGGGCTCATCAGAGAACTCTCGACTCAGGACACGAATCTCCCCATCCCGCCAGCCACTGCCGTCGTCACACCTTTTTGACCGCGGAGCGCGACGATTCCCTGATTTGCATGCAGCGGCCCTTGGCCCGCTCGCCCGCACCCCGCCACGCACCCGTCCGCGCGGGCCAAAACCGCCTCCCTGTGTTATTTTTGAAGAAGCGGCCCTGAACGAGCTCGTAGCTCAGTTGGTAGAGCAACGCCCTTTTAATCCGAATTTGGCGATAATTCCGCGCACTTTCGATTCATCGATTTTGGACTCAATATACTGAAAATAAAATGATTACTTAATGAGTGGATGTTGCACTGGGCTGCACTTTAATGCACAGAATACGGTACACACTGGCTACAAATTGGCTACCAAATCCCCTGTGCAAAGCTGTGCGACAAACATAAACTCCTAGCCTTGTGGCCAAGCTGTTGTAAGCATCTTGTGGTCGCTGACTAGACTTCGCACTTCCCACAATGGCGCCATGGAATCGACTAGGACGAGAGTGGCAGTTCGTGACGGAGAGGCTTCAGTCGAACGAGGACTTGCCCCCCCACGGCCTTGCGGCCTGCGGATTTTAGGTCCGATTCTAGCGAGTTTGCACCTTGTCGCGTGATGTCGCAATTCGCTGCATATTCCGTTTATTATCAGCATATACAGGCTCTATCCCACTCGCAGTACGCCGCATTAAATTGCAGCAAATGTAAGAACGAAGTGCCACCTCTAGTGCCACCACTTTACAGGGCAAGACCAACTGCGGCGAGGATGTCCCACACATAGTTAAGCAGTCAATGAGACGAATGTGGGATGGTCAATCTTGACCATTTCTTTATAATGGGTGGTAGGAAAAGGGACTGAAATGGCTCAACAGGACCGATCTCTGAAATTCGTTTGCCCGGTTTGTGAGGCATCGCCGCAAGAACGGTGTCATGTCATGGTCGGCGTCATCTGTTTCGAATCCCATCGGCAACGTAGGGAACTCGCCAATAATACGCCCCCTCCAGGGCATGTTTTCGCTGATGTGCATCATTTACCGAGAAGGTGGCAGGCTTCCTAATCCGACTCATCGCTCTGCCGAAGAGAAGCGACTCATCGTAGAGGCGACGGTCATCCTTGGAATCGCCAAACCAAGTGCCACTTGAAGTATTTGGCGCTTGTCCCTTTCCAAGTTGGGCAGATCCTACGACGGTACATCGCGAACAGTCGGCCGTTAGGACGCGCAAACGGGCTAAACTTTTTGGGCGTTTCGCGGTATAACGGATGCGGTTGGCGGCTTAAACGCAAAGCCAGCTAACCAGCCGGGATTCAGGGCTTTGCGGAAATATCCGCGTAGAATCAAGGGCTTGGAAACTGGGGGTTCGAATCCCCCTCCCTCCGCCATACTGTCAAGCAAAATCTTTAGAATCTTGTAAATACGGCATTAGATAGAACTTACGAGGAGGCGGAAATGTCTCTGCAGTCTCCGCCGTTCCCGTTGTAGCCCCGATTCACCCCTTTTTTCTAGCTAAATGGGATTTTTCTAGCTAAGGTTTTGGCGCATGAAAAGCCCCCGACTCTCACTCTTGCGAGGGGTTCCTGAGTCGGGGGCTTTGCTGCTACCGAGAAGGGCTTCGTGGATTGCACTACGCCGTTACGAGAGAGGATGAAGTTGTATTTGACTAAGATGGAGCCGACGGTCAGACTTGAATTGACGACCTGCTGATTACGAATCCGATTCGACTATTGACCTTAACTGCTTTGCTTTGTGCGTTGCGCGTTTTGTTTCTAGCAGATACGCCCGGTTATGAGTTGACTGTAGACACGGCGAAACGACACCAGAGACGGAATGAACTGACACCAAAACTGACACCAGATCGATTCCGGCCCAATCCATCGACCGGATTCGGCGGTTGGCATGAGCGCCGCTCCCTTCGGAATAGCCGGGTCAAATCGTGAGCGTTGGGGGTTTGCACTAGGCTGCCCTTCGCTCCATGATTGAGCGGTAACATTGATACCTGCGCTCTATCCGCGTGATCTTGTCCTTGAGCTGGCTCATCATCAGTGTGCAGCACGCCGCCCGGTCCCGTTCTCCCAACGCCGGGAACCTGTCCCGTAGGAAGTCCAGCACGTTCTCCGATAAGCGGTCAAACATCTCCCATAGCCGTTTTATCCCGTCCTCATCAAACCATTTCTCCCCACCCTCATCAATCGAAAACGTCTCAAGAAACTCGTGAAGGTGGCTCTCGCCAAACATGAAAATCGGAAATGCGCCGTTTATAGCCTTGAAGATCTTGGATGTGCCCTCAAAGCGAGTGTAGCGCGCTTGGCTGTGCATAATCGGGACGCTTAGTAACGAGGCGACTGCCCCACCCGGATTTGCCGCCGATTCGTCTATTGGGCTGTGGGCGCGATTGCGACCCGCTCCTGCATCAAGGATTCCTCCACCAAACCCGATACACCAAAAACAAGCACCACCACAATCGCCAGCGCGATCTTCTCTATTGGCCCGGCACGGGCGCTTCCAGTTCCGCCGCAGCATCCTTCAGCCATTTGATCAGAATAGGCACCTGCTCCGGGCTGATGGCGATTCCGGCATCTTCCCCGCCGCCGCTCTGCTCGATCCAAACAAGCCCGCTTTTTGTAGAAACTACGAAGGGTTCCATCCGCTTTTCCATGGTGTCAGTCCTTGATTTCTTTTCAAGCTCCAAGTGTAGCGCCATTGCTTCCCCTCGCAATGTGGATTTCCTGGCTTGACCGCGCAAAAGCTGGCGACTACCCGCCCCTCGTTCTGCTACAACTGCGGGCGTCGTATCCATGGATGGAGAGTCGATTGCAGACTGCCAAGGAATTGCTCTGGCACGATGACAAGCTGTCTTTAGAGGAACAGGAGAACCTTTGGGATTTGTTGCAGTACGTTATGTCCGACCCAAAATCGGATTTGGTTCCCGCAAAGCGTAAACTCATCGACATCAATCTCGGGAAAGCTGCTGCCACTACTCGCGATTTCTTAACAGACTTTATGGCGAAATATCTAGCGGAAATGTCGAAACCTTAAGCGGAGCCGCTCTGCTCAAGTTCTTTCATGCACTGGAACTCTCTTTGTCCACGTCATGAATTTGTGAATCCAGTCGGTGATTTGCCCATTATGGCGGCATTCCGGCCAGTCAAATTCGCGGTGTCAGGTCAAATCGGCTCTATCAATTCGGGACGATTGTTCCTCACGTTCCCAACGTCGCTGCTCACTCGCCATGCCGTCATGCCGTCTGCTTCATACGGTCGTAGCTAGTCGATCCTGAAAAAGTCTCTTTTTAAGCTCTTTCGCATTGCATCTGCTGGCCGATGAGAACCAGGGTACGGTGAAATTGGCTCCAGATGTCCAGCAGGCCTGACAGACATTTGCGCCAAAAAGCTCCGAGGAGCTTGTGGAAGTTCATTGCCGCGGCCGCTAGCACGGCGTTGATCGCGTCGCCTGCAACGCCCTTCAGCCGGTTGCGCTCCAACCGGTGTTCCAACTTTAAATGTCCGATACTGGGTTCGACTGCGGCGCGGCGTTTCATCCATCGCCACAACGGCCGTGGCGTCCGGCCTCGTCTTCGTTTGTCCACATGCACGGTTGCCTTGCCTTGGTAATCGTGGCCGCGATAGCCCATGTCCACATGCACCTCGTCGACCCGATCCCCGATCATGTTTTTCGTCTGCCGCATCTGCGCGGCCAGCGTGTGGCCATCGTAGGGATTGGCGGTAAAACTCTTGGCGCCGACCAACCATCCGCCTCGGCTGGTGACCGCCACACTGACCTTGTTGCCGAACTCATAGGGCTTGCCCGCCTTGCCCTTGGCGATGCATTGCACCTCGGGCTCATGCACGCTGTAGACCTTGTTCTTGTCGTGCCTTTGCTGGGCGTGGATGCGATGCGCCGTCTCCAGTAACTTGGCTAACTTCTCGGTTGGCTTTGTAACTTGCCGTTCTATCTCGCGCATCACTCGCCCTAACTGGGTTTTCAGCTTGCGCGTGCAGGCCCGCGCGCGCTGCATCTGCCGGGCGTGAGCGTAGCGGCTCGATTGCATCAGCAGCCTCTTGCCCACATGCTGATAACTCTGCTTGATCGTCAGGCCTCAGCGACCGCCATGCGACCATCCTAACGCACAACGCGCTCAAGAATCATTCTACGCAACGACCAAAAGGAGCGGTGCAACCGCTTTGTCATATCGCCGATGATTTATTAATCGCGATAAAAACCGGGGTTATCGCCCCGGCCTCTTTTTGGCTCAGTCAATCCCGCCGAACTGATCTGCTTAGCTCAGTTATTATTCTGCGTCTTTGGGATACTGACTTCGAAGACGAGTCCTTGTTATCGGCTCCCTCTTGGTTCTGAACTAAGTCAGCCCATCTGACCGTGGTCCTTCTTAGCCGCGCCCCTCGCGCAAGGAGGGCTTATGGAACATACCGTTAAAGACGATTGCACGCATTCCTATGTGGGTATAGCGCCACTGGTGACTTTATTCATGGTGCTGTTTGTCGCCGCCATGCATGGACAAGAGCTACCCAATGCGCCACAGGCAGCAGCCGTGAAGCATCAAATCCCGCCGATGCACAAACAGGGTTCGAGGGTCTTCCATCTCAATCACCACGCTATTGAACGGGCGCTTGCACCGAGTCCCCTGTTTCTCCGCCATTGACACGGGGTTCTTGCTCGGTGAAATGATCGTGCAGAATCACATTGGCCAGCGACTGATAGACGCGGATGCGACCGTTGTATTCAATAAGGCCGAGCTTGCGAAAGCGATTCATGAAGATGCTGACACGGGATCGGGTGGTGCCGACCATCTCCGCGAGAGCTTCCTGCGTTATGCGAGGAATCAAGGATTCCGGTTCACCGGGTTTGCCGAATTCCGCCATCATCAGGAGAACCCGCGCCAAACGCTTTTCGCTGGAATTGAAAAGCTGATCGACAAGATCGGCCTGCTGACGCATGCTCCGGACCAGCAGGAACTTCAAGTACATTTCCGAGAAGGAAGGCTCCTCGTGCATCACGCGGATCATCTCCTCCCGCGCTATCTTGAGCGCTGTACAAACGACAACGGCGGTGGCAGTGGCCAAATGGAGCCCGCCCACTCTCGCGAGAGACTCCTCTCCAATGAATTCCCCGCC
>DATKGE010000043.1:0-2092 GCA_035510955.1 Occallatibacter sp. | reverse complement strand
TTGTCGGCGCGGACAATTTCGGAGCCGTCGTTGACCTGGCGCACACCCAGCGTGACCTTGCAGCCGTCGCCGCAGTGCGTGCAGACGGTGGAGACGTGCTTCATCTCCCACGGCCGCGTCTTGTAGCGATAGCTGCCGCTGGTCAAGGCGCCCACCGGGCAGACGTCGATGCACATGCCGCACTGCTCACAATCAAGCTGGCCGGATTTTCCGTCGGGTGTCACGTCGTTGGGCGCGATGACAGAGTCCACGCCGCGATTCTGCACGCCAAGCGCCCACACATCCATGGCCTCGCCGCACATGCGGATGCAGCGGTAACAGAGGATGCAGCGCGGACGGTCGTAGTAAACAGCGGGCGACCATTGCTGCTCATCGCGATGCTGCTTGGCCTCGGCATAGAGGCTCTCGCCGGCGCCGTACTTGAAGGTCATGTCCTGCAACTCGCACTCGCCGCCGGCGTCGCACACCGGGCAGTCGAGCGGATGGTTGCCGAGCAGCAGCTCGATGGTGGCCTTGCGCGCCTGCGCGATTTCAGGGGATTCGGTAACGAAGACCTGGCCTTCGGCGACGGTGGTGGTGCAGGCGGTTTGAAGCTTGGGCACTTTCTCCTGGCGCACGACGCACATCCGGCACGCCGCCTGCAGGCTGAGGCCGGGGTAATAACAGAAAGCAGGGATCTCGATGCCCGCCTTGCGGCAGGCGTCTATTAAAAGCATCCCCGCCGGAGCGGTCAGCTTCTTTCCATCGACTGTGAAGGTTACTTCTGGCATTCCTGTCCTTAGGCGGCTTGCGTTGCAGTTGTGCGTGACTGAGACTGGGGGAGCGCAACCGCGAGCCACTCTACCACGTAGTGTTTTGTTTCGTGGCCGGGATCGAACTCCTCGAAATCGACGCTTGTGGCTGCCGCATCCGGAATCGGTTCCCCTGCATTTGCCGTGTCGTTCAAATATGCTTCCATCGCCTGACGCATATTCGTTCGTGTATCTTCCAGCGCGTCGCCAAGCGAGCCGCATCCGGGCACATCCGGAGAAAACGCGCTCCAGTTGTTTGCACCCTTTTCGTAGACCACCAGGTATTCTCGCGTCATTTCAGTCCCGCCTTCTTAAGAATACTGTGAAGCAGACCCTTCCCAAGTTCTTTGCCGGCGTGCATGGGCACGACTAACAGACCGGGCTTGGTTGGGTGACGAAAGTGCCGGTGACTTCCGGTCTGCCCAGTGGTGTACCATCCGTCAGCCTCAAGAATTCGTATGAGTTCTTGCGGTCTCACTCCAAGTCTCGCATGCGCAATTTCCTATTCAGATCACCGCCAGTTCCACATGCTTCGCGAACGGGCACGGCTTCCCGTTCAGGTGCTCTTCAAACTCTTTGCGGAATTTCTTCACAAATCCGATTGTGGGCATGGCCGCCGCGTCGCCCAGCGGACAGAATGTCCGGCCCATCATGTTCTCCGCCAGGTATTGAATGTTGTCGATGTCCTTGGCGACTCCATAGCCGGCATGAAAGCGAGTGAGCGATTTCTTGAGCCAATCGGTGCCCTCGCGACAGGGTATGCACCAGCCGCAGCTCTCGTGCTGATAAAAGCTGATGGTGCGCAGCGCGAACTCGACGATGCAGGTCTGGTCGTCGATCACCACTACGCCGCCCGAGCCCAGCATCGAACCGGCCTTGCCCACCTGGTCGAAGTCCATGCCCAGGTTCTCAATCTCTTCCGGCAACAGCACCGGAGTAGAAGACCCCCCGGGAACAACTGCCTTCAGCGTACGTCCGCCGCGAATGCCGCCGGCTACTTCGTAGATCATCTTTTTTAGGTTGTAGCCCATGGGCAGCTCGTACACACCTGGCCGCTGCACGTGGCCGCTGATCGAGAACAGGCGCGTGCCGCCGTTGCGCGCGGAGCCGAGGGCCGCGAATGCCGCGCCGCCCATGTCGATGACGTGAGGCACGCTGGCGATGGTTTCGGCGTTGTTGATCACCGTTGGACCGCCGTAGAGGCCCACGATGGCAGGGAACGGAGGCTTGATGCGCGGCACTCCCCGCTTGCCTTCAAGCGACTCCATGAGCGCCGACTCTTCGCCTACCTCGTACGCGCC
>DATKGE010000042.1:0-8632 GCA_035510955.1 Occallatibacter sp. | reverse complement strand
AAGCGAAGTGGTGACCTGGCAGAGCCCGGATAAAACTCCGAAGAACTGGACGGAGAATGGCATTCTGACCTATCCGCCGAATTATGTGCAGGGCAGCAAGCTGCCGCTGGTGCTTTATATCCATGGCGGACCCACTTCCTCTTCCAAGGACACCTTCTCGACGTTTGCGCAGTTGATCGCCGCCCAGGGCTGGCTGGTCTTCGAGCCGAACTATCGCGGCAGCGACAACTTCGGCAACGACTTTGAGCGCGCCATTGTGGACGACTCCGGAGACGGGCCGGGGCGCGACGTTCTGGCCGGGGTCGAGATGCTGAAGAAGCGCGGAATCGTGGACGAAAAGAATATCGCCGTCACAGGCTGGAGCTACGGCGGCTACATGACCAGCTGGTTGATCGGCCATGCGCAGTTCTGGAAGGCAGCCATCGCCGGCGCGCCGGTGACCAACCTGGTGGATCAGTACGCGCTTTCCGATGCCAATGTGGCCCGCGCCGCATCGATTGGCGGCTCGCCCTATACCGGCGATTGGATGAAACACTGGCTGGAGCAATCGCCCATCACCTACTACGAAAAGATGGTGACGCCGACGCTGGTGCTGCAGGACACCGGGGATTACCGCGTGACCATCACGCAGGGCTACGAGTTGTACCACGCGCTCAAGGATCGCGGCGTTCAGACGCAGTTTTATGCCTATCCCGTTGGCGGGCACAGCCCCGCCGATCCTGTGCGCATGCGCGATGTTTACCGCCGCTGGATCGAATGGCTCGACCTCTACCTGCCCCATAGTTGAGGCCGGGCCGGGGCGGATTCGATTCAGGTCAGGCGCGGCGTGGAAGCGGCAGACAGGCGAGTAGTCCGCGCGCCGCGGGGGACGCAAACTGCGGACATGCCGTTCTAAGCAGCAATTCTCTGTGGTGCTCGATCCAACCCTTGCCGCGCGTGACCTGCCCTAGTTTTTAAGATTCGTATCGCGATGGGCGTTTATGAGGAGTAATCCCGAGAATCGCGCCTACCTCGGCTCAATGAGTGCTTTGGCCTGTTGGCCACAGCTGAGCCAAGGGTCACTTATCCGGACAGGCGACTATCCGGCCAAGTGACGAGAGGCCCGAACCCAATCCGCCTCCCGTCACCCTTGGCTGTATCTCGCGCATGACGATCGTCAAGACCTCAACTTCTTATTCCGCCTGCGCTAGCCTAGCAACAACTGCGGCAACTTTATCGAGTATCTGGTTCCAGCCCTCCAATTGCCCGCTATTTTTTGCGCTCTCCATGGGTTCATTTCCAGTGTGGGTAAGTCTCGTCTGGCCGTTTTCGAGATCCTCAAAGATGGTCACGTCGTACGCACCGTCTATGGCCTCATGTTCTATTCCTAATTCCGCAGGCTCAATCTTGTTTCCCTTCGAGTCCGCAAAGTACATGGAGGAAACGATCTTCTCGTAGAGAACAATCTCGTGGTATTCAACCGCATTCCAGAACTCCTGCCCATCCGGCGTCTTCATGCAGAAGAGAGATTTTCCCCCAACGCGAAAATCCATCTGGCAAACGGGCGCAGTAAAGCCCTTCGGTCCCCACCACTGCATCACGTACTTCGGGTCTGTCCACGCCTTCCAAACCAACTCGCGTGGGGCATCAAAAACTCTTGTAACGACCATCCGCTCAATTTCGCTGACCGTGTTTTCTGTCATCTCTGACCTCCTCGTTTTTCATTTGATTTACAACTACATCCAGTTTGTCGAAGCTCTGTTCCCAGAATCGGCGATAGCTAATCGCCCAGTCGCTGACTGTCCTGATCGCCTCTGGCCTTAGCGTGCACACACTCTCTCGTCCACGCTTCGTCTTGATCACAATCCGCGCCCGAACCAGGTAGGCAATATGTTTTGAAATCATCTGCTGCGAGAGTGCAAACGGTTCCGTCAACCCATGCACAGAGGCCGGCCCATGCGAGAGTCGTTCGACCATCGCCCTACGGGTGGGATCAGACAAAGCCGTAAATGTTGTACCCAACTTATCCACAACCATATGGTAGTGGATTTTCTGCCGGTGTCAAGTATGAATTTTGCGATCCCTGATTGCTGCTCCCCGATCTCTGAACCCTGGCACGTGCGCCGATTTATATTCCCCCATGAGCCGTGTTTCGCAGCTGGGTGCATGGTTTTAAAAAATAGGCTTCCTCAAGCAATTACTCATTAACCTGACGCTTACAGTCCGCACCACAACCTGCGCAGGAGCAAGTGAGGTGGCTCCGGTTGTTCGGACAGTTTTTTTGCTTTTTTCTTAGTGGAAGTTCTTGTTCTTGCTTTTAGGCTGCAATTGGTTCTGACAGGCGGTTGAAGTATACCTGATCGGGCGTGAGCGCTTTCAGGCTGGAGTGGGGACGGATGGAGTTGTAGAACACGAGGTACCGGCCGATGGAAGCTCTGGCCTCGTGGACCGATGCGTCCATGATGGGCCTCGACAACGGGCGCAGCGGTGCTCGCTTTCAGCTCCGAATCATCCAGCAGCAGGGCCACATCGTCAAACAGCGTGCCTTGATTGCCCTTCAGCGCCAAAGCGTATCCGTCAGTCGCTACCGCGGAGAAAATGGGACCGCTGAGAGATCCACTCAAGGGTAATCGGGTCTCACAGACGGTTCTGTATCCGAGACTCGCCGAAGGTTAAGAGGAGCACTTCGGCAGCGATAGCACGAAGGCAAGATCCCGCGAGCCGGCACACGCATGCTGGCGGCCGAACCTGGCGGAAACCCGCAGATGGGGGCCGAAAAGATGGGCTGAGCGAATCGAGGGGTTGTTTAGTAAATTGATTTTCTTCTTGACAATCTTCGATTGGCGCGCTTCAAATGGCTCGGTCATCACTCAGGGCCCAAGGTGAATCGATGTATTTGGGCGAGTCGGTTCCAGCATGTCCGGAACTACTGCGGTCTTCCTTCAATGAGGGAATGATCGAGAGTTTCAACGTGCCCGAAACAGAGCAGGCTGATGGTGAAGAGACAACACCATCAGCCAAAGTCCAAGGCTCATCGGTTCAATCCCGAGTCCGATTCCATTTTGACGGCTTCCCTCCGTCGCAATGGGGTGGCGACCGAAGAACCAATCACCAACAACAGGAACCAATTTGAAAAGGAAGGTCACATGAGACAAGCGAGATACAGATTTATCGTTGTGCTGGTTCTCTTATTGTTCGCTGGCTCGGCGTTAAAGGCACAGCAGAACTCTGAGATTGTCGGTACGGTTACTGACCAGACCGGGGCAGCAGTGCCAGGCGCAATTCTGACGCTGACGCAAAAAGAAACGGGTTTTGTCTACAACTCCAACACAAACGGCACAGGCGGATACGTTTTTGCCGGCTTGAATGTCGGCACCTACGACCTGAAAGCTACTGCGAAGGGGTTTGAGGCCTTCACGAGAACCGGCCTGGCTCTGAACGTATCGCAGACGCTCGCAACCGACATCAAGTTGACGGTCGGAGCCGAGTCAATTCAAGTTACTGTCACTGCAGATGCGCTGACGGTGCAAACAGAATCCAACGATGTCAGCACGCTGATCAGCGGCGAGCAGGTAACCTCGATTGCAACGGAGAACCGTAACTTTACGTCACTGGCAGCTCTCGGCCTTGGCGTCAGCTCCAACCTGCCTAACAGTAACCCTCCTTCGGCCTCGGCTTCGAGCGCAAGTATCAGCGTGAACGGGCTTCGCCAGAGCCATAACATTTGGCTGCTGGATGGTGCGGAGGCGGATGACCGTGGCGGCGCCGGCGGTATGAGCGTCATGCCGTCGATGGACGCCATCGCGCAGTTTCAGGTCCTGGCCAGCAACTATCCTCCGGATTACGGTATTGCTTCCGGAGCCACGTTCAGCCTTGCTTTGAAGAGCGGTACGCAGAAATTCCATGGCGAGGGTTGGGAGTTCTTCCGCAACGACGATCTGGATGCGAACGATTACTTCAACAAATATCAGAAGGCAAGTCCTGCCGATTACCAGCCGGTTCCGAAGTTGAGACAGAACATTTTCGGCGCCAACATTGGCGGACCATTGTTCATTCCGGGAGTGTACAACCCGGCGAGGAAGAAAACCTTCTTCTTCTATAACCAGGAATGGCGGCGGATCATTGAATCGAGCTCTCCGACCACCAGCACGACGATGCCCAATGCAGATCGTCCCGTAGCGGGTACAAATCTGCAATACGTGGCTCCTGCCTATGCATCGAGCCAGGTCATTTATATTCCAACTGCAGCGCAGGTACCTGATCCTGCTTTTGCCGCCAAACTTGCGGCTGCGGGCCTCGGGGGAATGCGTGGTCAGCCGTTCCCGAACCAGATTGTTCCAGCCTCGCTGTTCGATCCGAATGCGGTGTTGTATTTGAGCCCCAAGTCAAGCCTCCTTCCGTGGGCGAATACTCAAGGAGATAAGGCAACAACCGAGATAGCCACACCAACAACGGTAACCGAAGAGATCGTTCGCATCGACCATGCAATCAATGACAAGTGGCAGCTCCTCGGTCACTTCCTGCATGACGCCCAGGCGACAGGTCAACCAGGCGCCGATCTGAGCTGGAACTGGACTACGTACGACACCATCAGCAGCGTGGAAAGCAACCCGGCGAACAGCGCCGCGATCAAGTTGAGCGGTGAGCTTTCTCCGAGCCTCCTGATCGAAGCGTCGATGAACTATGACGGCAACATCATCAACATCACCAACTCGTCCAATACTCTTCAACCGAGCGGCTGGGCTTCGAATACCTTCTTCACGAACTCGGGTTCAAACCAGCAATCCGGCGTGAATTGGGGCGGCAATAGCGTTGGCGGCTCGGTTGCGACTGGCTATGGACCATGGCACAACGCCGCTGAAGACTATGAGCCCAGGGTGGATCTTTCCTACACCGTCGGGAAGCATGCAATGAAGTATGGCTTCAGCTACAACCGCTACACCAAGAACCAGCAATTGCAGGCCGATGCCGCGGGTGACTACGGCTTCGGGCAGAACCAGACTGGCACCGGAGCCGGCGGAAATGCCGGCGATCCATTCATTAGTCAGCTCCTTGGCCTGTCCACCGGGTATACCCAGCCGCAGTCCATGGCGATCCGGCACTATGTGAACCAGACAACGTCGGGGTATATCAACGACAACTGGAAGGTGTCCTCTCGGCTGAGCCTGCAAATCGGATTGCGTTACGATGCACTGCCGCACGCGTGGGAACGCAACGACGATCTCGAGAACTTTGAACCATCGCAATACATCAACAGCCCTGTGACCTGGTCCACGACAACGCCGGGCGCTATCAACCCGACCAGCGCTGGAGTTCAGACGCCTGCCGGGTTTGGTGGAGCTTCCTATTATCTCAACGGCATGGTTATCCCAGGGCAGAACGGTGTGCCTCACGGGGCGGTAACCAACGACTACAATACGTTGCAGCCTCGCGTCGGGTTTGCAGAGGATCTCTTCGGCAACGGCAGGACCGTTCTCCGCGGCGGCTTTGGAACCTTCTACGAGCGCTTGCAGGGCAACGACATCTACGGCCTTTCGAACAGCAACCTGCCCTTTGAATACACACCGAATGCGGGCAGCGTTTACTTCAGCGCTCCGACCTGCTCGTGGGAATCGACGGTATCCACGGCCATTCCAGGAAACTGCGGCAGTGTGACGTCGCTTCCAATTTATCCGGCCGGCCTGACCACGCTGGATACAACGTACAAGGCTCCCGGCGCCGCCATGTGGAGTCTCGGGGTACAACATGAATTGAAGCCGTCCGTGATTGCGGTAGTTCAGTACGTGGGCAATCTTGGGTGGCATCAGAACATCGACCGCAATATCAACACTTTTCCGATTGACACGCCGGACAACCTCCGAGCCCTGTCGGCTTCCACTGGGTTGCCGGGCGCAACTTATCCGGCCGGGTCGAATGAGCTGCGCACCTACCCAGGATATGGCGGGATTTCTCAGGAAGAAAACACGACGAACAACACCTACAACGGTCTGCAGACCAGCTTGCGTCTCCAGAACAGATGGGGAGTGAGCGGTGAACTGGACTACACGTACTCGCACACCATCGACCTGACAGATGGAGATCTGGCGACTATCGACAACCCGTTTTACCTGAAGTATCAGAAGGGGAATGGCAGTTATGACCGTCGTCAAATCTTCCAGGGGAACTACATCTACAGCTTGCCCATCTTCAACAAGTCCAACGGGTTGGCTCACTCCCTGCTGGGTGGCTGGCAGATTGCCGGCACCTTTGTCAAGGAGACGGGCGAGCCTCAAGCGTCCGGTTTTGGCGGCGTCAACGATCCCGTCGGGTTGGGCGGGGGCTACACCAACTTCGCCAATATCGTGAACCCAATTCACTACCACCACAAGGTCGGTGACTGGTTCGATACTTTCTCCAACGGTGGAGTCGGATCACTTGCGTTAGATCCGCAAGCGCCACCGACCGCCGGCTATGCTGGTGGTCCTAACCTCGGTTTCGGCGATGGAAGGAAAGACAGCTTCGTCGGCCCGGGCCGTGTTGATTTCACAACGTCTCTTTACAAGAACTTCGCGATGACCGAACGGGCTCACTTCGAGTTCCGCGCGGAATCGTACAACACCTTCAACCACACGGAGTTCAGCTCAATCAATGCGACATATTCCAACTCGCCGGGCGGGCAGTATGGAACGGCGACCGGCGACTGGGGTCCACGCGTATTGCAGCTTGGCGCCAAGATCGTGTTCTAACCACACGCAGGAAACAAAGGGCGCCGCAAGCGGAAACTCTTGCGGCGCTCTTTCAGTCTGGATTCCCGATTACCCGCGTTCGCATAACTGGACAGTGCGTCTGTACTGGGCAGCGCATCCGGCGGCACTGGACAGCGCATCCGGCGGCCTGCGATAGTTTGTTCGAAGATGTTACGGTTCCCCGATCGTTTGCTCATCCTAGCTGCTCTTGTGCTCGCCTCTGGATCGGGCTGTGCATTCGGCGAGCATGCGCCAGCGCAGGCTGCCGACACAACGCCTGCCGCGGCGACGGCGTCCAATCAGGACGGCTACGTGGGCAGCGCCGCCTGCGTCCGCTGCCATCGGAGCATCGCCGAGTCCTTTGCCAAGACCAGCATGGGCCGCTCACTCACCCCCATCAAGCCGGAGTTTCTCCAGACTCTGCCTCCCGGTTCGACGGAGACAACCAGCCTGTTCGACGCCAAGTCAAACCACCACTTCGAAGTCCACGCCGAGAACGGCAGAATTATCCAGAGCGAGTACGAAACCGGAGCAAGCGGCCAGGAAGTCTTCCGCAGCACCCATGAAATGGGCTGGATCATCGGCACCGGGGAGAACGGGTTCGGCGCGCTTCTGCGCCGTGGCGATACTCTCTTCCAGGCGCCGCTTTCCCATTACACGCAGACCGCGCGCTGGGATCTTTCGCCTGGCTATCAGAACGAGGATGACGGCTTCAACCGCATCATCCAGCCTGGTTGTATCTATTGCCACAGCGGTCGCCCTCAGCCCATCGCCGGCCACGACGGAAGCTACCGCGACCCGGCCTTCACGCAGACCTCCGTAGGGTGCGAGAACTGTCACGGTCCAGGCGCTGCACATGTCGAAGCAAAAAGGCGCAAGGGCAAGTTCGCCCAAAGCGGTTCAGGGCCTACCATTGTCAACCCGGAGAATCTGAGCAGCCAGCTGGCCAACGACATCTGCATGTCCTGTCATCAGGCCGGCGACGCACGCGTCCTGCAACCCGGGAAGACCTATCAGGATTTCCGCCCGGGTGAGCCCCTCGAACGCACCTTCGCCATCTTTCAGATTCCACCAACGCGCGACAACCCGCCCAACGAGGATCACGTCGAGCACTACTACTCCATGAGCTTGAGCAAGTGCTTCCTCGCCACGCGAAACCTCCGCGCCGAAAAGCAGCTGCGTTGCATCAGCTGTCACGATCCGCACGTCGAGCCGAGCGGGAACGAAGCACCGGCTCATTTCAACTCTGCGTGCCTTGCCTGTCACACCGGGGCCAGCTGCACGGCGCCGCACGCTGCGCGCCAGGCCACGACGCCAAGCGACAACTGCATTGGCTGCCACATGCCCCTGCGCAGCATTCGCGTCATCTCGCACTCCAGCGCGACCAACCATCGCATCGTGCGCACCCCCGACGAACCATTCCCGGACCAGGCCTTCGATCAGGCGACGGCCACCATGCCCGACCTGATCGAGCTGAACCCCACAGGCGAGCGTGGCGCGGGAGCTTTGGCCCCGCCTGCGCTGATTCGTTTGCAGGCCTACGCGCTGCTCAAAGCTGAGGGGAAAGCGCAGTTTGCCCAACCGTGGCTCAAGACGCTGGCCGAGTTGGAGACGTCCAACCCGGAAAACGCCATTGTTCAAGCTTCCCTGGGGCATCGCGATCTGGATGACCACAGATACGCCGAGGCTGTCTCCCATCTGGAGCACTCTCTGCGGCTCGATCCGTTGCAGCCGTTGGTCTATGTCGATCTGTCCGCGGCCGAGGAACAAAGCGGCAAGCGCGCCGAGGCGATCTTGTTTGCCAGGAAGGCCGTTGCCCTGGAGCCCTTCAACCCTGGCATTCGGAAGACGCTGATCTACCAGCTCGTCCAGGACAAACAATATGACCAAGTGGAAGCGGAAATGGAAAAGTATTTGCAAGTGTTTCC
>DATKGE010000041.1:0-2993 GCA_035510955.1 Occallatibacter sp. | reverse complement strand
CATGATGGCCGGCGGCAAGAGTGCCTGGACGCCCGACCAGTTGGCGGTGATGGAGCGCCTGCGCGACGCCGCTGTGAACGACCCCTATGCGCTGAACCAGTTGCGTCACCTCACAGACAACATCGGCCCGCGCATCAGCGGTTCGCCGCAGGCCGGGCAGGCGGTTGAGTATGTCGCCGCCCAGATGCGCGCGCTGGGAGCCGATGTCACTCTCGAAAAAGCCAAGGTCCCGCACTGGGTGCGCGGCGTGGAGACGGGTGACCTGATCGCGTGGCCCGGCCAGACGCCGGGAACGACGCAGAAGGTCGTCTTGACGGCACTCGGCGGCAGCGTGGCCACGCCCGCTGAAGGGCTCACTGCCGAGGTCGTGGTGGTCGACGACTGGAAGCAGCTCAGCGCGCTGCCGCCCGGAGCCGTCAAGGGCAAGATTCTGCTCTTCAACCACAGGTTCGACAAGGGACTCGCAGCACAGGGCGGCGGCCTTGAGGCCTACGGCGGCGGCGTGGTCTATCGCGGGGCAGGGCCCATTGCCGGCGCGGCGGTGGGAGCCGCGGCTGTGCTGGTGCGCTCGGTGGGCGGCGCAGATTTCCGGCTTCCGCACACGGGGATGACGGCGTATTCCGATGGCGCGGCGAAAATTCCGGCGGCAGCGATTACCGCCGAAGACGCGAACCTGCTGAAGGATCTGGCAAGCCAGGGACTGGTGAAACTGCATCTCACCCTCACTCCGCAGACGCTGCCCGATGCCGAGAGCTACAACGTGATCGCCGACTGGAAGGGAACCGAGCACCCGGAGCAGGTGGTCATCGTCTCCGGCCACCTGGATTCGTGGGACCTGGGCACGGGCGCAATCGATGACGGGGCGGGCGTGGTGGTTTCGATGCAGGTGATTCACCTGCTGCACGATCTTGGGATTCATCCTCGGCGCACGGTGCGGTTTGTCGCGTGGATGAGCGAGGAAGAGGGTTCGGAGGGCGCGGCGCAATACATGATCGACCACAAGGACGACGTCGCCAACCACATCGGCGCCATCGAGAGCGATCTCGGAGCGGACCATCCCAGCGGGATTTTCTACGCGGGCAAGCCGGCGCTGGGGCAATGGCTGCGCCCCGTGTCGCAGGTGCTGGATGCGATTGGCGCGGAGACCAATGTAGCGTCTCCGGAGACGGGCGAAGACATTAACGGCCTCACGGAAAAAGGCGTGCCCAGCTTTGCCCCGGTGCAGGACAGCCGCTTCTACTTCAACTATCACCACACCGCCGCCGACACATTTGACAAAGTGGACCCGCGGCACCTGAACGAAAACGCAGCCGTCATGGCCGTGTTGGCGTATGCGCTCGCCGATTCCGCCGAGCCCGCGCCGCGATAGAAATGGGAAAGGAATGATCCGGGGCGCGCTCGACGTGCCTGGGAAGGAACAGCCGCTTGTCTTGACAGTAGTGCGGCCCGACACTGTTCTATTCGATCTCACCCGCCGCTGCCGCAAACCGTGCACTTCCCCCTGATCCCTTTGTGCTATACCCGGCGCGGCGCATGGTAGCGTCATCGTCAGGAGAACCCCCGTGAGTCTGATCAGCTTTCTGTCCAAGCAGTTCATCAGCGTTATCGAGTGGAACGAGCCGCAGGACGGCATTCTTGCCTATCGCTATCCCATGCAGGACCTGGAGATTAAGAACGGCGGACAGCTCACGGTGAGCGAGTCGCAGGTAGCGGCGTTCGTCAACGAAGGCAAGATTGCCGACATCTTCGCGCCCGGCCTGCACACGCTGAATACGCGCAATCTCCCCATCCTCACCGACCTCATGAACTGGGACAAGGACTTCGAGTCGCCGTTCAAGTCGGAGGTCTACTTCTTCTCCACGCGGCTGCAGATCGACCAGAAGTGGGGCACTGCCACGCCCATCACCATCCGCGACAAGGAGTTTGGCGCCGTGCGCCTGCGCTGCTTCGGCATCTACAGCTACCGCATCGCCGACCCCAGGGTTTTCTTCAACCAGATCAGCGGCACGCGCGAATGCTATTTTGCTGCCGATCTCGAAGGCCAGTTGCGCGACACCATCCTGGCCACCATGGCCGGGACCTTCGCCAACAGCAATCTGCCCTTCCTCGACCTCGCCGCCAACCAGGCGCTGCTGGCCGATAAGATCGGCGAACAGGTTAAGCCCGTCTTTGCCACGCTGGGGCTCGAATTGAAGCAGTTTGCCGTTGAAAATATCTCCCTGCCCGAGGAACTGGCCAAGGTGCTCGACCAGCGCATCGGCATGAACATCGTCGGCGACGTGAACCGCTACACGCAGTACGCCGCAGCCGAATCGCTTGACTTGGCTGCTGCCAACACCGGCGGGGGCGCAGGCGTGGGCATGGGGCTTGGCGCCGGTGCTGCGGTCGCGCAGGTGCTGGCAAGCTCGCTTAAAGCGTCGGTTGCCGCTCCGGTTGCAGCGCCTGTTGTTCAGGCCGCCGCGCCTGTTGCTTCGCCCGCAGCAGCAGACACCAAGTTCTGCATCGAATGCGGAACGCAGATTTCTGCGCGCGCCAAATTCTGCGCGGAGTGCGGAAAACCGCAATGACCTGTCCGGCCAACTGTCCTGCGTGCGGCGCGCCGATTGCGCCCAGGCCGGATACGGAGGGCTTCAAGTGCGACTACTGCCACGCCGTTTTTTTCCCCGGTGAGGAGGACGACGGCGTCACCGTTCTCGACCAGCCGGACGCTCCCGGTCTCGATCAATCCTGCCCGCTCTGCAGCCAGCCCCTGGTCCACGCTGCCCTCGCCAAGACCCCGGTTCTTTACTGCACGGAATGCCACGGGCTGTTGATGCGCATGGGCGCGCTGCCGGACTTGATCGATGCACTGCGCGCCGGTCTTAACACTCCCGCCGTGCAGACCCCACCCGACCACGGCGACCTGAAGCGGACCGTGCAATGCCCCAAATGCCATCGCCGCATGGACACCCATTTCTACGCCGGCCCCGGCAACGTCATCATCGACACGTGCG
>DATKGE010000040.1:0-3293 GCA_035510955.1 Occallatibacter sp. | reverse complement strand
GGCAGGTTTAAAGGGGTGGATTCAATTGGAGGCAATTCGTCCAGGCTCCGCGGTACCCGATACGAGGTTTCGCCACAAGTTCGCCCTCGTAGCCTGGGCGCCGTCCCTCTGCATCGCCGCAGCGCTGCTGAGCCCGACCGTCGGCTGCCACAACAAGCAGGCCAACCTGGGCGCAACCCAGACCGCGCAGCATCTTGACTTCAACCAGGATGTGCAGCCCATCCTGGCCAGTAACTGCTTCAGTTGCCACGGGCCCGATCCGGAGATGCGCAAGGCAGGCCTGAGGCTCGACCTGGAGGAGTCGGCATTCAGAAAGCGGCCGGGCCATCCGGACGCCATCGTGCCTGGCCATCCGGAGCAGAGCGAACTCATCAAGCGCATCGAGTCGAAAGACCCTCACCACCTGATGCCGCAAAATGCGCAGGGTGAGGCCAAGGCGATGAAGCCCGCCGATATCGCGGTCCTCCGTGAATGGATCAAAGAAGGCGCCGTCTATCGTCCGCATTGGGCATTCGAAAAGCCAACTCGCCCATCCGTCCCCGCCACAGCGCAGAATGACGAATGGGCAAAAAACCCTATCGACGCCTTCATCCTAGCGCGACTGAAGAAGGAAGGCATGCGTCCCTCTCTCGAAGCGGACAAGCACACGCTGATTCGCCGCGTAACCCTCGATCTTACCGGCCTGCTGCCCACGCCTGCCGAAGTGCGCGCCTTCGAGAAGGACACTTCGCCGCAAGCCTACGAGCGCCTTGTCGATGGCCTGCTGACCAGGCCCAGCTTCGGCGAGCACCGCGCCCGCTACTGGCTGGATTACGCGCGCTACGCCGACACCTACGGCATTCATCTGGACAACAGCCGCGATATCTGGCCCTATCGCGACTATGTCATCCGGTCGTTCAATAGCAACAAGCCCTTCGATCAATTCGCGATGGAACAGATTGCCGGAGACCTGATGCCGGCGAAGAGTTTGGACCCTCTCATTGCCAGCGGATACGTTCGCCTGGGCGTGAGCAGCAATGAGGGCGGAGCCATCCCGGAAGAACTGCGCGCCAATATCGCCCGAGAGCGCGCCGAAGCCTATGGCGCCACATTCATGGGCCTCACCGTCGGTTGCGCCGTCTGCCACGATCACAAGTACGACCCGACTTCGCAGAAAGATTTCTATGCGCTGACCGCGTTCTTCAACAACATCGACGAGAAGCCCTTCAACGGCGACCGGCCGGTCTGGACGCCGGTAACCCGCATTCCCAAAGCACAGAATCAGGAAGCCTACGATAGCGTTCTCTCCAGACGATCGGAGCTGGCGAGTCAACTCGCCTCGCTGCGTTCGCAGGAGCGCGTCCTGATTCCACGATGGCTTGCGTCGCGGCAGCGAATCGCGCAACCGGTTTCTTCCGACAATCTGGTGCTTCGGCTTCGCCTCGATGAAGGCGGCGGCGAAGCCTTGAGGAACAGCGCTCCGCATGGCGAGCAAGCCAGTTTTCCCATTGGAAAGTTCAAGCCGCAATGGGCAGAGACGACCTGGCTCTGGCCGGACTTCCGCATGGACGCGAGCACCCACATCCTGCTTGGACAAACCGGCGACTATGAAGGCAACCAGGCCTTTTCGTCGGGCGGGTGGTTCATGGTGCGTTCTGCGCCCAACTACACCCTGGACAATGCCACCGGCGCTCTGCTCTCCAGGATGGATACGATCCAGCACAACCGTGGCTGGGATCTATCCATCGAGAAAGGCATCGTCCGTGTCGAGCTCGTCAACCAGGCTCCCAAAGACCTGAAGATCCCCAAAGGCGCCGTAGTCAAGAAGCCCATTGTTGAGAAGGAGGCCTTCGAGTACCCAACCCCGGTGGACCTCCGGCCAAAGGACTTGGCGCCTAACAAGCCTGAGCCCAAGAAGACCGCCCCGAAGAAAGCCGCTCCCAAGAAGCCAGAGGCCAAAAAGGCAGAGCCCAAGCCAGCGACACCGAAGCCGGCTGAGGACACCACGCCGTGGGTTGGGATCGAGGTTTCGGCCACCGAGCCTCTGCCCGTCGACGGCCACTGGAGACATGTCTTCTTTACCTACGACGGCTCGGGCAAAGCTTCGGGCGTCAAAATCTATGTCGACGGAGCACCGGTTCAAACGACTGTGGCGATGGACAAGCTTGACCAGAAATCCATCCGGACACAAGTCCCAATGCAACTCGGCTGGCGATACCCGGATGCCGATCCAGCCCGCGAAACCCGCTACCAGGACATCCGACTGTACGGCCGCGCGCTAACACCCGTGGAAGCCAAGAGACTGCCCTTCGAAGACTACGCAGCAGAAGTCATTGGCAAGCCTGTCGGCAAATGGACTCTCGATGAATGGCATGCGGTCAGCGAGTTCTACTTCAACCACGTGGATCAGACGGCGATCTTGCTCGAGAATCAGATCCACGAGTTGAATGCGCGACTTGCCAAGCTGTCCGAAGGTGGCGAGCTGACCATGGTTTCCTGGGAGAAGCCTTCGATCGCCTATGCCAACGTGCTGACGCGGGGCGTCTACTCGGCCCGCGCCGACCGGGTCGAAGCGAACACTCCCCATTTTCTTCCCGCCCTGCCCGCCGGCGAGCTGCACAACCGGCTGGCGCTGGCCAAATGGACCGTCAGTCCTGACAATCCGCTCACCGCACGCGTCACTGTGAACCGGATGTGGAATGAAATCTTCGGGACCGGCCTTGTCGAAACCACCGAAGACTTCGGCATCATGGGCCAGCGTCCGTCGCATCCCGAACTGCTCGATTGGCTCGCTGTTGAGTTCCGCGAGAGCGGATGGAACGTCAAGCACATGTACAAACTGATGGTTATGTCGGCAGCGTACCGGCAAAGCGCAAAATCGACGCCGGATCAGCTCGCGAAGGACCCCAAGAATCTGCTGCTGGCGCACGGACCGCGCTTCCGCATGGACGCGGAAACGCTGCGCGATGTGGCGCTTGAATCCGGCGGCCTGCTGGTCAATAAAATCGGCGGCCCCAGCGTAAAAACTTATCAGCCCCCCAACATCTGGGAGCACACCAGCCACGAATCGAGTGACACCCTCCACTACGTGCAGGACCACGGCGACGCGCTCTACCGCCGCAGCATGTACAGCTATTGGAAGCGCATGTCCACCATGCCGGATATGGATGCCTTCGATGCGCCCATGCGCGATGTCGCCTGCACCCGCCGCCAGCGCACCGATACGCCATTGCAAGCCCTGGTCACCATGGACGATGTGCAATGGGTCGAGGCCGCGCGCGCGCTCGCCGAACGAGTGATCAAGGAGGGTGGCA
>DATKGE010000039.1:0-14916 GCA_035510955.1 Occallatibacter sp. | reverse complement strand
GGGGGGATTCTTTGCTTGTCTTGATCTCATTCTCTGTATTGCGAGCTGGTCACTACGTGTTCGATTGGAATGCTTTTGCGAGTTCGACAACACCGATGGCATCGGTTTTGTCATCGAGCGGAAATCGCTCGGTGCCTGGATACACGTAGAATCGCTTCTGCGGATTTAGATCGGCGCAGGCGGAATGAAAACCGCGCTCCATCTTCGGCGCCGAAGTGCGTTTGACCTCGATGGCCCACAGTTCTCCGCCGGAAAGCGTGAGAAGAAGGTCCACCTCGGTTCCGTTCGAGGTTCGGTAGTAATGCGCCTCGGTTCCCTCCGGTGCCGTGGTAATCAGAGTCTCAATGACAAAGCTCTCCCAGGTTTGGCCAACGACCGGATGACCGAGTAGAGCTTCCTTGTCCCGAATGCCGAGCAGTGCGTGCGCAATGCCGCTATCGCGCACATACACCTTAGGCGCCTTGACCAGCCGCTTGCCAACATTCCGATGCCAGGCCGGCAATCGTCGAACGAGCAGCAGGTCAACTAATAGATCAAGATAACCGGCAACCGTTTTGCCATCGACAGCCAGACCGCGAGCCAGATTGGCTGCATTCAGAATCTGAGCCTGGTTGTGCGCCAGCATCGTCCAGAATCGCCGCAGCGTCTCTGCCGATATGCGGGGGCCGAATTGCGAGATGTCGCGCTCCAGGTAAGTCCGAACAAAATTGCGCCGCCAGAGCACACTAACTGCGTCAGACTCCGCCAGAAAACTGCGCGGAAATCCACCCCTGACCCAGAGCGTATCGATAGAAGCCGGATTGATCTCCAGGGCATCGAACGGCCCGAGTTCCAAATAGGAGATACGCCCTGCCAGGCTCTCGCCGGACTGCTTGAGCAGGTCCATGGCGGCTGATCCAAGCAGGAGAAACCGTCCATCTGCTTTTCCGTGCCGCCGTCCCCGGTCGATGATGCCCCGCAACTGCTGAAACAACTCCGGTACGCGGTGAACCTCATCGAGGATGACCAACTCGTCCTCGTGGTCCGCAAGATACTGGCCAGGATTGGAGAGCCTGGCCCGGTCATTCTCGTCTTCAAGATCCAGATAGATCGAAGCTGTCTGCTCGCCAATCTCCAAAGCGAGAGTTGTCTTTCCAGCTTGGCGCGGCCCCAAAAGGACAACAGCCGGAGAATGGCGAAGCAGTTCGTTCAGATGGGGCGCGAGGCGGCGAGGGAGCATATATGTAATTATAGACTGTTACTCCATATATGCATGATTATGTTCGTGGTGATTGGAATGCACCATTGACGAGTACTCTCCAATGCGCGGGTACAGTAGCGGTACACCCGTCAGCTTTGCCCAATCACGAAAAATTGCGTTAAATTACGGTCGCTCAGTTACTTAGGGCTTTTCTAGATTACGCTCACATGCTCTTTATTATCAATAACTTACAGTGTTGGTGCCCGACTCATAATCCCTTGGTTGGGGGTTCGAATCCCTCCGGGCCCACCATCGATTCCCTCAGTTGGAGTCGCGCGGCCATATGCCGTTCTTAATTTCCAACTTCGGTTTCAGCAGCAATGCGAGGACTTCTACGCGCATAGACCCATAGATAGAAAACCGCCATGACCAGCAGAATCGCAGGCGCCGGAAAGACCTGGATGGCCATCAAGATCCAGCCTGAGAATCCCGTAGCCGACAGATGCAGGTGGTTGATGAGCCCGAGGAGAATGGCCCAGGTCAGGTCGCAGGTAAACACCAGGCCTGCAACGTTCACGAAAAGCGCGAGCCGCCCAATCGCGCCGCCCTCAACCCAAAGCGTCGCGCAGGCGGGGATGGTGAGCAGCAGCAGCTTGGCGTCGTATTGCCGGTGATAGACGGGGAGCATGGTCAGAGCCGCAATGGCTGCCAGCGCCAGCCAGGCTCTGCTCTGCGTGGCGCGCGAGCGGAGCGTGATGAATGCCAGGACCAGCAGCAGCGGTGCGAAGACGAGATAGCTGACCCAGTTGTAGACACGCGGATCGTCGGAGTAGAAACTGAAGACGGATTGCAGGCTGATGACCATGGCCAGGCCGTGAGCGCCGATTGAAGCGGGGCCGGGATCGTTGATGCCGCCATGCACGGCAAGCGCCGCTACGTTCGATTGCCACTCCGCATACCAATGCGGCGAGGCGTGCAGAACCCACAAAAATCCAGGCAGGCTCAGGATGGCAGTGGCCAGCAAGGTTTGGAGCGCGCGCTTGCGGTAGACGCCGCCCGCCAGCAGGAAGCAAAGCCACACCAGGCCTGAATCCTGAGGCTTGACTGCGAGCGCTACAGCCAGGCACAGGACGCCCGCGAGAGCAAGGCGTTCGCGCAAAAAACACCACACGGCCACCACGCACAGGCTCACTACGATTCCGGCCGCGTTGGTGGAGATGATGAGCAGCTCGCTGTTGACCAGGAAAAGGCCGATGAGCGCACCAGCGGCGATGGGCGAGGAATTTGCCGCAAGATCCCAAACCAGGAACGAAGCAAAGAGCAAGCCGGCAATGGTTAGCAAGAGCCAGAGAACGTGTGCCGGACTCCATGGCAGCAGCGCGAAAGGAAGAGTGAAGCAAAACGCCGTGGGCAAATAGAAATAACGTGTGACGATCTGTCGGACTTTTTCGGAGTCGGCCGGGTTGTCTCCACCCTCGGCGCGATAGAGGCGGAGCACCTGGGCATGGTCGTAGGGATCGCAATGTTGAACCAGACAGCGCGCGGGGTAGTAGACCACTCTGAAGTCGACCATTGGCTCGCGGCTGGCGTGCTCCAGCGCGACGCCCAGCAAAACAAAAACAATGCTCCCCAACAGCAGCAACCACAATCCATCGCGCCGCGCTTGATTCATCTCGCCCATCATCCCTTCACGGCGGGTGTTTCCGGTTCCATGCCTGCGAATGGATCTTCGAGGGACGGGCTTTGCGGAGTTAATAACTCGGAGCCGGATTCGGTAATGAGCAGGTCGTCTTCAAGACGGATGCCGAACTCGCCGCGGATATAGATGCCGGGCTCGTCGCTGAGCAGATTGCCGGCCTTGAGGCGGGGGTTCAGGTCGTAGCCGAACATGTTGTTCTTCACAAAGTATGGCCACTCGTGCATGTCCATGCCGATGCCGTGGCCCAGGCGATGGGAGAAGTACGTGTAGGCGGGGCCGTAGCCGCCATCGACGATGATCTTGCGTGCGGCAGCGTCCACGTCCGCAGTTGCCACGCCGGGACGGGCGGTCTCGACGGCTGCGAACTGCGCGCGGTGGACCAGGTCGAAGACCGACTTCATTTTGTTGGTGGGGGTGCCGAGAACAAAGGTGCGCGTGATGTCGGAGGTGTACCCCTCGACTTCGCAGCCGTCGTCGAGCATGAGAATGGAGCCTTCGCGCAGAGTTTGCTGTTGACGCGAACCGTGAGGCAGTGCTGTGAACTCGTCGATGTTGAGGCTGGCCTCGCCCTCGAAGCCGACCTGCTTGTAGGCCGCGGCTACGAGAGCGTGGACATTGGCCGTGGTCATACCCGGCTGCAGCGACTGGGCCACGGCGCGATAGACGAGCAGCGTGGCGCGGCAGGCCAGGCGCAGGCACTCAATCTCGTGCGCATCCTTGATCATGCGGCAGCCGGCGGTGACAGGCGAGGCGCTGACTATGTTGAGATGCGGATTGGCGGCACGAATGCCCTCGGCGAAAGCGAACTTCATGTTTTCGTCGAGACCGAGGGTGGCCGAGGTGAGGCCGCGGTCAGCGAGGCCCTTGCCCAGAGCGGCGAAGGGACTCTCGTCTTCCTGCCAGACCAGCACATCGGCGTCTTTGCCGAATGGGCCTGCCTCAAGCAGCTCGCGGGCGCGGCCTTCTTCAAAGGCGGGACAGACGAGGAACGGCTTGGCCATGGCGGGAATCACCAGGGCCCACAGCCGCTCGCCGCCGTTCAGGTGCAGATCGGCAAAGTAGACGGAAGAAGCGGTCGAGTTGGAGAGGACGATGGCGTCGATTTTGGCTGCGTGCATCAGCCGCTGGGCGCGGGTGATGCGGGCCAAGCGCTCGTCGTTCGTAAAGGGGCGCGCCAGGCCGGAGAGAACCGGTAGAGCGGCAATGGCCGGAGGCACGGGCACGGCGGGCGCGGCAGATGCTGGCGGTGGGCAGGTGAAGGCGGCAGAGGCAGCTACGGCCGCGGTTGCGCCTAGAAATCCGCGGCGAGAAAATGAATGTTTGAAAGGCATGATTCTCCGTGGGGAACGCTCAGACGGTCGTGTCTTCCAGAGTAATTCTTCGAGGTCCACATTCCGCGATTGATTTCGTTGGTGGCCAAGGTCTGTGGGTGTAAATCTCTCTGAATTCCCTCAGGGGCTAAAGTCCCGAGGGTTCTAGTGGCCTGAATGTACGGGCTAAGGCACGTACCCTTCACCAGGAAGAGCTTCCATCGCCTTCGGTAGCAGTGCGAAAATAACGGCATGGCGCTGGAATTTACGACTTCTTACCTGAAGGATTCGCTGGAGGTGTTCCGCTATTACAAGAATCTGGCGGAGCGGGCGATGGCGCAGTTGACGGACGAACAATTGGTTGCCGTGCTGGACGAAGAATCGAACTCGATTGCGGTGATCGTGAAGCACATGACGGGTAATATGCGGTCGCGGTTCACGGATTTCCTGACTACCGATGGCGAAAAACCGGACCGGCGGCGCGATCTGGAGTTTGTGGATCCGTTGCCAACGCGCGAGGCGCTGAGGGCGTCGTGGGAGGCGGGATGGGCTTGCGCGTTTCATGCGCTGGAGGCGCTGGACGAGGGTGATCTGGCCAAGACGGTGACCATTCGCGGCGAGGCGCACTCGGTGATGCAGGCGATCAACCGGCAGGTAGCGCACCATAGCTACCATTGCGGGCAGATTGTGCTGCTGGCCAAGCATCTGAACCATGATGGATGGAAGGCGCTGACTGTGGGCCGCGGACAGTCGGAGGAGTTCAATCGGCGCGTGCGGGCGGGTCTGGCGAGCCAGCGGTAGAACCAATCGATTCCGTCCTGACTGATCTGGATGCTTGCCGCTCAGCTTACGCGCAGCAGCATCTTCAACGTTTCTCCTGGAGCTTTGGTCATTCGGTCGAACGCCTGCTGGCCTTGTTCCAGGGGCAGTTCTGTTGTCCACGGGCGCAAGTCGATCTCTCCCGCCGTCAGCAGCTTCAGCGCGCGCTCAAAATCCGGAGGCGTGTAGGCAAACGACATGGCGACGCGGTGCTCCTTGCGGATGCTGGTAACAAAGTCGATCTCGCTGCGCTCCTGTCCCATGCCCAGCAGCAGCACCAGGCCGCCTGGGCGGCACAAGTCAAATGCCGCCTGCCGCGCCGCCCCTACGCCGGAAGCATCCAGGACCAGGTCCAATCCGAGGCCCGCAAAACGCCGGGCATCTTGGCGACCTTCTTCGGTTGTGACGTTGGCCGCGAGCGTCGCACCCATCCGTCGTGCTGTTTCAAGACGTACTTCGCTCACGTCCTCAACCAGCACTTCGCGCACGCCCATGCGTTTGGCCGTCAACAGTGCCAGCGAACCCATGGTTCCACCGCCGACAATTCCCATGCGGAAGAACGGCAGCGGAGCGGCGATCCGGAACAGATGAACGATGTTGGCGAGTGGCTCCGCAACCACCGCCTGCGCGTCGCTGAGCTCGTCGGGAACCTCGTACACCTGCGTCTCCGGCACGCTGATAAACTCCTGGTAGCAGCCGGCCGTCTGGTCCATGCCCAGCAGGCGCCAGCGCACGCACAGGTTCTGCGCACCGCTCAGGCAGGCCGTGCAGCGCCCGCAACTGATCAGTGGATTGGCGACCACGCGTTTGCCATCCGCGGTGCGGCGGCCGACCAGCTCATGCCCCAGCACCAGCGGCGGAATGCGCCGGCGGCTGTGGCCGAGAAATCCTGAAATATCCGACCCGCAGATACCTGCTGCCGCGACCGCTATTTCGCATTCGCCCGCCGCAGGCTGTGGGCGAAGACGGTCTTCCAACGCGACCTGATTCGGTGCTGTATAAACCAAAGCGCGCATCAACTCTCCCTCTCACATTCTCTCGCAGCGGGGCCCGCAATGGGGGTCGCTCCGGCTCACTTCCTTATTGCAGCGTCTTTCAGAAACACCAGCTCCGAACTCAACGGGGCGCTCAAACGCACCGCCAGGCCGGACTGCATCAATTCTCTACCAGTAGCCTCGCGATCCGGCGCTGTGCCGTCTTCAAAGTGCAGGCGGTAGCGTTTCGCCGAATCCAGGCCTGCCAGCACAAATCTGTGCCCGGGTTCATCCGCAATCGACCCGCGAAACGCATACACCACGCCCTTGCCGCGGGAGGGGTCCCAATACTCCGCGCCGTCCCAGTTGACGCCATCCGGCCGGGCTGCAATGTGGAATAGCTGTGCATCGCGAATGAGCGGACGCAGCTCCTTCTTGTACAGTGCGAAGGCCTGGTGCGCGGCTTCGTGCTGCTCCGCGGTCCAGGCCGTCGTATCCTGCATGACGGTCATCCAGCCCATCATGCCGCTGCGCAGCATGTAGAGAAAGTTTTCGAGCTTTGGCGCGGGCCATTTCTCCACGTAGCTCTCCAGCATCGCTGCCGGCAGCACATGGCTGGCGTCGTAGAAGGCACGGCGGTTTGAAAGCGGATCGTAGGTGTCGGTGATGGAGAAGTAATCCCCGTGCGCTGCGGAGCCAAAGTCGACCATCCGCCCGCCGTCGTTGCAGATTTCGAAGAGCAGGTCGGGGTGCTCACGGCGCAGTTTCTCGTAAATGTCGTAGTAAGCGCGGACCGCGTGGTAGCTCACGTCAGTCGAGTTCGACGCCAGCACAAAGTCGAAGCCGCTGTCGTGGGTGACGCGCATGGTGCTCTGAGCGGGCGGCGCGTGAGGATGATCGCTGCGCGTGCAGCCCTGCGCAACCAGGTAGCCATCGTGCTCCAGCATGTCCAGGTGATAATCCTCGACGATGCGCTTCACTTCTCTGGCCGCATAATCGTGCGCCGCCGGAACCCCGATGTCGATGGTCTGCCCCTTGAACTCCTCGGGCTTCCAATCCGTGGGCAAGTCCGTCACCAGCCAGTCTCGCACCAATGGGTCGCGGACGTTCAGCGTGCCGGGCGCCGTATCCAACGCGGCCTGCGTCCAGTCCACCCAGATGCCGAAGCGAAGACCTTGGCGGTGCGCCTCATCTGCAATCGCCGCAAGCCCGCGGGGAAACTTCTCCGCATCCGGATACCAGTCGCCCACGCCGCGAAACCAGCCCGCATCCAGGTGAAACATCTCCAGGCCCAGCTCCTTCGACTCCGCAATCATCTTCAGCGCCAGGGCCTGGTCCACCTGCATCCCGCTGCCCCAACTGTTGTTGACCAGCAGCGGATACGCGGGGTCTTTCCAAGTGAGCGGATTGCCCAGCACCGTGCGCACCCAAGGCCGCAACTGATTCCCCGCGCCATCCGGGCCGCCGCCAAACGCGCCCAGAAACACGATCGGCGTCTCAAAGCTCTCGCCCGGTTCGAGGCGCGTTTTGAACGGGCCTGGCTCGGGATTGAGACCGAGCACGGTCTTCAGGCTGTTCCCATCGCGCGCGAGGGTGATGCGGGTGCGACCGCTGAATTCGATGCCCGCGTACCAGCCGGCTTGTGTGTTGTTGGCCGAGTAAACAAACTCCGCCGGGATTATTTCCCGCCTCTCACCCGAAACGGGGTGCGCATAGGTGGAGGACTTGCCCGTCCAGATATATCCATCCTCCACCGCTTCCAGGTGCGTCCCTTCAGACGACGGCGAATCCGCACCCTTCTCCACATAGAAATTGCGCAGGGCTGCGCGGGAGCGAGTTCGCCAGTTCAGCCGGAGCGAGTCGACCAAGGGCAGCCAAACCTCTTGCCCGCTAAGGTTTTCGATTGTGATGCGATGCTCGACAGGGCCGAAGTCCGCGCGCGCCTCCCACTCCCAGCGCAAGCGCAGATGAGGCTCTTCGCTCTCGTACACAAACACCACGTGACGCGTATCGGCGTGACCGAGCTCCGGCTTCAATTGCCAATTGCAGGGAATCCTTGTCCCGTTCACTTCCACGCCGGCAGGCAGCGGCTCTCCCTCGCCATTGGACCAGAAATCATCCTTCGTGCCCGCGGCTTTTGTGCCCTCGATCCATTCCAGCCGCGGCGCCTGCGGCTCGTCGCGCAGATACACACGAATACTCGAATTGGAAACGATTGCGGCCGGTGGAACCTGGGTGGCGTGGACCGCAAAGCAAAGCGCAATGCAGCCTGGAGCGACGACTGTCGTTTTGTTGGGAAAACGGAAGCCTCCGCAGAACCTCTTAAGCGCGCTCACTCGCATTCCGGTCTGGAGACGATCGAATCTCACCCGGTCACCATAGAGGCTTCAAGCGACGATCTGCAACCTGGCCGGCGTTGCCCGGGCTTAGTGAGACGTGGCCTGGACTTCCGCCAGCACCTGTTGCGCCTCGTCGTGCACCGGCCTGCTGAATAACCAACCTACCGCGCAAGCGCCTCTTCTTCCACCTTTGTTTTCTCGATCAGCTTCACTGGATAGTACGCATTGCGTGTGTATTGCTTCACCATGCGGTTGGTGTTGAAGTAGGAGCCATTGAACGCCAGGGTCGTGCGCATCAGGCGCGCCCATTTTTCCGGCGCGTCCAGGTAGAGCGGAACCACTGCCGTCTCCAGCTTCTTATAAAGCGAAGTGGCCTCTTCGGCGTCGTCCGCGCCGTCTTCAATTGCCCAGCCGGTCACCGCTTCAATGCAGCCCTCAATCCACCAGCCGTCCAGGATCGAAAGGCTCGGAACTCCATTCAGCGCGGCTTTCATCCCGCTGGTGCCGGAGGCCTCATAGGGCCGCCTAGGCGTATTCACCCAGACGTCCACGCCAGCTGTCAGCAGCGCGCCCAGATCCCATGCGTAGTTTTCCAGGTACACGATCTTCAGTCGAGTACTGGAGAACTTCTGCGCGTCTTCCACCACTTTCTGGATCAGCGCCTTGCCCGGCTCGTCCTGGGGATGGGCCTTGCCCGCATAAATGATCTGCAAGCCGCCTGCCTGTTTGGCGATCTTTACCAGCCGCTCAGGATCGGTAAACAGTAGCGTAGCCCGCTTGTAGGTGGCCACGCGGCGCGCAAACCCCAGCGTCAGCACCCTGGGATCGAGCACCTGCCCGGTGCGTGTGCCAACCTCTGCCAGCAGTTCCTCTTTGGCCCGCGCGTGCGCCGCAAGAATTTCCTTCTCCGGCAAGTCGATGGCGTTACGCAGGTAGAGATTGTCGCGGCGCCATGCGGAGACGTTTTCATCCAGCAGCTTCTGAATCGGCTCCGAAACCCAGGTCGGCGCATGAACGCCGTTGGTAATCGAGTCGATCGTAAACTCCGGGAACATGGCCCTGGACACCTTGGCGTGCTGCATGGCCACGCCGTTGGCATAGCGCGAAAACTTCAGCGCCAGCAGCGTCATGTTCAGCATTCCGTCGCAATAACAGCCCAGCTTTTCCAGGCGCGCCGTCCGGTCGCCACCCAGGATGCGGATGGTCTGCTCGGTGGAAAAGCGGTCGTGCCCTGCCGGCACCGGCGTATGCGTGGTAAACACGCACTTCTGCCGCACCAGCGCCAGGTCCGATTCAGTAGGCGCGCCCAGCGGTCCTCCGCCCAGCTCACTCTCGATCAGCGCCAGCGTCAGCAGCGCTGCGTGCCCTTCATTCATGTGGTACACGTTTACCCGGTGGCCCAGAGCGCTTGCCAGGCGCACCCCGCCCATGCCCAGCACAATCTCCTGCTGCAGACGGTAGTTCGTGTCCCCGCCATAGAGGTGATCGGTAAGCCCCCGGTCCCATCCCGAGTTGCCTTCCACTTCCGTGTCCAGCAGGTAGATGGGCACGACATGCCCGTAGCGGCCCACCATGTCGTAGCGCCAGGCGCGCACCGTGACCACGCGCTCTTCCACGCTCACCGTAATCCGCGCCGGCTCCTCGATGCAGAAGTCTGCCGGATTCCACGGTTGCACATCCTCGCTCTGCACGCCCTTCAAATCAAGGTGCTGCTGGAAATATCCCTTGCGATGCGCCAGTGTAAAGGCCACCAGCGGAACTCCCAGGTCGGCCGCCGCTCGCAGCGTGTCCCCGGCGAGCACTCCCAGGCCGCCCGAATAGGTCGGCATGGCCGGATTGATTGCGATCTCCATTGAGAAATAAGCCACCACTCCCGCGGTCGGAAACGACTCGTAGGAGAATGGCCTGGATGATGTCGGCTGCATCTATTCTTGTCTCCGTGCCGCCTTCATTTTCGAAAGCGACGATCTGAAAGTAGATTCCCACTGGTCCGGTCGGGATGTCTAAATCGTTCCTGGCCTTGTTCGGGTTAAACCTTCGTGATTTTATCAAGAATTGCAGCGGGGATGCCCTGACACAATCTGGCAATTCGTAACCTGTGCGCAGCACGCGAGAGTTGTATCCAGGGAGTACGGAAGATTCATTCCGCACCATTCACATTCTGCCGCCGCGGATTCTATCTCATAAATGTTCGCGCTCAGAACGATAGCCACCTTTGGGCCGTAAGCCTGGATCTAGCGAGAAACCGTAAGAATGCTCGACTCCAGCCGGTGTGCGCCCTCTGAAGCGCGGCAAATGTAGATCTGCGGCACAATCCCGGTCTGCCCGGCGTAAAGCTCGGCCAATTCCTCTTGAAATCCCTCCGCCTGGCTCTGTCCCACCAGGTTGATGGTGCATCCGCCAAAGCCGCCGCCCGTCAGGCGAGCGCCAATCAACCCCGGCAAGCCTTGCGCCAGCTCGACCATGGCGTCGGCCTCTTCGCAACTGGCTTCAAAATCCTTGCTGTAGCTCCAGTGCGCTTCGGCCATCAGCCGGCCCAGTTCCTCCAGATCGCCCTTGATGAGCGCTTCCGCGGCAGCCACGGTGCGCACATTTTCAGTGATCACGTGCCGCGCCCGTTTGAGCGAGTTGGGCGTCATCTCGTGGCCCCACTTCTCCAAGTCCTCCACCGTCGCATCGCGCAGGAACTTCACCTCCGGCCGATGGCGCGCGATCACCGCGCATGCCGCTTCCACCTCTGCCCGCCGGCTGGTGTATTCGCCGCCGATCACAGCGTGCTTCACCATAGTGTTGGCGATCACCAGCGCCACGTGGTCCGGAATCGGCGCCAGCTTGAAGCTCAGGTCGCGGCAATCCAGCAGCAGCGCATGATCCTTGGCTCCATTCGCCGAAATGAACTGGTCCATGATGCCGCTGCTGGCGCCCACAAACTCGTTTTCCGCCCGCTGGCAAAGCCGCGCCAGCACCGGGCCCGGATACGCCACTCCAAGCAGGTCCGTCACCGCCAGCGCGGTTGCCACTTCTACCGCAGCCGAACTCGACAGCCCCGACCCTAGCGGCACATCGCCCCACAGGCTCAGGCTGAATCCGGGAATCGTGTGCCCCTGCCCTGCCAGAATCGAAATCACTCCCAGCGGGTAATCGGTCCAATGGTGACCGGCCTTCGGCGGCAACTCCGCCGCGTCGAAGTACCGCACCTGCCCGTAGTTCTCTGAAAAGATGGCGATCTTGCCGTCCACCCGCGGAGAGATCCCGGCCAGGGTGGCGAAGTCGATGGCCGCCGGCATCACGAATCCTTCAGCGTAGTCGGTGTGCTCGCCAATCAGGTTCACGCGCCCCGGCGCAACATAAACCGCCGGCTCCGCCTCAAAGCGGGCCAGGTGCAAGGAACGGAAAACCGCGGCATCATGCATGTCTCTTCACACTTTATATGGAATCGATCACAACCGTCATCGGCCAGCCGTAGGATTGGCACGGGGCAAGTACCCGCGACCACGGCCCGGTTTCCGCCAGTGAGTCCACCGGCGCAGTCGCCGGCTCCATAGCCACGCACATTTGTTTTGGTCCCGGCCGCTCCGGCCAGCCTCCGTAGCAGATCCACAACCCTAGATACGGAGTAGCCGTCGCATCGAACCCAACCTTGATCCGCACTCCAGCCTTCGGCCGCTCCAGCGTGCACCAGTTTTCAGTGACCCTCAGCGGCCCGGTGAAAAGCTTGTCCCCGATTCCCGAATCCCCCCCCTGCGCAACGCTCAGATCGCTCTTGCTGCCATCCGCCAGTGCCGCCATCGGCCAGCCCACGGTGTCTCGATTCCTGCCCAGCCGGTCGCCACCCGATCCTTCGAGCCGAAGCGTCTCAATCGATTTCGGCAGCACGATCCGATCCCCAGGTTCCACCGCAAATAAAGGGTGCGCCGCCCACGACCAGGGCACTGCCGAGCCACTTGTGTTCCTAAGCACATAATCCAGCCGCAGACTCCAGCCCGTGGAAGTCTCGACCAGACCAACCGTCCGCTCCAGCATCAGCGGCAACGAAAAACATTCTCCGCGCAATGCCACCGACCCGTCACTCGCCTCAGCCGCCAACTGTGAACTGCGAACTGCGAACTGTGAACTGTCGCGCCAGGGAACCCGCCACAAATCCCCATGATCCGGCACCGACGCCGTACCCGCAGCCGTCTCAACCGTACAGGCCGCCACGGACGGCAAACATTCATCCCATCCGCTGGCGTCGCCGGCGTCAAAGCTCATGGTTGGGGTTCGCGGCGCATAAGCCGCCAGCGGACTTTGCAGAAGCTCTCTATCTCCAATCCGAATCGAGGCAATCTTTCCGCCCAGCCAGGGAAGAATCGTGACAGAGCAGTTTCCGGCCCGCATGGTAACGTTTTCTTTCTCGATTGCCTTGACCTGACCCATCGGATTCTACTCTCCCAGCACTTCTCCGCAGGCCGCACTCAACCGCTCCCAAATCCTGTCCAGCCATGCCGCGTGTTCCGGCTTCATCAGCACGGATCGCAAACAAGTAACAACTCCCGCTCCAGCGTCCCGAGCCGGCTGAAACCAGAATCGCGGCAATTGTACAAGAGCCAAATGCAAATCGTGTGTGGCGCAGACGATAAATATTCGCTGCGCCAGCTCCGAGGCCAGCTCAGCACTCTTCGCCTTCAACGTCCAGGCCACAATATCAAGTTCCGGCATTCCGGCCGTCAATCCCCCAAAGCGGCTATCGTCGCGCAGGCGGCGGTCGAGCTCGAGGGCCGCCGACCGGCCGCGCCTGAGTCCCTGCGCGAACTCACCCTCCGGGGTCAGCGGCAGAAGCTGCTGCGTGGCCCACAGCGCCACCGCCGCGGCGCCCGCCCGCGAACACTCCAGGCTGATCTCGCCCAGGTGCAACTCCTTCGACGTGAAATACGTGTACGGCGAATCATGCTTGTAAAACCGCCCCACCGCCGGATCGCGAAACAGCACGCACCCGCACCCATACGGCTGCAACCCATGCTTGTGCGGATCGATCACCAGCGAGTCTGTCTCGAACGTCGCCAGGTAAGCCCGCCGCGCCGCCTCGTCCAAATCGTCCGCAATCAGCCGGAAATACCCGCCGTACGCGGCATCGACATGCACCCTGAACCCGTACCGCGCCTTCAGCTTGAGCACCTCATCCAGCGCATCCACAGCTCCAATAGCCGTCGTGCCCATCGTGACCACCACCGTGCCCACATCGCCCTTGCGCAACTCCGCTTCGAGAGACTCCAAGTTCATTCGTCCGCGCGAGTCGGCCGCAATTGCAGCAAACTCCAGCTTCAGCACCGCCGAAATTCGCTTGTGGGTATAGTGCGCCTGCTCCGATGCAACGATCCGCTTGCCCGGCGCCAATTGCCCGGCGATCCAAAGCGCCTCCAGGTTAGCCAACGTCCCGCTCGAGGTTAGGTGCCCCAGATATTCCGTCCAGCCGAACATCCGGGCAATTCCGCCCACCGCCTCGATCTCCATCTCCGAACTGGCCCGTCCGCCGTCGCGCGCGTGGTTGTTGGGGTTGATGGTCATGGCCAGCGCATAAGCCGCCCGCGCCACAGGATGAGGCGGTTTCAGCATCTGTCCTGCATACAGTGGATGAAAATAGGGGTAATTGTCTCCCATCCGATGCGCCACGGTTTCGAGCACCGCGGCCATCACCCCCACGTCTACATCTGATCCATGTTCAGGCAGCGCAGCAAACTCCGCTTCAAGCGTCTCCGTGGCGTGCCGCAAAAGTTCAGGAACCGGATCGTAGGCCATTGAGTCCCCTAAAACTAACTCCAGGATTGGTACTGCTTCAGCTTAAGTCAAATCATTGCATTCTATCTTCGGCCAATGGACCGGCTCCCGATTTAGCCATCAATCACCGGCCGGCGTCAGGCTGCGCCTTCCCTTTGTTTCATCGCCGTTGCGGCTGTGAATGATCCCCGGTTACGGGCTTCGGGGCAATTGACTGCGGATAGCCCGCTTATGATCACCCCGGCGGGCTTTCTGATCAGGGAGTGATCATTCAAGTAAACGGGCGTACCTGAGACTGGCCGTCCGGACCAGCCGTCTGGACCTGCCTTTGAGCCAAACTGCATTTTGAGCGCGCAACCGAAGTTGGGGTAGATAAAACCGCGTGGCATGCCCGGTCGAAGGGTGCATCCGCTCTGGCTTCCGCTAAGTGATCCTCTCTGCCGCCTACCCGTTACCCCTTTGGGGAGCGCGCTTTGGGCCGATGGACAAGAATTTTTCCGCTCATTTTTTCAGACCAATGGTACACTAGCGCCAGCGTTAGATCCGAACCGGGCAGCAGCAGCACTCGCCCCAAACAAGCAAGATTCTGCCAGTGGTCGCTCCGATTCCTCCAGCGCAATTCAATCCAGGAAACACGATCAAATGGAACAAGGTACTGTGAAGTGGTTTAATGACGCGAAGGGTTTCGGCTTCATCTCGCGCCAGAACGGCGAAGACGTGTTCGTGCACTACTCTGCGATCAACTCCAGTGGTTTCAAGAGTTTGCAGGAAGGTCAAGCCGTGCAATTCAACGTTGTGAAGGGCCCCAAGGGATGGCAGGCTGCCGACGTGCAGCCGCTCT
>DATKGE010000038.1:0-25661 GCA_035510955.1 Occallatibacter sp. | reverse complement strand
TCTTCGAAGTGTCGGCCGTTGAGTGCGACGGGAAAGCCCTCTTCAAAGCGGACGGAGACCTGTTCGCGCTGGATTTCGACATCGTCGCGCCAGGAGGCGGTGCCCATGATGGGAACGACGATCTTGATGGAGGTAGAAAGGAGCTCCAGGTCTTTTGCTTCGTGGGTTGCGCCGAGGATGTTGGAGTCGGTGGAGTAGGCCTTCTCGGCGGACATCTTGTAGGCGAAGCCGTGATGTTTCATGAAGGCGGACATCTCGGCGCGGCCGCCGAGCTCGTCAATGAAAGCGGTGTCGAGCCAGGGTTTGTAGACCTTGAGGTTAGGATTGACGAGCAGGCCGTAGCGGTAGAAGCGCTCAATGTCATTGCCTTTGAAAGTGGAGCCGTCGCCCCAGATGTGGACGTCGTCCTCCTGCATGGCCGCGACGAGCATGGTGCCGGTGACCGCGCGGCCGATGGGGGTGGTGTTGAAATAAGGAACTCCGGCGGTGGTGATGTGGAAGGCGCCGGCCTGCAGCGCGGCAATGCCTTCGCGCACGAGCGGGCCGCGGCAGTCAATGAGGCGGGCCTTCTCGGCGCCGTATTCGAGGGCCTTGCGGGGAATCTCGTCGTAGTCGGCTTCGTCGGGCTGGCCGAGGTTGGCTGTGTAGGCGTAGGGAATGGCACCCTTCAGCTTCATCCAGTGAAGAGCGGCCGAAGTGTCGAGCCCGCCGGAGAAAGCAATGCCAACTTTTTGGCCGACGGGCAGGGATTCGAGAATTACGGACATGCTTTGGAACCTCAGACAGCTTCTAGCCAATTCCTGACTCTGGAATCGGAGTCGTACCAATCTGCAATGAAAAAGCTGGAAGCTAGCAGCTGAAAGCTCCCACGTTTGCGAGGCCGCCGAGCAGCAACAGCAGCAATGCTTTCTGCGCGTGCATGCGGTTCTCGGCCTGGTCGAAGACGATGGATTGCGGACCGTCGAGCACAGCGTCGGTGACTTCGGCGTTGCGGCGCGCGGGCAGGCAGTGCATGAAGACTGCATTGCCAGAGGCTCTCTGCATCAGCGGTTCGTTTACCTGGAAGGGACGGAAGATGGGCGCGCGCTTGCTGGACTCGTGCTCCATGCCCATGCTGACGCACACGTCGGTGTAGATGGCGTCGGCGCCTTCGGCAGCGACCTGCGGGTCCTGAAGCAGGCGGACTTCGCAGCCGTTGGCCTGGGCGATGTCGCGCGCCAGGGTGACGATTTCGATATCGGGCGAGTAGCCGCGCGGCGTGGCCACGGTAACGTTGGCGCCGAGCTGCGCGCCGGTAAGCATGAGCGAGTGGCACACGTTATTGCCGTCGCCGACGTAGGTGAAGTTGAGGCCAGCGGCAGTGCCGAAGTGCTCTTCGAGCGTCATGAAGTCGGCCAGCGCCTGGCAGGGATGCTCGAAATCGGAGAGCGCGTTGATGACGGGAACGCGCGAGTTGGCGGCCATCTCGGTGATGGTGTCGTGCGCGTAGGTGCGCAGCACGATCACGTCGACCCAGCGCTCCACATTACGCGCCACGTCGGCAATCGACTCGCGCTCGCCGAGGGGCGAGTTGGTCTGATCGACGAAGATGGCGTTGCCGCCCATGGTATTGATGCCGGTCTCAAAGGCGAGGCGAGTGCGCAGGCTGGCCTTCTCAAACATCATCACCATCTGCTTGGCGTCGAGCGCATGGCGATACTCGCGCGGATTGCGCTTGACGTCGTGGCCGAGCTTGAGAATGGCGCGGACTTCGGCGCTGGAGAGATCGGCGATAGAGCACAGATCCTCTCCTGCGAGACGCGCGGCGGCGGCAAGAATGTCCTGATCTTTCTGGACGGGCACAGCGGCCTTCGGGCGCTCGATGGTGGCTTTGCTAGACATGATTGGGGCCTCCTGCGGCGTGAGTTGCGGTGTTAGCGGCGCCGACAGCGCCCGCATGTTCAGTGAAGATTTCGTCGAGCGCGGCAATGGCGGTGTCGACGTGGGCGCTCTCCAGAATGTATGGGGGAAGGAAGCGCAGTACCGTGTCGCTGGTGCAGTTGATGAGGACGCGGCGCTTGAGCATCTCAGCGACCGTGAGCTTGGCGAGATCGGCGGAATCCAGTTCCGCCGCGATCATGAGGCCTTTGCCGCGCACGTCGATGATGGCGGGATGGTGTCTTGCGAGGTCGCGCAATCGACTCTGGAAGTAGTCGCCGACTTCGGTGACGTGGGCGAGGAGATTCTCTTTCTCAATGTAGTCAATGACGGCGATGGCTACGGCGCAAGCTAATGGGCCTCCGCCAAAGGTGGTGCCGTGCATGCCGGCGTGAATGGCCCGGGCGGCCTCTTCCGTGCAGAGCATGGCTCCGAGCGGGATGCCGCCGGCAAGGGGCTTGGCCAGCGTGGTGACGTCGGGCTGTATCCACCCCACGGACGAAGAGCTGTCCGCGGAGGCCCCGGAGATGCCGTAGTGCTGAAAGGCGCACCACTTGCCGGTGCGGCCCATGCCGGCCTGAATCTCATCGACGATGAGCAGCGCGCCGGTGGAAGTGGCGAGCGCGCGGGCTTCGGCGAAGAACTCCTGGGTGAGGGGACGGATGCCGCCTTCGCCCTGGATGGCTTCGACGAGGATGGCGCAGACTTCGCTGGAAAATTTGGCGCGCAGATCGGCGACGTCGTTGAAGCGGACAAACTCGACGCCGGGAACGACGGGGCCGAAGGGCTCGCGGTATTTGGCTTTGTAGGTGGTGGAGACGGAGCCGAAGGTACGTCCGTGGAAGCTCTGCTCGAGGGCGAGGAACTTTGTCCCGATTTGTTTTCCTTCGCTGCGCAGCAGGCCTGCATGAGCGCGAGCCAGTTTCAGCGCGCCCTCCCATGCCTCGGTGCCGGTGTTGGCGAAGAAGACGCGATCGAGTCCGGTGCGCTCGGTAAGGCGCATGGCGAGTTCGGCTTGGCCCTCGTGATAAAAGAGGTTCGAGGTGTGAATGAGCGCGCGGCTCTGTTTGGCGATGGCTTCTAATATAACCGGATGGTTATAGCCAAGAGCGTTGACGCCGATACCGCTGAGCAGGTCGAGGTACTTCGTACCGTTCTCGTCAACGATGTGAACACCCTCGCCGCCCACGAAGAGAATCGGGCTGCGTTCGTAGGTTTGCAGCAGCAGCTTCGATTCTGCTGCGCGAATTTGATCGAGCTTGGTCATTTCCATCTCTCCATCGGACTGCTAGGCCACCATCACTTCGGTGCCGTGGGCCACGCGGGAGTTGCACAGGTCGGGAAGGGAACTGGCAGCTTCGGCGGGCAGAATTCTTACGCGCTTTACGCCGTTCAAGAGAGCTTCACGGCAGGCGCTGAGCTTGGGCAACATGCCGCCGGAGATGACGGCGCTCTTGGCCATCTCCGCGATCTGATCGATAGACAGCCATCGGAGAACCTGGCCGTTTGCGCCCTTGACGCCGGGGACGTCGGTGAGGAATACAAGGGCGTCGGCGCGGCAGGCGATGGCGCAGGCCGCGGCCATTTCATCGGCATTGATATTGTAATATTCGCCGTCGAAGCCCAGGGCCATGGAAGAAAGGACAGGGACGCCATTCAACTGCCAAACGGCTTCGATCCATCGTGGATCGCTGGCGACGATTTCGCCGACGTAGCCGAGGTCGGGCGCGGTGCGCTTCTTGCGTGCGCGAAACATCAGGCCATCGCCGCCGGAGAGGCCGACGGCGGGTTGACCGAGTGCGCCGAGCGCGGCGACCAGGCTCTTGTTTACTTTGCCGGCGAAGACCATGAGAGCTATGTCGCGGGTTTCGGCATCCGTGACGCGCAGGCCGTCGATGAATTCGCTCTGTTTGCCGAGCGCCTTTAGCGTGCGGGTCAACTGGATTCCGCCGCCGTGAACGACGACGACCTGGTTACCGTCGCGCACAAGCTCTGTGATGGCGCGCATGGAGCCGATGAGGAGTTGCGGTGTTTCGAGGCCCGCGCCACCGAGTTTGACTACGTACTTCATTGCAGACCCTCCGCTTCGCCCCAACCCTGCATTACGTTCAGATTCTGCACGGCCTGGGAGGACGCGCCCTTCAAAAGGTTATCGAGACAACTCACGATGACGGCGCGGCGGCTATCGGGCGCGAGTTGAAAGCCAATGTCGGCGTAAGACGTGTGCACCGAGAATTGAATCTGCGGCAGCGTCCTATTGTAGAGACGCACCATGGGACTGGCTGCATAAAAATCGCGGTAAATCTTCGCGATGTTTTCTGTGGTCTGTTCGGTGTTGAAGCGGACGTAAATAGTGGAAAGAATTCCGCGCGGAATGGGCAGCAGATGGGGCGTGAATACAATCTGGCTCTTGTCGAGTGCGATCTGCTCAAGCAGCTCGCCGGTGTGGCGATGAGTGAAGGCGCCATAGGCGGAAAGATTGTCTGCCGCATACATGAAATGCGTTTTTGCGGTGGCGGCTTTGCCGGCGCCGCTGACGCCGCTTTTGGAATCGGCGACAATGCCGTGGTGGAGATCGACAAGGCCGGTGGCAATCAGCGGCTTCAAGGCAAGGATGATGGAGGTTGCATAGCAGCCGGGGTTGGCAACAAGACGCGCGTCCGCAATCTGTTCGCGATGCAGTTCAGGCAAGCCGTAGACAGCTTGCGACTGAATGGCGTCGGCCAGCTCTGTCCCTTCGTCATCAAAGTTGTAAATGGCGCGATTGGCCCCGTCCGCGAGCCGCCATGCACCGCTGAGGTCGATGACCCGCATGCCGCGGTCAAGGGCCTCCGGCACCCATTGGCGCGATTGCTCGTGCGGCGTGGCGAGAAACAGGACTTGAACACCGCGACTCGCCAGCAGTTCCCATGAAAATGATTCAAGCTTCAGGCCGGCGGTGTGGCTGCCGGCCAATTGGGGATGGATTTCAGCAAGCGGAATGCCGCCACGCGCTTCATCCTTCGAGTCGACACGGCCGGCAAAGACCGGCGGCGCGCCTTTGAGGCGCGGATGGTTGAGCAGCAGGCGGGCCAACTCAGCGCCGGCGTAGCCCGTCACTCCAACCACCGCGGTTTGTACTGCGCTGCTCATGACTCGAGAATGGTCCTCAGCCGGGCTTCCACCTCGCCTGCGCGGCGCGGGTCGGGGCAGATAACCAGCACAGTGTCGTCGCCGGCGACGGTGCCCACCACTTCAGGCCAGCCTTCATGATCGAGCGCCGCGGCCACCGGTTGCGCTCCGCCCATTACGGTGCGCACCACCACCTGATTCATGGCCTGGCTTGCGCGCAGGCCAAAACTTTCGATCATCTCGGCCACCGAGGGCGGAGCGTCGTCGGCCATTGCCGCAGAGGCGCTGTTGCTGCCGTTGGGCAGTACGTAGCCGCCCGGGCCTTTGGAGAGACGCAGCTCGTGAATGTCGCGCGAGAGGGTTGCCTGCGTGACCTCGAAGCCGCGGCGCCGCAGTTTGCGCCGCAGCTCGTCCTGGTTGGAGACCAGGGAGTGCGCCACCAATTCCCGAATCGCGTTGTGCCGTTGAAACTTCATTGCTGTTGTTTGCCCGGTCGATTGCCTGATTCAGGCAAAGCGAAAGCGCGGCCCGCAGTGAGGCGGCCGCACTGTATAAATATACAGCAGAAATGCATAACTATGCAAGAACGGTTTGGGGAACTTGTGAGTAACCTGGACAACAATCGAGGCCAACAATCGGAAGTTTCCGTGGACGTTGGTGGTCGAGCCCTTCAAACCGGAGACCTGTGCAGCGGTTCCTTACGCAACGACAGATTTCTTGCGGCGCTTTTCCTCATACATGGCCTGGTCGGCTTTGGCGAGCAGCATGGGCAGGGATTCGTGCGCAGTTAACAAGGAAGTGACGTGGCCGATGCTGAAACTGAGGGCGGCGCTGTGGCCAGGTGTGGAGTTGCGCAGCGCGGAAGCTTCGCGCAGGCGCTCGGTGGCAAGAGCGACTGCGGCATGGGTAAACTGGCCTGCCACGGCAAATTCATCGCCCCCAATGCGCCCCAGAACGTCGGTCTCGCGGAAGATGGCCTGAAGGAGTTCGGCGGTCTCGGCGAGGCATGCGGAGCCCATGCTGTGGCCATGGAGATCGTTGATTTGTTTCAAGTTATCCAGGTCAATGAAGAGGACGGAGAAGGGTACCCGCGACCGCTGCGCCAGGCGCAGTGCCTGCTGGCCAAGCAGATGAAATCCTCTCAGGTTATAGAGGCCGGTTAATTCGTCGCGCACGGAGAGGTTGTGAATCTCGTTTTCCATGCTTTTGATGTAGAAGACAAGAAGCATCAAAAAGACAAAGGATATTGCCGCGGCAACGGAGGCGAGGATCGCTGTGGCGTAATGCTCGGGGAGGATATGGGAACTGACCATGCGCTGCCGCGCGATCTCGCGAAGAAACGGCAAAACCAGGATAACGGGGCCAAGGATCCTGGCGATCCTGCTGCCTATGCCGCGGCCTAGAAAGACGGAAAAGATGCCCCTCTCGGCTCTGCGAAGAAAAGCCACAACAGTGAGAATCGCCAAGCAAAGCATGGTTTGCGGTGAAGTGCGGGTAACCCCGGAGAGGCCGAAGATTCGCATTGCGCCGAAGACTTCTCCCGATGTCAGCACCAGCACCAGAAGCCCGAGACAGGTTGTGACAAGGTCGGCAATGCGCACGACGATGCGCCCTCGCGCCCGGATAAGCGCAATCGTAATGCCCAGCATTGCCAGTCCAGATCCGGTTTGCGGCGAGGGTCTACCCGGCCAGTGCGAAGTGGAATTGGGGTCGAAGGGGAAGAGGCGCTCAAGACCGGCAGCGATGTGAAACGCGTACTCGCCGAGAATCGCCATCCCCAGCAAGGCTGCAAGGACGGCAAGCAACTGGCTAAGCCGCTTGACCCGGAGGGAATAGAACTTCTCGGAGAATTCGAGGCTGAACGCGCACAAGAGAATTCCCAGTGCGGTTTCGGCGGTCATCAGCCGCCAGCCGTTGGGCAGGAATTTGCCCATTCCGGGGAGGTACCAGCCGAGGAGAGTCAAACCGCCGATCCAGGCAACGGCCAGAAAGCAGTAGCGCTTGACGGGGGCCAGCTTGCGGAGGAGTTCCGGGTCGGAATCGGCGACAGACAAAGGTAGGTTGAGCTTAGGCATCTTTGGAGAAGAAAGACAAGCAAGTTGCAAATGGAAGAGCACTTCGGCGCTTAGTTCAAGTGTAAACCGTCAGGCGCTCAAGACGATACACCACTAAAGGGGGTACTCGCCGTGTTGGGGAACGGTAAAAATCGGCAAAATCCGTGCGAACGGGCCAACACGCCTCCGCTCTGCGCTGTTACACTCTCGACTGTCCGCGATCGTCGAAGATTCCCGTTCTGTATACCAATCCGATGACAGCAATCACACAAATTTCTACCATCAATGATCTTTTCTGCCGCATAACGGCGGCCGCCAACCCGCGCGCCGTGCTTTGGCAGGACGCGTTAGGGCGTTGGCTGCCGATCTCTTCCGACCAGATCTATCAGCGTGTCCGCGCGCTGGCAGAGGCCTTTCTGAGCTGGGGCGCGCACCGGGGCGAACGCATTGCGCTGATTGGCGAGAATCGCTGGGAGTGGGCAGTGACGGACTTTGCCTCGCTGGCCATCGGGGCTGCCAATGTGCCGATCTATCCCACGTTGACCGGCGAGCAGGTGGCCGCGCTGGTCAGTGACGCAGGCTGCCGCATTGCCGTAGTGTCGAACCGGCAACTGTTTGACAAGCTGAATGCGGTTCGCGCGCAGACCGGGCTGGAGCGGATCGTGATCATGGATTCCGCGGCGCCGCCGGAGGGAGCGATTGTCTTCAGCGAGCTAATGGCGGGGGCCGATGCGCGCGGCAGCGAGCGGGACCCGGTCTTCGACGCGCTGGTGCGCTCCGTTGAGCCGAAAGATCTGGCCACGCTGATCTACACGTCGGGGACTACAGGCGAACCGAAAGGCGTGGCGCTCACGCACGGCAACATCGCCTCCAACCAGAACTATGCCGGCCAGGAGTTCAACTTCAATTCCACCGACTCCTGCATTTCGTTCTTGCCCCTCTCGCACATTACGGCGCGGGCGCTGGATTACATGATGTTTTATAACGGCGCGCAGGTTGCGTATTGCTCGCAGTTCGACAAGCTGCCGCAGGCCATGAAAGAGATCGGTCCCACGGTGCTGGTGGGCGTGCCGCGGGTGTACGAGAAGATTCGCCAGGCAGTGGAGCAGAAGTCCGCGGCGTCGCCGGTCAAGAAGCGGATTCTGGCCTGGGCGATTCGTCAGGGCGCCGGTCATCGCGATTCAGTCTATGGCGGAAAGAAGCCCACGGCGCTGCTTTGGAAGCTGGCCAACAAGCTGGTTTACTCCAAGGTGCTTGAAGCTTTTGGCGGGCGGGTGCGGGTGTTTGTTTCCGGCGGCGCGCCGCTGGGCATCGATACCGCGCGGTGGTTTGCCTCGGCGGGGATTGCGCTGTGGGAGGGTTACGGATTGACGGAGACCTCGCCGGTGATTGCCTTGAACAATCCTGTGAACCACCGCATGGGCTCCGTTGGCAAGCCGCTGCCGAATGTGGAAGTGAAGCTGGCCGAGGACGGAGAATTATTGACGCGCGGACCGGCGGTGTTTCAAGGCTATTGGCAGAAGCCGGCCGCGAATGCGGAGTGCTTCGATGCGGAAGGCTGGTTCCGCACCGGCGACATCGCTCGTATCGACGCGGATGGATTTCTGTACATTACCGACCGCAAGAAGGAGTTGCTGAAGACTTCGGGCGGCAAGCTTGTGGCTCCGCAGCCGATTGAGAGCAAGCTCAAGAACAATGTGCTGGTGGCGGAGGCGGCGCTGGTGGGGGACAAGCACAAATTCATTTGTGTCCTGGTGGCGCCTAATTTCCTTGCGCTGGAAGCATGGGCCCAGCAGCATGATATTCAAACCAGGAGCCGCGCCGAACTGGTGGCCGACAGCCGTGTGATTGCACTCTATGGCGAGATTGTCCGCGAAGTGAACGGCGGCCTGGCAAATTTTGAATCGCTGAAACGCTTCCGCGTGGTTGCCGATGAATGGACGCAGAATTCCGGGGAACTGACGCCTTCGATGAAGCTGAAGCGGCGGGCGATTACGGCACGATACGGGGCGGTAATCGACGAACTTTACGCGGACGAAGCAACCGCGCGCGGCGAATAGGCGCTGCCAGCCTGCCTCTGAGTGCGGAGTGTTTGGTCCACATGCGCTGCACGCCGCGAAAAAAGGGCGCACCCCATGCGCCCACGCCGAGCAGGCTGCCAAACAGGATGACGGCGTCGATGCTGAGGCGGCCCTCGTGATTCCAGTACACGTCCGGTTCGAGGTTGAGCCATAGCGCAAACTCGTCGAGAGTGAGGGCTGCGCCCACACCATAGCCGACCGACATGAGGCGGCTGAAGAAGATGGACAGCGGAGAATGGTTGCGTCCCAGATCCAGCAGCCAGCCGTAGCCGACCAGCAGCAGGATGAGAATGCCCCAGACCAGATGATGAATGTGCCGCCCGCGAACCGTGACCCAGTTGAACGGGCCGACGTCGACCCTGATCAGTTCGACAAGAACGCGCACGCCAATGAAGGTGATGACGAAGGCCACGGAGGCCACGAACATGCGTCGCCGCGGCCGGTCGGGAATGGTGGCGTGAATCAGGTATCCCAGGCGGGTCAACTGCAGCAGCACCAGCAGCACGATCACGACCAGGGTGGCGAACGCCAAAAGCAGAAGCGCTCCGGTTCCGGGCATACTCTTATTGAAACATTGCAGCGGGACCTTGCGCACAACTAAATTGGGCCAAGGAAAAAGTTGCAGGACGTGAGCGCGGTCACGATTTCTCTTTACAGTGCCGCGTTACACTGGTTAAGGTGTCGATCCACGGGATGCTTGCCAAGGCCAGTTTGCGAAGAGGGCATTCCTTCCGGGGACTTAAGCCCAGCGAATTTTCGAGGCTTTTCGGCACGCGACCCCGACCCCGACCCAGAGGGTGCCCCGGTACCCCGGTACTCCGATCGTGCACTGACGCAAGACCGACTTCTGAGGAGATTTGCGATGCGAGTTGCTTTGTTGACCGGCGGCGGCGATTGCCCCGGACTGAATGCGGTGATTTACGCGGCTGTGAAAAAGGGCATCAACCACTATGGCGATGAGTTCATCGGCTTCTTGAATGGCTGGCGCGGTGTGCTCGACAACAGCTTCATTCCGCTGACGCTGGAGAGCATCGACGGCATCCAGTTGAAGGGCGGGACGATTCTGCACTCCTCGCGCACCAACGTGAAGAAGATTCCCGGCGGCATCGAGAAGGTGCAGGAGGTTCTGAAGCTGAACAAAATCGATGCGCTGATTGCGCTTGGCGGCGACGACACGCAATCGGTGACGCTGTTCCTGAGCGAGAACGGCGTGCCCAGCGTAGGCGTGCCCAAGACCATCGACAATGACATCAACGGCACCGATACCACGTTCGGTTTCGACACCGCGGTGATGATTGCCACCGAGGCCATCGATCGGATTCACACTACGGCGGACTCGCACAATCGTGTGATCGTGGTCGAGGTGATGGGCCGAGACGCGGGCTGGATTGCGTATGCCTCGGGCGTGGCCGGCGGGGCGCACGTAATTCTGGTTCCGGAGAAAGAGATCGACATCGACCACGTGTGCGCGCTGCTGAAGTACAACTACGATCACGGCAAGCATTACGGCGTGGTGGTGGTGGCCGAGGGGTGCCATCTGCCGGAAGTTGGCCAGGTCGTGGGCTCCGCGCAGGTTGATAGCTTCGGCCATGCGCGCCTGTCCGGCATTGGCGAGGCGCTGGCGGAACTGATCGAGAAGAAGACCGGCTTCGAGACGCGCTCAGTGAACCTGGGGCACACGCAGCGCGGCGGCGTTCCCACGGCTTACGACCGCACCCTGGGGCAACGTTACGGGCTGCACGCCATCGACATGGTTCATGAAAAAAAGTGGGGACGGATTGCGGTGCTCAGGGGTCTGGACATCACTGACATCACCATCAAGGAAGCCATCGCCACAAATCGCCGCCTCGATCAGCGGTTCTTCGATGTGATTTCGGATCTGGAAGCGAAGGTCTAAGCACCTGTTTAAAAGCTCGGGACCCCGGTCTCCGCAAACGGCGACCGGAACTACGCCCTGTCTTCAAGCTGCTGCGGGGGCGTGTCCTCAAGCTCTGATTGCTGTGCTTCGTCGCCGGGCAGATTGTCGTGCAGAATCACATTGAGCAGCGCTTTGTGTACCTTGATTCGACCGTGATACTCAATCAGGCCCAGCTTGCGAAAGCGGTTCATGAAAAAGCTCACCCGCGACCGCGTCGTTCCGATCATCTCCGCCAGCGTCTCCTGCGAAATCTTGGGAATGAACTGCGCCTGCACGCCCGGCTTGCCAAACTCCGCCATCAGCAGCAGAATCCGCGCCAGCCGCTTTTCGCTCGAGTTGAAGAGCTGGTCCACCAGGTCGGCCTGGGTGCGCATGCTCCGCTCCAGCAGAAACTTCAGGAACATGTCGGAGAAATCGTGTTCCTCGTGCATCACGCGGATCATCTCTTCGCGCGTGATTTTGAGCGCGGTGCAAGGGGTAACGGCCGTAGCCGTGGACATGCGCAATCCGTTTGCGGCCGCCAATGCTCCCTCGCCGACAAACTCGCCCGGTGGAACCAGCGTGATGGTAGCCTCCTTGCCTGCCTGCGAAACCACCGTGATCCTGGCCCGACCCTTTTGCAGATAGAAGACTGAATCGGCCGGATCGCCCTGCATGAAAAATGCGTGTTTGGGGGGAATCTGGACAATCCTCCGCCCCAGCCCCGCGCTCGCCAGGAAGGCTGCTACGTTGAATGTCGGTTTATGAGGCTCAACCATCGGATACGGTCCTTCCGGTTGCAAATCACGGCATCCGTGTTGCCGGGTTATGCCACGGTACGGCCATCGGTTGAACAAAGTAACTGGAGGACCGCCCAAACCTGATCGTCCGGTATCGGGTCATGGCTTGCCGAGCAGGCCTCTCGCTCTCGAAAATTCGGACTATCCGCTCGACTGCACACTCTTTGCAGCACTCTAGCAGAGTTTGAACCCGCTGTAACTTCCGATCTGTTCAATTTTGCTCACTTTGGCTGATTTTTTTCAAGCCCCCGGGGAACTCACGAAGCCGCCGCCGGGACCAGGCTTTTCGGCTTGTCGGCTTCAATCCGGCGGAAATCCTGATTTCGAACGCGCAGACACGAGTAGGCGCCTCTCCGCTTATCGAAGCCCGGCCCCGATAATCCAGCCAAAAGTCATTCTGAGCGCAATTGCTCAGACCGCACACTTGAACCGCACTAATGTGGGAGATGCCTTATGTGACTCACACACGCGTAAAGATGGAGACGCCGCGCATAGGTAGAAAAAGGTGAAATGTATGAAGAAGCTTATGACCTTCGTGGCAGTAATCAGCTTGACCAGCATCGCCTGGGCGGGATCGAATCGCGAAGCAACCGACGACCGGCTGGATCATGCAGGCCGCGTCCTGCACGAAATTATGTCGGCTCCCGATAGAGGCATTCCAGAGGAAGTCCTGGAACATGCAAAGTGCATCGCCGTTGTGCCCCACATGCTCAAGGGGGGCTTTGTCTTCGGCGCGGAGAATGGCCGCGGAGTCGCCACCTGCCGTACAGAGAACGGTTGGAGCGCTCCGGCGTTCTTTACCATTACCGGCGGAAGCTGGGGATTGCAGATCGGCGTCGAAGGCGTGGATCTGGTCATGATCATCCAGAACGAAGAAGGCATGAAGCACCTCATCAACAGCAACTTTGAGCTGGGCGGCGACGCTTCAGCGGCAGCCGGACCGGTTGGGCGTCACGCCTCTGCCGATACCGACTGGAAGCTCAATACCGAAGTCCTCACCTACTCGCGCGCCAAGGGCCTCTTTGCCGGACTCACCCTGACCGGCGCCTCCATTCGCCGCGACGACGACTCTACTGAAGCCACCTACGGGCACGATGTCCCTACTCGCCGCATTCTTAGGGGCGAAGTCACCGTTCCGGCTTCGGCGCAATCGTTCCTCGCCGCCGTCCGGGATGCGAAGGCCCAGGCAGTAGCCTCCAACTAGCTGTCAGCACTGAATAGCCGTCGCGCCCGGAACCGGCCATCCCTTTCCGGACGCGCGCGGCGTAAAGGAGAGCGCATGCTCTGGACAATCTTTGTCATTCTTGTGGTTCTGTGGCTGCTCGGCTTTTCCCTGCATGTCGGCGGCAGCCTCATCCACATTCTCATCGTGATCGCCGTCATCGTCCTCATCTTCAACCTGATCAGTGGCCGCAGAGGGGTGTGAACCAGCCGCCCTGCGGCACGATTCCCATCGCTTCGATCCGCCACGCACAAGATGAGTTACGGCTAGAGCTGGTTGCATAAATGCTGTTCGACGAGCGACCGAACTTCCCTCAGGGGCTAAAGCCCAAGATTTCATTCTTCTCTGACGGCACGGCTGAAGCCGTGCCCTTTCAAAACTCCATTTATGCAACCAGTTCTAGTATCGCATCCCAGAAATTCCCATCAAAAACGTTAAAGGCAAAATGCGGAATCTTCGGGTCACCACCCCCAAACTGAAAGACGTTTGGGGCCCCGTTCGCTCAGAATGACAACGCGATAATGTTAGGAACTTCTGGGACGCCATACTAGGCTATCCAACGCGGAGCGCGGCTGTGCGCGCCGCTTCCCTCGGGGCGAGCCCGCACCCTTCGCATTGTCGTTCACGTCCATGCACGGCCCCGCCAACTCTCAATGCCCGCCCTCAGCTCCCCACGGCTGCAGCGGCGGAGCTTCCGCGGCATCCCGCCCCTGCAGGCGATCGTATTCGTAAAGGTCGCTCGTCGTGCCCAGCGATTCGTTGTACAGGCTGATGGTCCCCAGCAACTGGCTTAGCTCCTCGCTGAATAGGTGAATAGCCTGCAATTGAGGCGCCGAGGCGGGAAACTCATACGTTGAAGTCTTCAAGAACTTCTGGTAACCGCGGTCCAGCAATCGCGCCACCTCCTCGCCAAATACCGCTCCCGGCCGCTCCCGGAACGCGACCGCCGCGCCCTGCCCAGGCACCAGCACCGCGCCGGCCCCATGCTTGGTCACCAGCATGCCGCCTGCAAATCCGGCAAACGGTGCCACATCGAAAGCGTGCGCGCGCAGGTTCTCCAGCGTCTGATCGAAGTTCGGATTGCGGGATTTACGGGCCATCGTCATCGTCCAGTCTGCGAGGATGTTGTTAGAGGAATCGGCAGGGTAGCCTGCCGGCTTCAAACTGAGTTCTAACCTCGCCTACCCAAATCTCGCACAACCGGCGCGCAGGCCGCAATTCTCCATGGAAACACAAAATGGAAACACAAGCCAAACCCGGCACTACTCTCGCCGAACGCATCGGCTCCACCCCCCTCATCCGGCTCGACCGGATGGTTCAGGCAGTGCGCGGGTTCGAGGGCTTCACCCTCGTCGCCAAGGCCGAGTGGGTCAACCCCGGCGGCAGCGTCAAGGAAGGTGCCGCCGCCTCCATCTCTCAGGAAGAAGCCTCTACCGGCCGCCAGGCCGTCATCGTCACTGTCCTGCCCGACAGCGCTGAAAAATGCCTGTCCGAGTGCTTCTGGGAGCAGCCATGAGCGTTCTCCGCCTAACCCGGGCCGTCTTTGAAGCCATCCGCTCCCACGGCGAGCAGACCTACCCCAACGAGTGCTGCGGCGCCCTCCTCGGGCATTCCGTGCGGGAAGGTTGGCGGGTTGATACGGCCGTCCCCGCGGGTAACACCCGCACCGACTCCGCCCACAACCGCTATCAGATCGCCCCCATCGAGTTGGTCAAAATCGAGCGCGACGCCCGCCGCCAAGGCCTGGGCATCGCCGGCTTTTACCACTCCCACCCCGACCACCCCGCCCATTGGTCCCTCACCGATCTGTCGGAAGCCCACTGGCTCGGCTGCTCCTACGTCATCACCGCTGTCGCCAAAGGCAAAGCCACCGTCACCAACTCCTTCCACCTCGCCGGCGCCACCGAAGAGGAAAAGCATTTCGAGCATGAAACCATCGCCATCGACGACGAGCGCATTCATGATCAGACCAAAGATCTGTCATCCTGAGCGGAGCGCACTTCAGCGGAGTCGGAGGATCTGCGGTCGCTTTTGCGGGCGCTGTTCCAGGATCAAATCCCGCCCCAATCGAATCCAATCGTTACAGGCAAGGAATCCTGTCAATAACCGTCTTCATCCCCACTCCCTTGCGCCCCAATGCCACCGGCCAGGACTCCGGCGAAATCGACGCCCCCAACGTCGCCGATGCCCTCGAATCCCTCACCCGGACCCATCCCGAACTGCGCAAACATCTCTTCCCCCGCAAGGCAAGGTCCGCGCTTTTGTTAACCTGTATCTGAACGACGAAGACGTCCGCTACCTGCCCGCCAAGGAGGCTACTACCGTTACCGCCGCTGACACTCTTTCCATCATCCCCTCCATCGCCGGCGTGGACTAGCCGTCCAGGCGTACGCGCCTTCGGCACCTGACCTTCAAGTAGCGCAAACTGCATTCATCAACCGGAAGGTTTAATTCAAGCCGCACCACCAGCAAGCACGAAGAGAATTGGAACCCATGCCAACCATCACCGAACCTGCCGCCCTGCCCGAGCTCTCCACCGACGACCTCTCCCGCTACTCCCGCCATCTCATCCTGCCCGAGGTCGGTATGGAGGGCCAACGCCGCCTCAAAGCCGCCCGCGTCCTCTGCGTCGGCACCGGCGGCCTGGGCTCGCCACTGGCACTTTATTTGACCGCGGCCGGCATCGGGACTCTGGGCCTGGTCGACTTCGACGTCGTTGACTCGAGCAACCTGCAGCGCCAGATCATCCACTCGACAAAGGATATTGGCCGCAAGAAGCTAGACTCCGCCGAAGAGAAGCTCACCGCCCTCAATCCGGCCATCCGCATCGTCAAGCACGACACCATGCTCTCCAGCGCCAACGCCCTCGACATCCTCAAGGACTACGACATCGTGGCCGACGGCACCGACAACTTCCCCACGCGTTATTTGGTCAACGATGCCTGCGTCCTGCTCGGCAAGCCCAACGTATACGGCTCGATCTTCCGCTTTGAAGGCCAGGCCAGCGTCTTCGCCACCGAAACCGGCCCCTGCTACCGCTGCCTCTATCCCGAGCCGCCGCCGCCAGGCCTCGTCCCCAGTTGCGCTGAGGGCGGCGTCCTCGGCATTCTTCCCGGCCTGGTCGGCGTCATCCAGGCCACTGAGGTCATCAAGCTCATCCTCGGCAAAGGCGACTCGCTGGTCGGCCGTCTGCTCCTGGTAGACGCGCTCAACATGCGTTTCCGCGAACTCAAGCTGCGTAAAAATCCCGAGTGCCCGGTCTGCGGCTCGAACCCCACCGTCACCGCGCTCATCGACTACGAACATTTCTGCGGCATCGTCCCGGAAACACCTCAGGAGAAAAACGTGAAGAACGGAATCCCCCAGCTGACCGTCAAGGAACTCAAAGCCCGCCGCGATCGAGGCGAAGACATCTACCTCCTCGATGTGCGCGAGCCCTACGAAGTCCAAATAGCACAGATCGGCGGCACCGTCATCCCGCAGAACGACGTCCCCAACCGCCTCGCCGAGATCCCCCGCGACCGTGAAATCGTCGTCCACTGCCGCAGCGGCGCGCGCAGCCAGCGCATCGCCGAATTCCTGAAGCAATCCGGTTACACCCAGGTCGTCAATTTAGCCGGCGGCATCTTAGCCTGGTCCGACGAGATCGACCCAAAGGTGCAGAAGTACTGAGGAGACAGCGGCAGAAAGCCGGCAGGCCGATCGTCCGCTCTTCGTCGCGATTGCGTGATCGGCCGGTCACAACTAAGGCAGTCGCACAGGTGCAAGGCCAAGAACAAAGCTCGTTCTCTGCGTCTCTGTGCTCGCAGCGAGATGTTGCTCCGCGAGCCCGCTGCCTGCGAAACGCTGGTACTGGTTCCTCGACACGGCGGAGACCTTCACAAACTCCACGCTTTGGGGTGCGCCTGGTATCCGCGCACCAAACCAGTGCGGATCGTCGCGCTCAGACCAACTCACCAGCGCCAGCACCGCACCCTCTGGATAGACCGGCGCTGGGGATTTCCCAGTGGGAGCATCGCCGCGCACCCGCACGGACTGCATGGCCGTCTCATTCCCGTAGAGGATCGCGATGGTACGATTCCGCTGGTCGACGAACATCGTGATCACGTTCCAGCCCAGCGGCTGATAGGGCATTGCCGCCGGCAGCGCTGCAGCCAGGTTGTTCACCACTTCAAGTCTGGTGATGGTTGCCGGCGTGATGGGCAGCGTATACACATAGTCGTTGCCGCGTAATGGTTGATGACAGCCGGTACACTCGCTCACGAAGCCCGCGCCGCTGCCGTACGGCTTCAGATCCATGCCGCGCCAGCGGCCCCAGCTCCACCCCTCCGTATCTTTGTACCGCTGCGCGTCTTTCACCATCAACTCCACCTGAACAAACTTGCCCGGATGCACCAGCCCATCCGCCCCGGCCTGCTGCTGCCAGGCGATCTTGGCGAACCGCGCTCCGTCCGGCCACGGTGAAATGTTGCCCGATTGCGCCGCCTTTACAGCAATGTCATTGCCCAGGATGAAGCGAAAAGTATTGTTGTCTCCGCGATCGGTCGAACCGATTGGCTTCCAGCTTTCAAACGTCGGGTCGAACGCCAACCCGTTGAACTCCGGCCACACCATCGCCAGTGAGACAGGCGCGGCAGCCTTATCCGCGTGATCCCTTGCTGCGGCTCCGGTCGGCGCACTTTCGCTCACCGGCGTCGGGGTCGACGACCAGGGAGCCAGGTAGTTCTTCAGCGTCGCCAGTTCCTCCGGCGTCACTCTTGCCTCCGGATGCAGCTTCACGAAGTCAGGGAACGGCATCGCTCCAAGCTGAATCATGTTCACGGCTTCGTAAAGCGTCGCCCTCTGCGCAGTGGATGGCTTCGAGTCCAGGGTAGAGAAATTCAGGTGCCGGCGCGCGGTCAGAATGTCTCTACGCACCAGCCAGTATGCGGGCACAACTTCGTCGAACCACGCCAGCCGCCGCTCATTCGAGTGGCAGCTATAGCAGTTTTTTTCAAAAACCTGCTTGACCGCCGCCGGCGCCTGGAGCTCGGCCGTCGCGGGCCCGGCAGGGATGCCGGGACGCACTGCCTGGAGGAGCGCGAATAGAACCGCGCATGCGATCAACAACTTGCCCAGCATTTTCATGAGACTTGCCGCTCCTGTCGCCAAAGCCACTCAGCGCAGCACCGGACGCGCGCCAACGGCTGCAATGTTGGAGCCGTTTTCAAGTCAGGAAGTCGCTTGAAAATCACAGAATAGGCAATGTCATGTCAATCGTGTCGCACCGCAGAGAGGTCGCAACTTCAGTGCGCCATCTCCACTGGGCCCGGCTGCATCGGTTCCCCGCTTCTGCAGTTCTCATCCAGCTTGCCGAAGATCATCTTGCTGCTGGGCCGGGGAGATGGAGACGAGGGCTTCACAGCCTTCAGTGTAATTGTTCCGGTGCAAAAAATTCCGCTGCGCAGCGAGTCCTGTTTTCGCTTTGTCGCGTTTTAAACATCAGCCGGTGAACTGCGGAGCTGCGTTGTCCAGCCGAGCCTGGTAGTCCCCCATCCACTGAACAAACTCCTTGGATGGGAGCGGGCGGGTGAAGAAGTAGCCTTGCGCAGAGTCGCAGCCGGCGCGGCGGAGAAACTCCAACTGCGGCTCGGTCTCTACGCCCTCGGCGATGACCCTCATTCCCAGAGCGTGGCCCAACTCGATGCTCTTTTCCACCATAATCCGGTCGCTGCTGTTGATGTGCATGTTCATCACGAAGTTGCGGTCGATCTTCAATTCAGTTGCCGGGAAATTTACCAGCTGTTGCATCATGGCATAGCCGGTTCCAAAGTCGTCGATGGCCAGTTTCACGCCTTTCATCCGCAACCTGGTGAGCACGTCCAGGGTGCGCGAAAGTTGATTGGTCAAACTGGTTTCCGTAATTTCCAGGATGACGTTATCGGCGGACGTGTCATGCTTGCGGAGGAGAGCTATAAATGTGTCAGGGAACTTGAGGTCGCGGAGCGAAAGAACCGAGGTATTCAGGGCCAGCCGCGGGAGGCCCATTTTCTTATTGGCGAACTGCTTCACTTCAGCCAGGGCCCGGTCTGCCACCAGCCAGCCGAGATCGTCGATCAGTTCAAGCTCCTCCAAACGGGAAATGAAGCTGTCGGGAAAGATGAGGCCGCGTTCAGGATGCTGCCAGCGAGCGAGCGCTTCGACGCCGAACACGGCGCCGCTGGAAATGTCGATCTGGGGCTGGTAGTGGAGGATGAACTCGTTGCGTTCAACGGCCATGCGCAGCCGTTCGTCCGGGAAGCGTGCTCCTAGACCCGGTGTTCCGTCGATGGCAAGTCCCCGCACCCGGTAGGTTTTGAGCAACTCTTCCAAATCGGCCAGTTGGAATGGCTTTGCGAGACGGCCGACGACGAACAAGCCAAGACTGTCCGCCAACTTCTCCGCGGTCTCCAACACGCGATTGCCGATGCTGCTCATCAGCACGATTCCGGCTTTGCAATGCAACTCACTGAGCAGTCTGAGCCCCTCGATGCCGTCCATATCCGGCATCATCAAATCGAGCAGGATGAGGGTGACATCGGGCGTCAGCAGTTCTGAAAGGGCGGCCGCATCGGTGGTAGCCGTGCATCGCAGACCGAGATTCTGCGCAGCTGCGGCAATCAACTCTCCCAAGTCGGGTTCATCGTCGACAACCAGGATTTTGCCGGAATTCATTGTCGTTGCTCCCCGCTTCCACGTTTACGCCGGAACTCATGGCCGCAACCGCCCAAAAAGGTCCTTGAAGTCCCCACTAAGATGTCTCCATTAAGCCCTAGTTCCTGCCAGGGTGCGCCGAACGATCGCTGCGAACTCCGTGCGTTGATACGGTTTTCGAAGCATGGGGTCGTCAACCTTGGCTCTGTTTCTCTCCACCAGCGCATCTGCCGGGAATCCGGATGAGTAAATCACCTTGAGGCGGGGGCTCAGCAGGCGAGCTTTTTCCGCCAGTTCCACGCCATTCATCCCGCCAGGCATGATGATATCTGTGATCATCAAATCGATTTCCCTGTCTTCTGCGATGGTCTTCAAAGCGCTGGGGGCGTTGTCTGCCTGCAAGACTGAGTAACCCATGGCAACCAGATATTCGTGGGCGATCTCCAGCAGCTCCGGCTCATCATCCACAACCAGCACTGTTTCGCCCGAAGGGGCATGCGCGTCCACAAATTCAGGCGCCGCAGGCGCGCACTCGCCTGCCAGAGGCAGATAGAGGGTTACAGTTGTCCCGTGGCCCTGTTCGCTGTAAAGCCGGACGGTCCCGCCCGATTGCTTTGCGAATCCGTAGACCATGGCCAGGCCAAGCCCCGTTCCCTTGTTTCGCATTTTGGTGGTAAAGAAGGGTTCCAAAGCGCGGTCCAGCGTCTCTCTCGACATGCCATGGCCGGTATCGGACACCGAGATTCGCGCATAGGCGCCAGACTTCAACTCTCCTGTCTGCACCGGTGGAAATGATTCGTCCAGATGGCTTAACTGGGTGCCGATGGTCAAGGTGCCACCCTGGGGCATGGCGTCTCGCGCATTCACGGCCAGGTTGAGCAACGCGCTTCCAAGTCCGGCGACATCGACAAAGACGGTGGGCACCGACAGGTCGAAGTTGGTGAATATCTTGATCTCCGGGCCCAGTGCGCGGCCGGCCAATTCGATGGTCTCCTGAATCGCCTCATCGAGCCTGACGCTCACCGGGTTCAGATCTTCCTTGCTTGCCAGGCCCAGCAGGCGCCGGGTAAGGTCCGCACCGCGTGCCGCCGCCTTCTGCGCGGGCTTGAGCCGCTTGAGCGCCGCGTCATTGCCGTCAATCAAACGCTCCAGCAGGCCCAGATTGCCAATCACAATGGCCAGCAGGTTGTTGAAGTCATGGGCAATTCCGCCCGTCAACAGGCCAATCGCCTCCATCTTCTGGCTCTGCCGCAACTGACTCGCGAGTTGCTTTCTCTCGCTGATGTCCCGGATCGCCGCGGTCACCAGGACTCCCTCCGGGCTCTCCAGCGGACTGAGCATGATCTCGATGGGGAATTCGGTCCCATCCTTTCGCCGCCCATAGAGTTCAATCCCGGTGCCGATCTGCTGCGCCTTCGCCTCTGCCGTGGTGCGAAGAGCATCGGCGATCAGCCGCTCCGCAAATCCCTCGGGAATAATGTTCTTGACGTTTTGCCCCAGCAGCTCATCGCGCCGGTAGCCGAAATGCTTCTCCGCCTGAGCGTTCAGCAGGACGATCTCCCCAGCCTCGTTGACCACGACCATTGCATCCGGAGCTGCTTCCAGCAGTCCGCGGTAACGCTCCTCCGACTTTTTGTGTTCAGTAAGATCGCGGCAGATCTTGGAAAACCCGCGCAGATCTCCAGCCGCATTCCGCAACGCCTTCAAGGAAACACCGGCAAGAAACTCCGATCCATCCTTGCGCACCTCCATACACACTTCTTCGTGCCGGCCGGTTGCGGCGGCAATGCGGAGCATCTCTTCCGGCCTTCCCCGGTCTATATCCTCCTGAAGGAAGAAAGAGGAGAAGTTGCGGCCGACAGTCTCTTCCGCCGTATATCCTTGCAACCGTTCCGCGCTGGCGCTCCAGCCGGCAACCAGGCCTTGCGGATCCAGCATCAATATGGCGTAGTCCTGAACGCCATCCAGCAGCAATCGGTATTTTTCCTCGCTGTCCTGAAGCGTTTCCTCGGCCACCTGGCGTCTTCCACTCTCGGCCAGGGCAGATCGCGCAGCGAAAGCAGTAACCAACATCCCGAACACGGTTCCGAGGATCAGGATCATCCTGGTCCGGTTTCGGTCACGATCGGTTTCCGCCCTGCGCAGAGCCAGCAATCGCAACTCTTCGTCGCGCATCGTGCCGGCCAGGGTTTGAAACTCATCCCTGATCGGCTCATCGCCCTCGCTATGAATGGCGGCCACCGCGGCCGTTATGCCCACGGTTCTGCGCAGACGGATGACCGTATCCGCATGTTGGATTCTCTTGGCGGCCAGGCTCTCGATGGAGGCAATGTGGAGCTGCTGCGTGCGGTTATCCGCCGTCAGATTGCGGATCGATGTCAGGTCCTGCTCTGCCCTTGACACGCTCGTGCCGTAGCTATCGAGATCCGATTCTTGGCCCGTCAATGCGAATCCGCGGCTCATGGACTCGATTCTCTCTATGACCAGGTTCAGATCCTGGATGCTTTCGAGAACGTTGCGCGTGTGCCGTATCCACAGGGCGCTCTCATCGGAGATGCCCATCCATTGATAGCAAAGCGCCCCCGTCAGCAACAGGGTCAATAAGGCAAATCCGAACGCCAACCGCACCTGCCGATTCAAGAACGATTTCATGATCGCCTAACCTGACTTTGGTTCCGGTTGTGCGTCCGTGTCCATCGAGAAGAGTCGATAGCAGACGGATTGGTCGTATTTCAGGCACTGCATTTCCTGGCGGGTAAAACATTAGGAGTCTCTAACCTAAGGGACAACATTTCAACAGCTTCCGTCTGTATTCTTTTGCTCAGTTTTGCGCCGATGATGAGCCGTGTGCAGGTCTCGATCGCCGCCGGCGGCGATTCAAAGAGGGTTGAAATTGCATGCCCGAGCAGCTCCCGCACCTTCCTCCTGCTCCAAGCTCTCGATGGAAGACGAATTGCGAGAATAATTCCCGCGTTTCACGCGTCAATTCTAGGGGCAGACCACGGTGGGAAGGTTTCCCAGGATGGTTCGTCATGGCGCGAAAGGGGTATTGCGGAGGCTTGACGGGGCTGACTGGGCGGGCCTAGACTCACTGGGGTTTGGGCTTGTGCGGAACGATCCGCAGGCTCAACGGCCGGAGCAGGGGATTTGACGCTGAGGGCCGGCATTGAAATTCTCCGTGAAGACGGAGGAAGTCCTGTCGTTTGTGACGCTTATGCGTGGGCTGTTCCCCTGGCCCACGGTCCGGCGGCAGGCATTCGAAATGGAGATGTATATGGCAATTGCAGCACCGGTAATGACGTTGGATCAGGAAATTAACCCCTGGGAAGCACAAAGCGCACGATTCGAGTTCGCAGCACGCAAACTGAACCTGGACGAAGGTTTGTGGAAGGTGCTTAGCACCCCTTCCCGGGAGATCATCGTGCATTTTCCGGTCACGATGGATAACGGCAAGATCGAGATGTTCACCGGCTTCCGGGTGCAACATTCCATTGCCCGCGGTCCCGGCAAGGGCGGTATCCGCTACTCGCCGGAGGTGACCCTGGACGAGGTGCGCGCGCTGGCCAGTTGGATGACCTGGAAGTGCGCAGTGGTCAACATCCCTTTTGGCGGGGCCAAGGGCGGAGTGATCTGCGATCCCAAAAAGATGAGCCAGGGCGAGTTGGAGCGTATGACGCGACGCTACACCTCGGAAATCATCGACTTCATCGGGCCGGAAAAAGATGTCCCCGCCCCCGACGTGAACACCAACGAGCAGACCATGGCCTGGATCATGGACACCTACTCCATGCACGTGGGGCACACGGTGACCAGCGTGGTGACCGGCAAGCCGCTCAACATCGGTGGGTCGCGCGGGCGCGTGGAGGCTACCGGCCGCGGCGTGATGGTGTCGTGCGACGAAAGCCTGCGCTACCTGAACATGCCTATCGACGGCTGCCGCGTCATCATTCAGGGCTTCGGCAACGTGGGCTCGAATGCCGCGCGGCTGATGCTGGAGCACGGATACAAGATTGTGGGCATTGCGGAAAAGGAAGGCGGCCTCTGCAATCCGAACGGCATCGACATTCACCAGTTGCTGGAGTACAAGTACCGCAATGGCACCACGCTTGGATTCCGCGGCGCAGAGGCCATGCCCAGCGAAGAGCTGATTCTGAACGATTGCGAGATTCTGATTCCCGCGGCTACCGAGAACGTGATCACCAGCCGCAATGCCGACCAGATCAAGGCGCGCATTGTGGTGGAGGGAGCCAACGGACCGACGACTGCCGTGGCCGATGAGATTCTGGCCGACAAGCGCATCTTCATCGTGCCCGATATTCTGGCCAATGCGGGCGGCGTGACGGCCAGCTACTTCGAGTGGGTGCAGGACCGGCAGGGCTACTTCTGGAAGGAAGCCATTGTCAACGAGCAATTGGAGACCATTCTGAAAGACAGCTTCGACGACGTGGTGCGCTACGCCGAGGCTCACAACGTAAACAACCGCATCGCCGCTTACATGCTGGCCATCGATCGGGTGGCGTTTACCATCAAGCAGCGGGGCATTTACGCGTAACTCGCAGGGCGCTTTGCAGGCTGAAAGTAACTGGAAACGGGATGGGCTTCATGCTCATCCCGTTTTTTCTTTGCGCTGCGCATAACCAAACGCGAACACTGCCGCTCTAATTGCTGCAATGCAAGAAAGCGAAGGGGAACGGCCATGACTTCGGTAACTCGTACTTTCTCACGGTATATGGCGATGTTATTGGTGTGCGCGCTGGTTGCGGTGTCCACGCCGGTTGCCTCGGCAAGGCCGCTAACTCAAGAGAAGATTCACGCTCGAGTTGTGAAGCAGGGCATGGGTAACTTGGTTGGCGTGGAGTTAGCGAATGGGACAGCCTTCTGGGGAAGAATTGTAAGTATCGACGAGCAATCGTTCGGCTTGCAATTGCACAACGATCCTGCGATCACTCCGGTGCTTTACAGCGATGTGGTGCGCCTGCACACCGGGATCTCGCACGAGGCCTTCTGGGCCATCACCGCCGCAGGTATCGGCGGGATTGTTGCGCTCGCACTCGTAGCGCACCATGAGATGGCGAAGATGTCCACGCTGCCCACCGAGCCTGCGCAGCCTGTCTTTCCGTAAGGCCGTTTCAGACTCGCAATGCCGGTCAATTCACAACCACATGCGAAATGGCTCTGGGCTCATTCCGCTTTTGTTTTCGAGGGCGCGCGAACCAGCGGTGCAGCGCGCGTCCGCGGTGCAATAATGGAGCTAAACCGGCTGCACCTTATCCGGACGCGCCCCAAGCGAATGAATCTGCCCAACTCCATCACGTTGAGCCGCATCGCCATGATCCCGCTGCTGCTGTGGATCCTGTCGCCGCACTTTCCATGGCAGCAGCATGGAGAGCAGGAGATGCTGGCGTCGATCCTGTTCGTGCTGGCTTCCATCACCGACGGCCTGGACGGCTACCTGGCGCGCAAGCGGGCGCAGATCACCACCATGGGCATGCTGCTCGATCCCATCGCCGACAAGATCATGGTGACCGGCGCGCTGATCGCCCTGGTGGCTTATAACCCGCAGGTGGTGAAGGTGTGGATCGTGGTGGTCATCATCGGCCGCGAGTTCCTCATCTCCGGACTGCGGTCCATCGCTTCCTCCGAGGGCTTTACCATGCAGGCCAGCGACCTGGGCAAGCTGAAGACGGTCACGCAGATTGTGGCCGTGGTTTCAGCCATCCTGGCGCACCACTGGGATCGGTGGGAGTTTGGCGTGCTGGTCATTCCCGTGCGCTGGATTGCTGTTGCCGCCATCTACTTCACCGTGCTGGTGTCGGTCATCTCCGCGATCGACTACTTCGTCGGTTTCTGGAAGCAGATCGACCATGCATCGAAGGATCGCCGCAAGGCGTTTGTGCTGGGTCGGCG
>DATKGE010000037.1:0-3833 GCA_035510955.1 Occallatibacter sp. | reverse complement strand
CAATCAAAGTCTTTGAAGCCGAGCATCGGTCCGGTCCGGGATTTGATACCGCGGTGATCCTGTTCGATCAGATTGTTCAGGTACTTCGATGATCTCAACCTGGTGTGCTTCCATGCATCGTCTTCTCTTGGCATCTCGCGTGCGGCTCGGTGTGATGCAGCGTAGCCATCCAAGGTGATGCTGACTGGTGCCCGCCTTTGAGTGCGAAGGGCCTTGCGGAAAAAAGCCTTGGCCGCCGCGACGTCTCTTGTCGGACTTAGTCGGAAGTCGACGGTGTTGCCATCCCGGTCTACCGCACGATATAGGTAAACCCATCGTCCGCGCACTTTTAGATATGTCTCGTCAACACGCCAGAACCGGCCAACTTTACGCGCAAAGCGAGTCCAGCGCTTCTCGAACTCCGGAGCATACCGTTGCACCCAGCGCATGATCCTTGTATGCGAAAGATGCAGTCCACGTTCGGCCATCATCTCAACCAGAACACGAAAGCTGAGCTTGTAACACAGGTACCAGCGCACACAAAGGATGATCACATCACGGTCGAAATGGCGCCCTGCAAACAGATCCTTCATGCCTCCTAACTTGCTCATCGTCGGCCCATTTCTTGCAAATCATTACTCTAACCCACTCGACCTTGCTATTTGCACCAGAGCCCCGTCTCTTCTGTTTGACCTTTCCCCGCAATCTGCTTCCCCGAGGATCCCTGAATCCCTCTCACGTTGTCATCCCCCTGGAGTCATTGCTGCAAGGATAATGGAGGGACTGGGCGCTGTTGTGACCCCCTCCGTTTTTCTCAGCCAGCGATGGCTGGAGTTTCTCGGTTGGCGTAGACATAGGGCAACTCAAGATCCGCGGATCGACCTGCGATATTCTGTATCAGGCACGTTCTCCCTGCCAGGTCGCGTTTGGAGTTCGGGATGGGCGATTTTGTTTTGGACGTCAACGGTGCGCAGTTGCGCGTGAGCGCCTTTTCTGAGGAGACGCTTCTTTCTGTCTTGCGGAATCGGTTGAACCTGACCGGGACTAAGTACGGCTGCGGGGAAGGTCAGTGCGGAGCCTGTACAGTGTTGCTGGACGGGCGTGCGACCCGCTCCTGCCTGGTTTCAGTGACGTCGGCGGCCAATGCGAAGATCTCGACCATTGAAGGTCTGGAGCAGAACGGGAAGCTCAGCCCGGTTCAACAGGCTTTCCTCGAAGAGGGAGCATTCCAGTGCGGCTACTGCACCTCAGGCATGATTGTCAGCGCCACATCTCTGCTGCGTGAGCAGCAAAATCCCACGGAAGAACAGATCGTTGGAGCAATGCAGGGAAACCTCTGCCGTTGCGGCACCTATCCCCGCATCCTCGCAGCAGTAAAGCGCGCTGCAATGCTCCAGACCCAAGGAACGAGCCGTTGACCCGCCGCGATCAGCCTGCGCTTGAGCCTTCCCGGAGCGGTTCGCCCCGCCCGCTGCGCAGCCTGCAATTAGACCGCCGCGACTTCCTGAAAGTCCTGGGCGGTGGAGTGCTCGTCTGTCTCACCCCCACGTCAGCGTGGACGCAGGAGTCGGGCCGTGGTTTCGGTGGCCATGAGCTTCCCAAGGATGTGAGCGCATGGATCCACATTGCGGCCGAGGGGAAGGTGAGTGTGTTTACCGGCAAGGTTGAAGTGGGGCAAAACATCCGCACCTCACTTGCCCAGCTGGTGGCCGAAGAGCTGCGGGTGCCTTTTGACTCCATCACCATGATTATGGGGGATACGGACCTCACCCCCTGGGATATGGGCACCTTCGGGAGTCGCACTACTCCAACCATGGGGCCGCAATTGCGCACCATGGCGGCGGCCGCGCGTCAGATGCTGCAGGAAATTGCGGCGCAGCGCTGGAATGTGGATGCGGCAACTTTGACAGCCGTTGACGGCAAAGTAACCGATCCTCGAAATTCGCGCTCGATCGCATATGGCGAGCTCACCCGCGGAGAAAAACTGGTGAAGACCGTCTCCGGCCAGGAAAGCTTCACGCCTGCCCCTGAATGGAAGATCGCCGGAGTCGCCGTTCCCAAGGCCGAGGGCCGCGACTTTGTTACCGGCAAACACAAGTATCCCTCCGACATCGCCCGGCCGGAGATGCTGTTTGGCGCAGTGGTTCGCCCGGATGGATTCAACGCGACCCTCGCGTCGCTCGACACCAGTGCGGCAGAAAAGCTCCCCGGCGTCAAGGTCGTGCGCGACGGTGATTTCATCGGGTTGGTTGCTCCCGATGCCTTTGCCGCACAACACGCCATGTCGGCGATCCAGGCAAAATGGAATGTGCCCGCGCAGCCTTCGAACCAGGGACTCTTCGAGTATTTGAAGAGCAATCTCGAGAGCAGCCGTGACGACGGGCCGCAGCACGTGTCCGGTTCAGTGGCACAGGCCCTGGCCGGCGCCGAACTGAAGCTGGAGGAGCAATACACTGTCGCGTACATCGCACATGCGCCTCTCGAACCGCGTGCCGCCGTGGCCGAATGGAACGCAGGCAAGCTGACCGTCTGGACGGGAACACAGCGCCCTTTTGGCGTGCGCGATGAACTTGCCGAGGCGTTTCAGCTTTCTCCTGCACAGGTCCGCGTGATCCAGCCGGACATGGGCAGCGGCTATGGCGGCAAGCATACGGGCGAGGCGGCCATTGAAGCTGCTCGCCTGGCCAAAGCCGCCGGCAAACCGGTAAAGGTTGTCTGGACGCGTAGCGAAGAATTCACCTGGGCCTACTTCCGCCCCGCCGGCCTGATCGAGATCGCTGCGGGCGCGCGACGGGACGGAACTCTTATTGCCTGGGAGCATCACAATTACAATTCGGGCCCTGCCGCCATCACCACTCCATACAACGTTGCCAACCAGCTCATCCAATATCATGCGACGAAGTCTCCTCTTCGTCAGGGCTCCTACCGCGGCCTTGCCTCAACCGCCAACCATTTCGCCCGTGAGGTGCACATGGATGGCCTGGCTCATGCGGCGGGGATTGACCCGCTGGAGTTCCGCCTGAAGAATCTCGCCGATCCCAGGCTGCAAGCCGTTTTTCAAGCGGCCGCCGCCAAGTTCGGATGGGGTCGTTTGAAATCCACGCCCGAGCGCGGCTTTGGCATCGCCGGCGGTGTTGACAAGGGAGGCTACGTAGCAACCTGCGCCGAGGTGGAGATCGACGCCGCCACCAAGCGCGTCAGAATCCGGCGCGTCGTTCAAGCCTGGGAGTGCGGTGCTGTCGTGAATCCGGACGGGTTGCACAACCAGCTGACGGGCGCCATTATTCAGGGGATTGGCGGCGCACTCTTCGAGAGGATTCTCTTTGCCAATGGCCGCATATTGAACCCCCACTTCGCACAGTACCGCCTGCCCCGTTTCAGTGACACTCCGCAAGTCGAAGTCGTACTCCTCGACCGCAAGGACCTGCCCTCGGCAGGCGCGGGAGAAACCGGCCTGGTTGGCCTCGCGCCTGCGGTCGGCAACGCAATCTTTGCCGCCTCGGGGATACGCCTGCGCAACATGCCCATGGCACCACAAAGCGGAGCGCCGGGTGAATCTGTTCCCGCTTTCCGCAGTTGATTCCCAGGGCACAGATTGTTTAAGGCTTCCAAGCAGGCAAGCATCCAGCGAGTTCCTGCCGACGACCCCGCATTGCGCCCGCGATGCGGTGTTCGAGCAATGTGGCGAGAAATAGCCGGCCCGATGGCGTATGTCGGTACTGATCCAAAAATGAGTCGATTACTTCCGAATTTGCTCGTCACTGGCTTAAATCTACGAGACGAGGTAGGGCAAGCTCAGATCCTCCTTCGTTGCTCTGCTAGTCCTCTGCCCGCTTGCTGCTTCTGGAGACTAG
>DATKGE010000036.1:0-10522 GCA_035510955.1 Occallatibacter sp. | reverse complement strand
TGGCGGAAGAGGAGGGATTCGAACCCCCGATACCCTTTCAGGTACGCCAGTTTTCAAGACTGGAGCCATCAACCACTCGGCCACTCTTCCTGCATGAAGTCTAGTACGGAGATGCAGGTTGCGCAAAGGGGTCATCGGGTTCCTTCGTGAATGAGGTGATGCGGGAGCGCCGAAAGGGGCGTTATTTGTCCCAATAGGTGATGGTGCGAGAGTCTTGCTCGTAGGGAGTGCGGTCGCCAAGTTCGGGTGAGTAGACGGAGATTTTGCGGTGCGTCCAGTTTCCCGCAGGGTCGAGATCGTAATGGCAGTAGGCGGCGTAGAGCAGGTTGCCCTCGGCATCGCGCCACTCGGCAATGGTCGGATTGCGCTTTTTGGCGGGGTCGAGGTATTCGTAGTGAATGCGGTAGTGGTCGCACTGGCCGTTCTCGTGGCAGCTGAAGTTGTCTACGTTGACTCTGTCGCCGAAGTCGCTGAAGCTTTCTCCAAATTGAGGCCCGTCACGGGACAGACCCGGCTGCTCCCAGAACGAAATCACCTTTCCGTGGGCAAAGGTCCAGGTGAGTTTCATGGCTCCCGATTCGTCGAAGGTGGTGAAGTGCCCCACGTCTGTCTCAGGATCGTAGGTCTGTTGCCAGCTTAGCTCCCCGTTCTTACCCCAAGCGGACTCCTCGGTGAGAGTACCGTCTTTGAGCCGGTTGATGACCTCGTGCCCAGCCTGCTTCCCGTTGCCGTCGAGCGTGAGCCAGTCGTGCATGTTTCCGTACTGGTCATAGGCGAAGGTTTGCTGCGCTTGCAACTTGCCGGTGGTCGAGTCGTAATCGGTTTCTGCGGTTTTGCCGTAGGGGCCGATCACCTGGCGACAATACACCTGACCTGTTGAGGAACTGGTAAAGGTGCGCTCCGTTACGTGGCCCTCGCCGTCGCGGCGAATATCGATCAGCTCGCCGATAAAATTGCCGTTGACGATCTGGCCTGAGACGGTTTTTGTTCCGTCCGGGTCGTAGGCGCAATCGCGGCACTCGACCGGCAGGACGAGCGAGGGCCCACTCGGCTGTTGCCACTTCACTTGCGACATGCTGACGACGGTGGAAACGGTCTTGACCGGGCCGAGAAGATCGTCGCTCTGGGCATCGGTTTTCCCCTCCTGCTGAGCGGGCGCGAGGGAGGCAATGAGGAACAGAGACAGCGACAGAGAGCAAGGAAGAGTCGGCATGTGGGGGTCCCCACGATATGGACGACCGGGTTGGGTTAGGGTATGCAGGCAATTGGGGATTTGTCACCCGACATTTTCAAAATAGTCACACGACCTGGCGGCGGGGTCGCTTGCGGTCGGGCTAAAGCCGCTTGATAAACGCCAATGCCTCGCCGAGCTGGGGAAAAAGCGACTCTTCGGCTTTGAACGCCGCGGAGTGTACGCAGCGGCGCAGGCCGCGCATCCTGACGGGATGCTTCAAGTGAAGCATCTCATGGTAGAGCAGGTACTCGATGGCGTAGCGCGGACTGGACGGACGGTCGAAAACGCGGCTGACGACAATCGTGTTGTGCGCCGCGTCGTAGTGCCCAAGAGACCGCTTCGCGTGATGCTCGCTCCAGGTAAGTTCCGGTCGTCCGAGCAGGCCGCCGAAGAAGCGCAGGTTCAGCGAGTCGAAAACTTCTTCGAGGTTATAGAATCGCCCCTCGGGGCCGAAGTAGCGCTTGGAGCCGCGCGCGTGGCGAATGAGCTCGGTCTGTCGCGTGACGGCGGCCGAGGAAACAAATCTCTTATAGCGCAGGCTCTGGGCGGCTTCGATCGGTTTTTTGTAGAGCTTGGCAAGCAGGATGTGCGCAATGGCGCGGATCACCGACTCGGGCGCGCCTTCAAGCAGGTCGGAGAGGCTAACAAAAATCTGCCCTTCGCGGAGGCGGATAGTGGTGTTCAGCGAAGTAAAACGGCGGAAGCGGATCGCAATGGGAGGCATGGGCGCGCGCGGGCGCAGCGCGCGATATTCTAGCTGAAAGATGGGGACGAAGTCGGGGGGCACGGCTGGTAACAGAGTAGCAGCTGACAGCTAGCAGCTAACAGCTGGCAGTTCGCGCCTGGAAGTGGTGACGGATAAAGAAATTGGTCCACCCGCCTGGGCCCGGCGCGACGCATAGGTCCCAAACTGTTAGCTGTCTGCTGGCTTTACTTCGGTTCCGCCCTGTCCTGGCCTTGTTCATCTTTGTGAAGCTTGAAGTATTCGGTCTGTTCCGCCAGCAGGCGCTTGGCCTGGTCGGTTAGGTCTTCACCGCTCTCAATCGCTTCCTTGCGGGCCAGGTCAAAGCCGGGCTCGCCGGGCAGGGCGCGGAGAATCCCAAGCCATCGGTCCGTGGCTTCGGTAAGCGGCTTGAGCGCTTTGCGGATGTCGGCGTGGCGGTCGGAGAATACGTCGAGGTTGGTGCCGAATTCGTCCATCAGCGCGGTCAGATCCTGGAGTTCTTCATCCAGCCGTTTGGAGCGGGTAGGGGTTTTGGAGCGGTTGGTGAGGCTCTTGATGGTGTCGGCGTGCTCGCTGACGTACTTGGTATAGAGGCCGACGCGACCGTTCGGATCGATGCCGGCTTCGCGAATCTCTTCGATCTGAGCTTCGGTCAGGGGCGCGGGCTTGTTCTTTTGCGCAAGCAGCCGCGGCGTGAACACGGATGCGCAGGCGAACAGACAAAACAGTAGCGAAGCAATTGAACGCAGGCGGCGCATCGCAAACCTCAGCGCCTTTATTGAAGCACACACACGAGGAACTGGAAAAGGGCCGCGATAAAGCTGGCTCAGGAATGGGAGTCCGGCGGAAAGGAATCGAGCAAGGCGGGAAGACGCTACTTGCGAAAGACCTGCATCATGGCTTCATCCTGTGCCTGATTGACCTGCGACAGCGTCTCTGCGACCAGGGGACGGTCTTCAAGGCTGCTGTTGTGCAGCATCTCGTTGAGCCGGAAGGCGGTGTGGCGGAGCAGGATCTGAGCGTTCTTGAGGCGCTTGTTGTCCTCGGACATGGACAGGTGGATCTTGTGCGCCAATGCCTGAACCTGCTTGAGCAGCCCTGCGGCTTTCTCCTGATCGCCGGAGGCATACTGGCGGACGCTGAATTCGGTCATCTCGTGGACCAGTTCGGCGTAAAGGAAACACTGCTCGCGGGGCTGAGCCTGCAGGACCTTCGCCTCCAGCGCGTTGATGCTTTGCTGATCGATGGGTTTGTCGTCGAAGCTTGAGGCGCGCGCGGGCAGTACGCCGACGGTGAGAAGAACGAGCACTGCCACCTGAACCTTGGACTGCATGAGAGACCTCCGCAGCTGCTGGTCAACCCCTTGGCCGTGATTATGGGAGCTTTTCTGAGAATGTGCAACGATTAAATTGAGCAATCTCACCTGCTCACATTACCGTGGTGCAATGAAAGTCAACCGCCATTGTTCGCATCATCGCCCAACTCGCGTTTATTTTTCGAGCAATTTTATACGCTGCCGAGCCTGCCATTCCTGATCGGGATACTTTCCCGCGGCGGACTCCAAAAAGTGATGGTAGTACGATGCCGCCTGCCCCCTTTGATGAAGGCTGTCGTAGGCGGTTGCCCAAAGAAAATAAGTTGAAGGAATTTCGGGAAGATATTTTGATCGCATGGTAAGCGCGTGGAGTGTGATAGCAGGCTGGCTTGTTCGGGAGGCGGCAAACGCCAGGCCGCTCCAGCCGTCGGCGCTGGCGGGGTCAATCTGGGTGGCCCTGTCGAAGGCCGCGAAGGCCTCAGGATAGCGGAGCAGACGGATAAGGTTCTGCCCGTGGGCCACGAGCAGCGACGAGTCGTTGGGCGTAGCGGCGAGCAGGGCAACGAACAGGCGATCGGAACCGGCGTAGTCTCCTGCGTCGGCCATCACGGCGGCCAGCATGTTGGTGATAGCAGGGTCCTGGGGATGGTCGTCGTGAAGCTTCTCGAGCAGCGGCAGAGCTTCCGCTTTGTCCTGAGCGGCCAGCACGGTGGCCAGTTGAGCTGTCAGGGCGGGGTCGTCGGGAGATTGCTGCAACGCGGTTCGCAGCAGCGTCTCCGCATCTGGATATTGCTTCTGCACCATCAACACATGAGCCAGCCCCTTGTCGGCTTCCGCGGCGTTGGGTTCTTTGGCAAGAACGCGTCGGTAGGCGGCTTCCGCGGCGTCGTATTCACCTGCTTGCTCGGCAATGCTGGCAGCTAGCAGCGTGTCGGCCGTGGTTTCTGGAGACAGCTTGAGGGCTTCCAGCAGGTCGTCAGACGCCTCGGTGGGGTCGCCCTTGCGGTCAATCCTGGCCAGGGCGCGCCAGGCGCGGGCTTTGACGGCAGGTCCGGCGACTCCGGGATCGAGAGTGACAGCGATGGCCAGCTCCGGCCGGGCATCGTCCTCCTTGCCCTGCCGAGCCAGCAGCAGACCGAGCGAGAGATGGGCTTCGAAAGATCTGGGGTCGGCCGCGATAGCACGACGATAGAGACTCTCGGCGTCGGCCGGGCGGTTCTGTGCATCGGCCACATAGCCCCCGTCAAAAAGACCGCGAGGGTCGGCGGGGTTCTGAGCCAGCCAAACGTCAAGCTTGGTTTCGGCGGTTTTCCAGTCGGATTTGCCGATCGCGATCTCCGCTTCGGCCACCTGCGCAGAAACCGGTTCAGAAACTGGTTCCGGGACGGCCTGAGGTGAGGATGCGGAGGTTGCCGAGCTGGCCGGGCTTTGCGGATCTTGTGCGGGTTGCTGGCCGGAAGCGGTCAATGAGGTGAGCAGCAGGACGAAAAGGGCGAGACGAAACACGAAATACCTCAAGAGACAGTGTAACGGGCGAAGCAGCGCGCCGGGTGCGGTGTCTGGGGCTTCAGGGATTGGACGGACGACCGGCAACAATGAAGGGCCAGACCGTCTTTTTGTCGATAGCGGGGTGAAAGAAATGTGTAGTAAGCTCTCCGGGAGGGCGTGAAAAATGCCCGAAGCGGAATAACCACTCACGAAAGGCAGGAACGACATGCGAATTTTGAAGAGTCTGGGAGTGACTGTTTGCACTCTGATGGCGTTAGCGGTTTTCACGACGGGAACTCCGGCGCTGGCCCAGGAGCCGCACTATCTGCGCGCACTTTCGGAGCTGCGCACGGCGCGCGATTACATCCAGTTCGACCACGGTCAGTTTAACGGCGAAAGGCGCCATGCTGTGGATGAAATCAACAAGGCAATCGAGGAGGTCAAACATGCAGCCTGGGATGACGGCAAGAACACGCAGTTTGCTCCGCCTGCTCAGGGTGTGACCACCGGATGGGCGCCCTTGCGCCAGGCGGAACATTGGTTGGCAGAGGCGAAGGGTCATGTGGCCGAGGGTGTTGACCCACCGCAAAGCCAGGGCACCCGGGACCGGGTGCTGTTCCATATCACGGAAGCGGTACACATCCTTAACCACTTGGTGGAGGCGGGGGCGAATTAGCCTACGTTCGATTCGACAATCAACGGCCGGCCCGCGGGCTGGCCGTTCGATTTTGGAGGGGTGCTTGCAATGAACAGGCGGAAGTTCATGGGCAATTCGATCGTCGCGGCGGGCTGCGCGATGCTGGGGCAAAGCGCTCTGGCGTCCGGGGGGGCCAGGGAGCTTCCGGGGCAGATCCCTGGTGCGGTTGCGGAGCCCGAAGTTGAAGCCGCCCGATTTCCTGATGGGTTTTTATGGGGCATGGCAACTGCCAGTTACCAGGTTGAGGGCGCGTGGAACGAGGACGGCAAGGGCGAGTCGATCTGGGATCGCTATGCACATGGAGTCGGGCACATCAAGGGCGGCGACACAGGCGACGTGGCCTGCGACCACTACCACCTGTACAAGCAGGATATTGCGCTACTGAAGCAGCTCAATCAGAAGAGCTATCGCTTCTCCATTTCCTGGGCGCGGATTCAACCGGAAGGCACGGGCGCGCCGAACCAGAGGGGGCTTGACCACTACAAGCGGGTGATGGACGCGGTGCTGGAAGCGGGCATTCGGCCGTTTTGCACGCTCTACCACTGGGACTTACCGCAGTGGGCGGAGGATCGCGGAGGCTGGCCGAATCGCGACCTGGCCGGGTACTTTGCCGATTATGCGGGAATTCTAGCCAAGGAACTCGGCGACCGGATTACGGTTTGGGCGCCTTTCAACATGCCGTGGGCGTTTACGTACTACGGGTACGGCATCGGGATTCATCCGCCCAACCGGGCGAAGTTCAGCGATTTTCTCAAAGCACTGCACACCGTGAGCCTGGCCCAGGGTGAGAGCTTCAGGGCTCTGAAGGCCAATTCGTCGAAAGCGACCGTAGGTTCCGCATACAGCATGGCGCCGGGGTACCCGAAGACCGACAGCGAAGCCGACGTGGCAGCGACGGCGCGCTACCACGCAATGAACAACACTTTCTTTCTGAACGCGGCGCTCAAGGGCGAGTATCCGAAAGCATTCGTTGGTGAGCCGCCGTATGAGCAGATGGGCGTGCGGCCTGGCGACGACAAGATCATGCGCGCCCCGCTCGATTGGGTTGGGTTCCACTATTACACGCGGCGCATCGTTTCCGATGCGGGCGGGGCCAAGGGTGGCGGGCTGCACTACGGGACGGAGATCGAGGAGGATACGGGCGACACGAACGGGCGCGACCCATATACGCGTTTCCATGCTGTGATGCCGACCGAGGGTCCGCTGACTCATGCGGGGTTGGAAGTTTGGCCGCGCGGAATCTACGACCTGGTGACGCAGATTTCGCGCGAATACGACTATCCGGTCATCGAAATTTCCGAGTGCGGCTGCTGCTATATGGATACCCCGTATGGCAAGGAAGGCGGCAGAGTTCCCGACCAGCGTCGAACGGAGTTCTTCAAGGGAGTATTGGCGGAGCTGGCGCGGGCCATTGCCGACGGCGCCAGAGTAAGAGCATTCCATGCCTGGAGCTTGATGGATAACTTCGAGTGGACCGATGGTTATAGCCAGAGATATGGGCTGACTTATGTGGACTTTCGCGATCAGAAGCGGACCGTTAAAGATTCGGGGCTTTGGTATGGTCGCGTGGCAGGGACAAACCGGCTGTCCTGGTGAGCAGACAGGATGCGCACCATGGGTACACTCAAGGCCATTTCGGGGTTGTCGCGTCGAGAAGCAGGAGAAGAGCAAAAGGAGAAACAGGGTTCAATCCGTTAAGGATAAGTGGAATGGCAGTGCTCGGCTCGGATGCAAGGGATTTAATCGTCCAGGCGCTGGGTCCTCCGGGAAAATCCGACGCCCGCACTTTGCATCCATAAGAGAGCCAGAGCAGCCGGCTGGGGAAACCCGGATGCTCATACGGCGCTAACCTCCAACCACGCTCAATAGGATCGGGGTGAATCCATGACTCACTACACCATGCAGCATATTCCCTTGTCGTGTGCTTACCTGTGCCAGGATTGCAATTGCGTTGGTAACTGTGCCCAACAATGCCCGGCGTGTGCGTCGTCGGTGCTGATGAATCTTTCCGGCGTGCTGGACCGCGAAATGGAACGCGAAGAGCAGCCGAACCTTGCATATTGTTATCCAGGTGCTTTGGTAGGAACCGTTGTCGAGCTCACATCCATGGTGGCGTAGGATTCTCTCGCCGGAGGCAGGAACGCGGCGTGCGATGAGTGCTGCCTGCGCGGATGCTCGTGGCCTAGCCACCAGGCCCTGCTGCGTCTAAGGTGAATCGTTTAGCGCGCCGATAGCCCTTCATGATTTTTCAATGATTTTTGCCCTGAAAGCCAGCCAGAGCCGATCAGGGCTCTCAAGCCTCCAGTTCCCCTGGCTGCGCTCAGGGCAATCCTCAAGCCAGCTGCGGCTGAAGCAACAGCAATTCCTCAAGCCCGCTATTTGGTGAAGAGATTGCTGTTCTCCTTGTCGGACTTTTGCTGCGTCTTGGCCGGCTTACCCGCCAGCTTATCGGCTACTTGATCGACCTTCGCCTTCGAAGAGGTTGAGGACGCCGTCTCGTCTTTCACTTTCACTTCTCTTGGGTTTTGAAATTGGTCAGGCATGATTGTTCTCCTGCCCACACTATCCTCCGGTTTGCCCTGGCTCCTCTGTTCAATTCTGCTCTCCGCGCGCATTGGCTCCGCGTTGGCTCCTTGACCGTTCCACCCTCCTCACGCGCCTTATAATAAAGAATGGCCAGTTGCGCTCTGAGCCCTGCTGAGGGGATTGTGACGCCGCTGGACAACTTCCTATCGGTGTCTTCTCATTGGATAAAGCAAACGACTCAATCGTCATCCGCGGAGCGCGGACCCACAACCTGAAGAACATCTCCTGCGAGATTCCGCACGGCAAACTGACCGTGGTCAGCGGGGTTTCCGGTTCGGGGAAGTCTTCGCTGGCCTTCGACACCATCTACGCCGAGGGGCAGCGCCGCTATGTCGAGTCGCTGTCGTCGTATGCCCGGCAGTTTCTGGAGCGGATAGAAAAACCCGATGTCGACCTGATCGACGGCCTGGCTCCGGCCATCGCCATCAAGCAGAAGAACACCACGCGCAACCCGCGCTCCACGGTGGCCACGGCGACCGAGATCTACGACTACCTCCGGTTGCTTTACGCCCGCTGCGGGACGGTGCATTGCGTCTGGTGCGACGGCCTGGTGAAGCGCGACTCGATGGACGAGATTGCCGAAGCGGTGCTGGCCCTGGGCGAGGGAATACGGCTGCAGGCGCTGTTTCCCGTGGGCACGGCCACGGCTGCGTTGGTAACGGACACCAAGACCGCGGCCAAGACTGCAGTGCGCGCGGCGAAGGCTGGCGCTAAGGCCAAGCCGGCGCTGGGCGGGGGCGATTCGCCGCATACGGAGACGTTGAAAGCACGCCTGGCGGAGTTGCGGACGGGCGGATTCAATCGCCTTTATCAGCAGGGAAAGATCGTGGAGTTTTCAACCCCCGAGTCTCTGCTCGAACTGGACTTCACGCTTCCCGTGTTTGTGCTCCTGGACCGGATCGTGGTGAACGCCGAGAATCGTGGGCGCATTGTTGACGCGGCGGAGATTGCCTACCGCGAGGGCGGTGAAGTGATCTTCGAGGAGGTTCCACGGGACGAAAATGCGGAACGGAAACGCCATCGTTTCAGCGGCGCTTATGAGTGCAAAAGCTGCCACCGTCCCGGCAAGGAGCCGGAGCCGCGCCTTTTCAGCTTTAACAATCCATTCGGAGCGTGTCCGCGCTGCCAGGGCTTCGGCAACACGGTGGACTTTGATCTGAACCTGGTGATTCCCGACAAGGGACTGACGCTGGCCGATGGCGCGATTGACCCCTGGAATCGCCCGAAATATCGGACCTGGTACAGCGAATTGCGCAAGCAGGCGCCGGCGCTGGGCGTGCCCCTCGATGTGCCCTGGCGCGAATTGCCTGAGGCGGCTCGTGAAACAGTTTTGCGCGGCAAAGGCAGCTTTGAAGGAGTATTTGGATTCTTTGCGCAGATGGAACGCAAGAAATACAAGCTGCACGTCCGCGTCATGCTGAGCAAATATCGCGGCTATGCCGAGTGTCCCGATTGCCGCGGTCAACGGCTCAGGCCCGAAGCGCGGAGTGTCCGCATCTCGACCGCAAAGCATGGGGCAAAAAACATCTGCCAGGCGACGGCACTCACGATTGCCAAGGCCAAGGAATTTTTTGGAGCGCTCGAACTCACGCCGATGCAGGAAGAAATCGCCGGGCCGATTCTGGAAGAGGTGCGCGCGCGGCTGAGTTTTCTCGACGCCGTCGGCCTCGAATACCTCACCCTTGACCGCCTGGCTTCGACCTTGTCCGGCGGTGAGGCGCAGCGGATTCAACTGGCCACTTCGCTTGGGTCGCGCCTGGTGGGAGCGCTCTACGTGCTCGATGAGCCTTCCATCGGACTGCACACGCGCGACACGGCGCGGTTGATTCACATCCTGGAAGAACTGCGCGATCTGGGCAACACCATCATCGTCGTCGAGCACGATGCAGATGTACTGCGCGCGGCAGACCACCTGCTCGACCTTGGCCCCGGCGCGGGCGAGTTTGGCGGCAAGCTGCTGGCCGAGGGAGTGCTCGCGGAAATCGAGGCCAATCCAAATTCGCTCACCGGGCGCTATCTTTCCGGGCAGATTTCCATCCCTGTGCCCACGCGGCGGCGCGCTCCAGGCCGCGAGAAGCTGGTGCTGCGCGGCGCGGAGGCCAACAATCTGCATGGCCTGAATGTTGAAATTCCTCTCGGCCTGCTCGTGGCCATCACCGGCGTTTCCGGCTCCGGCAAATCGTCGCTCGTCCACCAGGTGCTCTATCGTGCGGTGGCGCGCGCGCTAGGCCAAAGCGATGGCTCCGATCCTTCCGGAGTATTCAAGAGCCTGACCGGCGTCGAGCGGCTCAACGACGTGGTGCTGGTGGATCAGACGCCCATCGGCCGTACGCCGCGCTCCAATCCGATCACCTACATCAAGGGCTTCGACCTGGTGCGGGAATTGTTCGCGGCGCAGCCTGAATCCAAGCGCCTCTCGCTCACCCCTGGCCATTTCTCCTTCAACGTCCCCGGCGGCCGCTGCAACACCTGCGAGGG
>DATKGE010000035.1:0-9227 GCA_035510955.1 Occallatibacter sp. | reverse complement strand
GAGATTCTGGCCGATGCTGCCGAGAAAGCTTCCGTCACGGCCAACTGGATGGGCGGCCGCCCCTATCCGCAACAGCGCCTCAACGATGCCTGGACGCTGGTGATGGGTGGGCAGTTTCACGATACGGGCGCGGGCACGGCGACTCCGCGTTCGTATGAATTCGCACAAAACGACGACGTGATTGCGATGAACCAGTTTGCCGGCGTGCTGACCAGCGCCACGCAGTCCGTGGCGTCTGCGCTGAACACCGAAGGCAGCGGGATTCCGATTGTTGTTTATAACCCGCTCAACATCGAACGCGAAGATATTGTAGAGGCCGCGGTCTCCTTTCCGGGCGGAACACCCAAGGCCGTGCGGGTGATCGGTCCCGATGGGCACGAAGTTCCTTCCCAGGTGGAGAACGGCAAGGTATTGTTTCTGGCCAAGGCGCCGTCGGTCGGCTATGCTGTTTACGATGTTCGCCGCGCAGAGTCAACCGCACCCTCGACGGAATTGAAGGTGAGCGCCGCAACGCTGGAGAACGCGCGCTACCGCGTCTCTCTCAACGCGGACGGCGATGTAACCGGCATTTTCGATAAATCGATCAACAAGGATCTGCTCTCCGCACCAATCCGGCTTGCCATCTCCAACGATGCGCCCAAACAGTGGCCCGCATGGAACATGGATTTTGACCAGGAGCAAGCGCCTCCACGCTCGTACGTGAGCGGCCCGGCCAAGATTCGCGTGGTTGAGAACGGCCCGGTGCGCGTGGCTGTGGAGGTATCGCGCGAAGGCGAGGGATCGAAGTTTGTGCAGACGGTCCGGCTGTCGGCCGGCGACGCGGGCAATCGCGTCGAGTTCGGCGAGTCCATCGACTGGAGAACGCTGTCGGCAAATCTCAAAGTGGTCTTCCCTCTTGCGGCGGCCAACAAGATGGCTACTTATAACTGGGAGATCGGCACCATCCAGCGGCCCGTCGCCTTCGATCGCCAGTTCGAGGTAGCCTCGCATCATTGGATCGATCAGACAGACGAGAGCGGTTCCTATGGCGCCACGATTCTTACCGATGTCAAGAACGGCTCGGACAAGCGTGACGACAGCACCATCCGGCTCACGCTGCTGCGCTCGCCGGGTCCGGCTGCTCGTATGCCGGGCGGTTACACCGATCAATTCAACCAGGACTGGGGACATCACGAAAACATCTTCGGCATTGCCGGGCACGCGGGCGACTGGCGCGAGGGCAAGACGGACTGGCAAGCCTACAGGCTGAGCACGCCGCTGATCGCGTTCGAGACCGGGAAGCACGAAGGAGCGCTTGGGCGCAGCTTCAGCCTGGTGAGTGTCGACAATCCCGATATCCGCATCCTGGCACTCAAGAAATCCGAGCTGAGCGATGAAGTCATTGTGCGCATGGTGGAGATGAAGGGGAGGCCTGCCGAGCAAGTGCATGTGAAGTTTGCCGGCCCGATTACCGCTGCCCGTGAAGTGAACGGGCAGGAGCTTCCGGTGGGCCCGGCCACAATTCAAGACGGTGCGCTTGAAACTTCATTCAAGGGTTATCAGCCGCGCACCTTCGCTTTGCGGCTCGGCGCGCCCCCGGCAACCATGAACGGAGTAGCGTCGCAGCCGGTTATATTGAAGTACGACCTTGCCGCCGCCAGCGACGACGACACCAAATCGACAGGTGGATTCGACCAGAAAGGCGACGCGCTTCCCGCCGAGATGCTTCCCACGCAATTGAAAGTCGATGGCGTGGACTTCAAACTCGCCCCGGGCGGAGCCGGCAATCTCGATGCGGTTGTTGCCAAGGGACAGGCGATCGATCTGCCCGAAGGCGACTTCAACAAGGTGTATGTACTCGCCGCATCGGATGACGGCGATCAGCAAGCTGTCTTCCACGTCGGCGAGCATCCCGTGAAGTTGACCATCGAGGACTGGGGCGGCTTCATCGGGCAATGGGATACGCGCCTCTGGAAGCCCAAGCCGGACTCGGTAACCGAGGGCGGCGGCCCGTACAGCCGCGAGCCCGCGCACCAGGTGCCGCTGAAGAAGGATTGGGCGGTATCGGCCAACCACGCGACATGGGACTTGACGAACACCGGGTCGCCGGACTGGTCCCCCAAATATCCAGATGACTACCTCGGACTGAAGCCGGGCTACATCAAGCCGGCAACGCTGGCATGGTACGCATCGCACCATCACACCCCGGACGGACTGAACGAGCCGTATCAATATAGCTATCTTTTCGCGTATGCGATCGATCTGCCTGCGCACGCGAAGAAGCTGACTCTGCCGGCGAACGATAAGATTCGCATTCTGGCGGTTTCCGTGGCCAGGGAAGAACCGGATGTACATCCGGTGCAACCGCTGTACGATAATCTGGGCAGGACCGAACCTGGTTCGACCGAACAAGCAGCAGCCATGCGCTAGAGAACAGGCAGTTGAGGAACGTCGACCACGAACGGCCTGGCGCCAAGCACGGCGAGCGCCAGGCCGTTCGCATGGAGCGCGAGGTGGATGGCCGTGCACGTTACAAAAAGATTCGGCGTCGTTGCCGCAGGTGTTTGTTTCACCGGATTATTGTTTCTTCTTCTGCCGGCGTTGTCTCGCAACGCATTGACACGCGCATTCCGTGCCTATCCCGTCGAGGTGCTGGCCGCCGCGAAGACCTGGACGGTTCCGAGCGCGCACCTGGCGCTTAAGGCCTCCGCCGCAGCGCTCACCATCGACTATCCCGAAGATGGTTCCATCTTCCCGCAGGAGATTACGCCGCCCACTTTCATCTGGCACGATGCCGATGCTTCCGCGAAAAGTTGGCGCATCGACATTGCCTTTTCCAATAACGCCAGGCCGTTGCGCGTCGAATCCCAAGGCGAACCGATGCAGATCGGCGCCATCGACCCGCGTTGCGTCTCTAACACCAATCAACTTCCTGCTCTGACTCCGGAGCAGGCCGCCGCGCACACCTGGAAGCCGGATGCTGAAACCTGGACGCTGATCAAGAAAGAATCGTCGGGACGTCGCGCCACCGTGACTATCACCGGCCTCGACGACGCGAATCGCCCCGTAACGAAGAGCCGCGTCTCCCTGACCACCTCCAAAGATCCAGTAAACGGAGAAATCTTTTATCGCGATGTTCCGCTGATGCCGGCCGCGGGAAAGAAAGGCATCGTGCAGCCGCTCTCGCCGTCTCTGCTCTATCTCATCAATTGGCGGATCCGCGACATTGCCAAGCCGGAGAGCCGCATATTGATTCACGACATGCACACCTGCGGAAACTGTCACTCCTTCTCGCTCGACGGCAAGACGATGGGCATGGACGTGGACGGCCCCGGCAACGACAAGGGCCTGTACGCGATTGTTCCCGTCGAGCAGCACATGGCCATCCGCAGCCAGGACACAATCAAGTGGAATACCGACCTCCAGGTGGGGAAGTCGCGCGTGGGATTCATGTCGCAGGTTTCGCCCCACGGCCAGTATGTTCTTTCCACCTTTGCCGGGCCGGACCAGGATATTCCAAGCTCCTACTTCGTGAATAACTTCAAGGACTATCGCTTCCTCCAGGTCTTTTATCCCACTCGCGGCATTCTTGCCTGGTATAGCCGCGCCACCGGGCTCAGACAGCCGCTGCCCGGCGCCGACGATCCGCGCTACGTGCAGACCGATGGCGTATGGAGCCCGGACGGTAAGTGGGTGGTGTTCGCGCGAGCCGAAGCGAAGGACCCCGATCCACCGGGAATGACGCTTCCGCAACACGCCAACGAGCCCAATGAGATTCAGATTCAGTACAGCCTTTACCGGGTTCCCTTCAACGGAGGGCAGGGCGGCAAGGCGGAACCGATCTTGGGCGCTTCGAACAACGGCATGAGCAATAACTTTCCCAAGGTTTCTCCCGACGGCCGCTGGATTGTCTTCGTCAAGAACCGCAACGGACAGTTGATGCGGCCCGACAGCGAGTTATACATGGTGCCGTTCAACGGCGGCGTGGCGCGCCGCATGAATTGCAACACATCCCTGATGAACTCATGGCACAGCTTCTCGCCCAACGGGCGCTGGCTCGTCTTTTCATCCAAGAGCCGATCGTTTTACACGCAGATGTTTCTTACCCACATCGATGCGGACGGCAAGGATAGCCCTCCGATCTATATCGATAACTCGACCGCCTCCAACAGAGCCGTGAACATTCCCGAGTTTGTCAATGTTCCTCCCGATGGCATCGAAAGCATCGATGTGCCAGCCTCCGACTTCTATCGCATCGTCGACGAGGCGATGGATTTGCAGGGCAAGGGAGACCTGACCGGCGCACTGGCCAAGTGGCAGAGTGCTCTTGAACTGGACCCTGCGGACGCGCGCGCCAACAACGGCATGGGGATCGCGCTGGGCATGTCGGGAAAACAAGACGAAGCAATTCCATACTTCAAGAAAGCTGTGCAAACTCATGGAGATTTCTTTGAGGCTTACTACAATTTAGGAATCATTTTTACAAAAGAGAACAAGATCGATGAGGCCACGGATGCGTGGCGGAATGTAGTTCGCATCCGGCCCCAGTTCGCGCAAGGTCACGAGAATCTTGGCTACGCGCTTTACGCGCAGTCCAATTTTCCCGAGTCCCTCAAGGAATTGCGCACGGCGCTCGACGAGGAGCCCAATCGTCTGTTTGCGCTCAAGCTGACCGCGAATCTGCTTGCCACCTGTCCGGATGCCGCTGTCCGCAATGGCCCCGAGGCTCTCTCCCTGGCTGAAAAAGCGAAGCAGTTGAGCGGCGGAAACGACCCCGACGTACTCGATACATTGTCCGCCGCCTACGCGGAAAATGGGCGATTCGATGATGCAACTGCAGCCGAGCAGCAGGCTGTCGCACTCGCTGCCCGGCAGGAGGACGCAACGCTCGAATCCAGGCTCAAGGCGCACATGGCGCGGTATGAGTTGAAACAACCTCTCCGTGAAGCGCCGAGCCGCACATCCTTTTAGAGTCTTTCCCGATCGATGCGCGTTTTGCTCATCGAAGAACCACTCTTTTCCACTCGCTCTCACTGCGGGACCATCAGCGACAGGAGCAGTTCTGCCCCGGTTCCAATGGTGACGCTGTTCTTCGTGCTTGTTATCTTGGCGCTGCATTCCCGCCCGCCCTCAGGCGCGAGTTTCACGTCGGGCATGCGCACCACGATCCCAGGATGAATAGTGCGCGGGGGGCCTCCGGGATTGAGGTTGTCATCGTTATTGTTGAGTTCCGACACAGCGTCTTTCCCAGTCCTGGATCCCCCTACCTGCTGCGCCCCTCCGGAAACTTCAACAGGAATCTCGTGGAGCAATCTCCTGGACTCGTCGGGAGGAGCCACCAGGCCAATCAGCCGCAGCGTGAGCGGTTTCTTTGCGTGGCCTGTGCAATCGGCGTGATCGAAGACCAGCGACAACTCCGACTCGCTGGAGTTCTTCAGCGTAGAGGCAGCCGTCACGTGGCCATAGAGAATTGCATCCAGGTCGAGTGTGCAGCCGGGGTAAACATATCCGGAAATCACCCTCACCCAAATCTCTTTGCCCGGCTTCAGATGCGCGGAATCGAACCCGCCCGTGGCGCGTGCCTCAATGGTCTCGCTGAGCGGCCGGGCAATCGTGTCGCCGGGCTGGCACACTGGCTGGTCGGCCTGGTTCGCAGGCGCAGCGGACTTTGACGCAATCATCGTGCCCTTCCCAAACAGCGGCTTCACACTTTCCTCCGTGGTCTCGAACTTTACCAGGCCATCGCGGTAGTCCAGGTGCAGCGTCAGCGGTTGCAGCACGTCGAGCCCCAGCATTCCGGCAATCTCGAAACCCGCATTGCGATCGATGACGGTTGGATCGAGTTCAAGAATGTGCCCCTGGTGAATCTGCGGCAGGCTTGCCATTTGAATATCGAATACTTCGCGATAGAACTGCGCCTTTCCACCATTCGCGGTCTGCTCGGTATTGGTGAAGTTCACGGTCATCTTCGAAAGAGAGTGAGCGACCGGTGAAGTCATGGCGCTGAAGCGCATGCCCGTGGCCAGAATGAAGAGCTTGCGCGATTTGTTGCCGAAGGTCAGCGGGACCAGAAGATATTGCCGCCTATGGTAGACCGGCGTATAGTCGGCGAATTCCGGCGGAACGGCGCGGTCGCCGGGCAGGTCTCCGGCCTGCGGCGGCAGCGGCGCCAAAATGAGTTTGGCGTTGCGATAGTCAAGGGTGATCAGCCAGGATGCGAAGATATCGGTTCCGATGAAGCCGTCCGCCTTGCCGGCTATGGGGCCATCGGTCACCCCGACAAGGCAATTGCGAAACTCCAGCGAGCCGACGCGAAAGCTGTCGATGTGGGCGGTTCCGGGCGGGTCTTCGGGCCCCTGCTTGAAACCGTTCAGATCGGCCAGAGCCTTGCTGATGAACAATCCGGAGGCTGCCGTATCCACGATCAGCTTGGCCTTGCCCTGCGGAAAGTCGGCCTCCAGTCGATATCCGTCAATGTGCTTCGGGTCGGCATATGTGGCCTTCAGCGGCAGCGTGGCAGAAGGCGCGTCCGGCACCACCTGGCAGGTCTGCGAGGTCTCGAAGAGCAGCGGCATCATGGCATGGACGGTCGTCTCCGCCCTCTTCCGCGTCTCCACATCGATGTCCTTTTGCGCGGCGAGGGCCTTGTCGGTGCCTTCGATCTCATTGGCGGGCGAATCGACTCTCGACCACTCGTACTGAATGTCCGAATCCGTTGGATCGATGTCGTACGCGCTCTCGAGCTCCTTGCGCTCGGAGGCATACATGGAGTCGATGCGCAGCGCGCGGCTGCGGATCAGATGGATACGCGCATAGCAGGGATCGGTCGCCGTCGCCTGATCGAGCGTTTCGAGCGCAAGCCACGGCTCTCCCTGGCGCAACTGGACCTCGGCCAGCGCAGTGAGCGTTGGCGCCGCATGCGGATTCGCAGCCAGGCTGGTATTCGCCTGCGTAGATGCTTGAGCGACTTTGCCCTCATGCAGCAAGGTGTGCACCAGGGTGGCGGACAATTCCACATCCTGCGGGGTCTTCGCCAAGGCCTGCTCGTAGAGTTCTTCCGCGGCTCCGTAGCGGCCCTCGCCGTACGCTGTGCCGGCCGGCGTGGCGACGTGATCGGCAACAGCTGGACACGCAGCAGACTGGCCGCAAAGAGAGACCGCGGGGGCAAGCAGAATAGCGGCAATCCCACTCATCCATGAGGCGAGATAGGAGGCGCGACAGGAGGCGCGATAGAAAGTAGGAAAAAAGAAGGGCATAGGGCTGCCTCCGTAGTCCATTTCAAAAACACAGAGAGTATACGCCGGGCAAGTGGCTCCGCGTGCTGTCGAGCATGGGCATACAGCCGCCCGCACTCCTTGCGATACACTGCAAACCGTGGAGGACTCTCGTTGTTGCGTGCGCGTGGTCTGCATTCCGGCGTCTTGATCTGCGCTTTTGTTTTGGCCGCCACATCCACGGCGCAATCGCCGCCCGGCGCGCCCGCGCCGCAGCCGCAGCGACAGGGCGGCGCGAATCCGCAGCAGGATTCTACGCCGCAGCAGAGCATGGCCACCGGCGCAGCGCAGGGAGGCCGCTTCGACGACCAGCATCGCCCCATCACCGCCGGCGGCACGGTCAAAGAGGGACCCATCGTGTTTCAGGATGTGGCCGCCCAGGCCGGGCTCACCACCTGGCACAACACCACGGGCACCGCGCAGAAGCGTGTGATCATCGAAGCCAAGGGCTCTGGCGTGTGTCTACTGGACTACGATCACGACGGCTGGCTCGATATCTACCTGGTCAACGGGTCGACCTTCGACGCGGTCGCCGGAAAGGCTGCGCCGCCCCATGCGGCTCTTTTCCGAAACAACCACGACGGCACATTTACCAACGTGACAGAGAAGGCCGGCGTGGCCAATGATGGCTGGGGCCTGGGCTGCGCGGTTGGGGATTACGACAATGACGGCTGGCCCGACCTTTACGTGACCAATCTCGGCAAGAACCGCCTCTACCACAACAACCGCAACGGCACATTTACGGATGTGGCGGAAAAAGCCGGTGTAGCTCTCGACGAAGGCTCGGGCAGCATCGCGGTCGACCATACCGGGGCGACTTTCGGCGACTATGACGGCGACGGCCGGCTCGACTTATTCGTGGGTGGATACATCTACTACGATTTTGAGAACCCGCCGCTAGCGGGCACCAAGGAGGTGAATTACTCCTCGTGTCAGTACCGCGGACAAAACATCATGTGCGGGCCGCGCGGGATTCAAGGCGCGGGTGACCACCTGTTCCACAACAACGGCGACGGTACCTTTACCGATGTGAGCAAGCAGGCCGGTGTCAGCGATCCCAATGGCTTTTACGCACTGGGCGCGCTGTTTGTGGACGTGAACGGCGACGGCCGTCCCGACCTTGTGGTGGCCAACGACTCCACCCCCAATTATCTCTACATCAACAAGGGAGACGGCACCTTTGCCGACCAGAGCTATATGAGCGGCTACGCGCTCAACGGGGAAGGCCGCGAAGTTTCAAACATGGGTATCGCCGCAGGAGACTACGAGAACAACGGCCAGATGGACCTGGTGAACACCGTCTTCTCCGATGATGCCACCGTGGTCTTCCACAACGATGGGAACGGAGAGTTCGACGATGCAAGCTCACACGCAGGCCTGGGTTGGCCGTCGGAACCCTTCGTCGGTTTCGGCGACGGGTTTCTCGATTACGACAACGATGGATGGAAGGATCTGCTGATTGCAAACGGCCACGTCTATCCGGAGGTCGATCAGCATCCCGACTGGGGCATGAGCTACGCGCAGCGTCCGCTGCTGTTCCACAATCTTCGCAACGGAACCTTCGAACAGGTTCCTGCCGTCGAGGGGACAGGCTTGGCCGAAGTCTGCGTGTGCCGCGGAGCCGCGTTCGGAGACCTGTTCAATGACGGCAAGATCAATGTCGTGATCAACAATCTCGACGGGGTTCCGCTGCTGCTGCGCAACGTGAATCCCGACCACAACCACTGGGTCGAATTAAACCTCGTCGGCGGCCGCAACAGCCCGCGCGATGCCATAGGAGCAAAGGTCTATCTCACCGCTGGAGGCATCCGCCGGCGCGGCGATGTTCTGAGCGGCGGCGGCTATCTCTCCTCGAACGACATGCGCGTCCACTTCGGATTGGGAAGCGCGGCCAGGATCGATGAAGTGGAAATTCACTGGCCGAGCAGGACCATGGAGAAGGTGAGGCTGCCAGCGGTGGACCGCATCTACACC
>DATKGE010000034.1:0-11256 GCA_035510955.1 Occallatibacter sp. | reverse complement strand
GGAGAAGTCGAAGCCACCGAAGTCGACCGGAGGCTGTCCGCCAGACGCCTGCTGGCGCGCATAAGCCTCAGCCTGCGCCGGGTCGATCTGGTCGGAATAGAACCCGACCTGGTCGTAAACCTTGCGTTTCTTCTCGTCGCTGAGCACGTCATTAGCCTCGGAGATTTCCTTGAACTTCTCCTCGGCGCGCTTGTCGCCGGGGTTGACGTCGGGGTGGTAGCGGCGCGCAGCCTTGCGGAAGGCCTTGCGGATGTCATCCGAAGTGGCCGTCTTCTTGACGCCTAGCGTGGCGTAATAATCCTTGTTTTGTGTTGTCGCCATGTGTGTTTTCTTATCTCAGTTCATCCTTCGGGATTCTTCGTGCCTTCTTAGTGCACGCATTCCGCCGGGTTTTGGTGCCAGTGCATCGGGAAAGACTCAGAAGCTGAAAGCTAGCCTCACCCGAGTCCACGCAGGTCCTCGGCAGGCTCCGAGACGTAAGTTGTTTGTTTTGGCAGGCGTTTATGGTCATTATTGAAGTAACCTCATTATTTTCATATGCATGGGGCGAAAAGGGGGGAGGGGGTGGGGTAGATCGCCGCCTTTGGGCGCTGCGGAATTTGCAATGCGGTGGAGGCCATAAATTGATTGTGCGCGTTTTCACGAATTGGACTGCAAACTCCGAGAAAATATCGGAGACGCATTTTGTCAGCAGGTTTCTTCATGCGATTCGCAAGGCCTTCTGCACCGCCGCAGGCTCGCGGTCAATGACCAGCAGGTAAGCACGCGTGGGGCCTTCGGGTACGCGCCTTCCCTGCTCCCAGTGGCGCAGCGTATTGACGCTGAAGCCAAAGCGGACCGCGAATTGCTGCTGCGTCAGTCCCAGCCGTCCGCGGATCGCCCGTACATCGATCTCGGCGGGAATATGGACGCGGTAGAGGCTCATGTCGGCAGTGCCTTCGGCAAAAGCAATGGCCTCCTTCATTCCCCTGATAATGCTGGCGCCAATCTTGCTCATCGTATCGACCTCCGCTTGCGGTGTATGTCCACCAATACCTGCGACAGTTTTTGGAATGCCTTCATCTCCGATGGATCCAGGTTCTCGCGTTCGTTCTTGGCATAGGCGGTGAAGATGTAGAGCGGCATCTCCAGATCGTGAAAGAAGTAAATCACCCGCGCCCCGCCCCGTTTGCCTCGCCCTTCGAGACCCCAGCGAACTTTCCTCACACCGCCCGAGCCGGGAACCACATCGCCCGCCGTGGGGTTGAAGGCCATATACGCAACGAGCTCGGCCCGCTCTCCATCGTCCATGAGCTTCTTCGTTGCAGCCAGGAACTCGGGCATTTCCATGATCGTGATGGGGCGAAGTTGTTGCAAAATTTATTGTAGTGCATTGCACTACTTCTTACAATCCTTGAAAGGCCCGATTGACGGACAAGACGCTGAGGATTGTGAGGAATCCCAGGTCTCAGAGTCGAGACCTGGGGCACCCGGCAAACTCCGAGAAAATATCGGAGACGCATTTTGTCAGCAGGTTTCTTCATGCGATTCGCAAGTCCGGCCTTCTCGGCGAGCTTGACTGTTACATCCAGCACCCGGTCTACAGCGGGTGATTCACCCAACGCATCCATCTTCCTCTGGTGCCTGAGTGCCGCGAGTTCGCCGTCGAATTGGTTCAAGGGCTTTTCTCCAGAAATCATTTCAGCGTTTCGAACAAAATGCAGGTCCTTCGACTCCGCTGAAGTACGCTTCGCTCAGGATGACAGCGCGCTGAAAAAATGAGTTGGGGTGAGCAACAAACCGTTGCCCACCCCAAGCTTTTCCGCCGGAACGGCGGGTCTGCCGCACGGCAGGTGCTTACTTCTTGTCTTCGACGTCTACGTACTCGGCGTCGATCACGCCTTCGTCTTTCTTCTCCTCGGCTGGCTGCTCGGGGCCTGCGGCGCCGGGACCGCCTTGTGTGGCTTGAGCGGCGTTGGCCTTGTAGAGCACCTCGGCCAGCTTGTGGCTGGCGTGGGTCAGCTTCTCGTGCTGATCCTTCAGCTCCTTCGAGCTCGGCGTGCCGGCGAGCACTGTTTTGGACTCGGCCAGGACGGTCTCGACTTCGGTGCGCTCGGGGCCCTGGATTTTCTCGTTGTTGTCTTTCAACATCTTTTCGATGTTGTAGACCAGGCCGTCGAGGGAGTTGCGCGCCTCAATCTCTTCGCGCTTCTCTTTATCCTCAGACGCGTGCGCCTCAGCTTCCTTGGCCATCTTCTCGACCTCGTCCTTGCTCAGGCCGGAGCTCGATGTGATGGTGATGCGCGTGTCCTTGCCGGTGGCGTTGTCCTTCGCCGTCACGTTCAAAATGCCGTTGGCGTCGATGTCGAAAGTGACTTCGATCTGCGGCACGCCGCGCGGCGCGGGAGGAATGCCGGCCAGCTTGAATTTGCCCAAGGTGCGGTTCTGCGCGGCAAGCGGACGCTCGCCCTGCAGCACATGCACTTCGACTTCGGTCTGCGAATCGGCCGCGGTCGAAAACGTCTCCGTCTTTTTGGTCGGGATGGTCGTGTTGCGCGGAATCATCTGCGTGGCCACCCCGCCCAGGGTCTCGATGGCCAGGGTCAGAGGCGTCACGTCGAGCAGCAACAGGTCCTTGACCTCGCCGGCCAGAACGCCTGCCTGCACAGCTGCGCCTACGGCCACCACTTCATCGGGATTGACGCCCCGATGCGGCTCCCGGCCGAACAGCTTCTTCACCATTTCCTGGATCTTGGGCATGCGGGTCTGCCCGCCGACCAGGACCACTTCGTCGATCTTGTCGACACCGATGCCCGCATCCGCCAGGGCCTTCTTGCAGGGCTCCAGCGAACGGTCGAGCAGGTCTTCGACCAGCTGCTCGAGCTTGGCGCGCGTCAGCTTGCGGACCAGGTGCTTGGGGCCGGTGGCGTCCGCGGTGACGAAGGGCAGATTGATCTCGGTCTCGACGGTGGTCGAGAGCTCGATCTTGGCCTTTTCCGCGGCGTCTTTCAGGCGCTGCAGGGCCATTTCGTTGCCCTTGGAAGCGAGATCGAGACCCTGCTCCTGCTTGAACTCGGCAATCAGCCATTCCACGATGCGCTGGTCGAGGTTGTCGCCGCCCAGGTGGGTGTCGCCATTGGTGGACTTGACCTCAATAACGCCTTCGCCGACTTCGAGGATGGAGATGTCGAAGGTGCCGCCGCCAAAGTCATAGACGGCGATGGTCTCATCCTTCTTTTTGTCGAGCCCATAGGCCAGCGCAGCCGCGGTAGGCTCGTTGACGATCCTCTTCACGTCGAGGCCGGCAATCTTGCCTGCATCCTTGGTGGCCTGGCGCTGGGCGTCGTTGAAGTAGGCGGGGACGGTGATGACCGCCTCAGTCACCGTCTCGCCCAAATAGGCTTCGGCGGACTTCTTGAGCTTCTGCAGGATCATGGCCGAGATTTCGGGCGGGGTGTACTCCTTCCCCTGGGCCACGACGGCGATGTGATCCCCCTGCTGGACGACCTTGTAGGGCACCATCTTCATTTCGTCGTTGACTTCGTTGTAGCGCCGGCCCATGAAGCGCTTGATGGAGAAAATGGTGTTCTCCGGGTTGGTGATGGCCTGGCGCTTGGCCACCTGGCCGACCAGCCTTTCGCCGCTCTTCGAGAAGGCGACAATGGAGGGCGTGGTGCGCGCACCCTCTTCATTCGCAATGACTTTGGGCTCTCCGCCCTCTAAAACCGCGACGCACGAATTGGTGGTGCCGAGGTCGATTCCAATGATTTTTCCCATGTTTGGTAGCCTGCCTGTTTCGTAAAATTCTGACTCTTATAAGATGCATGATTGAGTGACTTGGTGTCAACTTTATTTGATGATAAGTATATAAAGATGCTCTTGCGGACGTGAGCTGCGCGCCCCCCGTCACAACCGGCGACACCCCTCATCGTTTACGCTCAATTGTCCATCTGGCCATGCCTACCGCTGCAGCTCAAGCCCGTTATCCGCTCACCCAGGGCGTGAACCCGTGGCTGGTAACTGTATCTGTGATGCTGCCCACCTTTATGGAGGTGCTGGACACGGCGATTGCGTCAGTGGCTCTGCCGTACATTGCCGGCTCGCTTTCAGCCTCAAACTCCGAGGCCACGTGGGTACTGACCAGCTATCTGGTGGCCAACGCGGTCATCCTGCCGGCGTCAAACTGGTTTGCGAGGCGGTTTGGGCGGAAGCGCTTCCTGCTGACCTGCGTGATCATCTTCACCGTCGCGTCGTTCTTTTGCGGAGCGGCCCCGTCGCTCGGAGTGATTCTGCTGGCGCGGGTGCTGCAAGGGGCAGGCGGGGGCGCGCTGCAGCCGCTCTCGCAGTCGATTTTGCTGGAGAGCTTCCCCATCGAGAAGCGGTCAATGTCCATGGCCGCCTACGGACTTGGTATCGTGCTGGCGCCGGTGCTGGGGCCGACGCTGGGAGGCTGGCTCACGGATACTTTCAGCTGGCGGTATGCGTTCTATATCAATATTCCGGTAGGGATTCTGGCGGTGATGCTGATCGGCCGATTCGTTCACGATCCGCCCTACATCAAGAACGCGAAATGGAGCCCCTTTGACAATATCGGCTTCGGCCTGCTGATGGTGTGGACAGGCGCACTGCAGATCGTCCTGGACAAGGGCCAGGAGGACGACTGGTTCGGCGCCGTGTGGGTTCGCTGGGCGGTCGCGGCGCTGGTCTGCGCGCTGATCGGCTGGCTGTGGCACTCGTGGACGCACCCCGAGGGCCTAGTCGACCTGCACGTCTTGAAGGACCGCAACTTCCGCACGGGGTGTTTCATGATCGCCATGCTCGGTATGGCTATCTACATCACGATCGCGATACTGCCGCTCTACTACCAGGAGGTCCTGGGTTATACGGCGTTCACTGCCGGGCTGGTGGTGGGCCCGCGGGGGATTGGGTCGTTTATCGGGTCGCCGGTGGTAGGTTTCCTGGGCTCGCGGGTTGACCAGCGCATCTTGCTGTGTGGCGGGTTTCTGGTTTTCGGCATTTGCGCGCTAGTCTTCGGAACCGTCAACCTGGATATTGGCCCCTACACACTGCTGATTCCGATCACGCTGACGGGTTTCGCGCTGAGTTTTGTGTTTGTTCCGCTGGCCACCATGGCGACATCAACGATTCCGCGCGAGGAGATGGGCAACGCCACAGGGCTGTTTAACATGCTGCGCAATATCGGCGGATCGATCGGGATTTCGATGGCCACCACCGCGCTTATTCGGCGTGCTGCTCTGCACCAGAATGAAATCGGCGCGCACCTTTCTCCGGCCAACGCAGTCCTGCAGCAGAGGTCCGCGGCGCTGGCTCACTACCTGGCGCACAGCGTCGGCCCGGCGCAGGCGCGGCGCGGCGCTTTCGGTATGCTCTATAGGCTCATGGAGCAGCAATCGGCGCTTATGGCGTATGTGGATGTGTTCCGCTGGACGGCACTGCTGGCGTTCTTCTGCGCAATTGCCACCTGGCTGTTCAAGAAGCCGAAGAAGAACACAGCGCCGCCGCCTGGTGCTCATTGAATCAGGCTTCACACGCAAATCTCACCACCATACGCTACCCCAGGCGCGCTACCCAGGCGGGAGCGACTCCAGGCCCTCGTGGCAAATCTCCAGCGTTTCAATCGCCACTTCGCTGCAGTCGGCGGCCAGCACCGGGCCTGACCAGCGGCAGGGCCACGCGTTCTTAAGCTTCCATACCCAGACCGGATTTTCTGCCTGATCGAGTAATGTGATAGCCACGCTGGTCCGCAGCACCGTGCCCGTGAGCGCGCTGTTGATCCAGTTCCACAGGGAAAGATCCTGAGTCAGGCCGCGTTTCAGCGTGACATTGCTGTAGCGGTTGAGCCCGGGGAGCTTTTGCGCGGAGTTTTGTTTCAGGTCGCCATTGCGGTAATCGATCACCTCGATGATAGCCTCGAGGCCAGACACTTCGTTGAACGAGCTTGCTTGAACGCCTTCAATGTTCACCAGGAAGTTTCCCGCCTGGAAGGGATCGGTTCGAGCTGTGGGTGACATGGTCGCGCTCCATTCCGGCGGCAACGTTGGCCGCCGCGGCAAGTATATTCCCGACGCCGCGGGCTGGCGGTTCAAAACCCCGCGCGCAGCGTTCTGTTTCGCTCATTCTGAGTCGCTCTGCACTCGATCTGATGTTATCGGCATAATTATTGCGCCCTGTAAGTGCAATCGATTCAGCCATTGGATGGAAGTTATACTCGCCTTGGTTCCCGCCTAGGACAACGGGCCACATATCAAGGGCATCCAATCTAGTCTGCGTCAGTGCAGGCTTGCGTCTCTTTTGAATTCGCTGGTAACGCGGAATCTTGTAACGCAACTAAGGAGGGAATCGAAATGTTCAGGAGCAGAGGCAGTACCATCTTTCTCTTTTTGCTCGCCACCACAGGTTTGGTGAGCGCGCAGGAACAAAACCCCACGGCAGGTGGGCAGTCACCCATGCAGAACAATGCGGTGCCTATGACCCCGGCTGGAATGCGCGACGATGTTCCGATTTACAAGATTCAGGTGGTTGGACGCGACATTCCCGCAATCAACTACTTCCATCGCAGCAGCGCCACGAAAATTGGCTTTCAGGGGACAAGCCTGCTGCCCGCGGCGAAAGGCGCCGCAAAGGTAGAAGCGCATTTGGGACGGACGTCCATCGATGCGAACTTCGAGGGGTTGACGCCCGCCAACGGATTTGGTAACGAGTATCTGACCTATGTGCTGTGGGCCATTACACCGGAAGGCCGGCCGATCAACCTGGGCGAGGTGTTGCCGACTGGTTCTAAAGACAAGAATCAGATCACGGTCACAACCAATCTGCAGGCCTTCGGCTTGATTGTGACGGCCGAGCCCTACTATGCGGTCACCATGCCGAGCGACCTGGTGGTGATGCAGAATTTCGTCGAGGATAGGACGCAGGGAGTCATCGAGCAGGTGAATGCGCACTACTCGCTGCTGCCGCGCGGCGCCTACGCGGAGACAGCGGGCCGTCACTCTGTGCTTCACCCCATTACTCGCGATGAGCGCTCTCCTCTCGAACTCTATGAGGCTCTGAATGCGGTGCAGATTGCCGACGCCGCCGGCGCCGGAAAGTACGCAGCGGATACCATGGCTACCGCCAAGACAGCCCTGCAGAACGCCGAAGATAACGACACGCACAAGCATGACCGCAAGGAAACCATTACCTATGCGCGTGAGGCTGTGCAGTCCGCAGAAGACGCGCGCATCATCACCATTCGCAAGATCAAGGCGGAAGACGATGCGGCCGTGCAACAGGCGCGCCTGGACGCGGAGCAGCAAGCCCAGCGGTCCCAGGCAGACGCACAGCAGGCCCAACTGGCGGCGCAGCAGTCTCAGTTGGCAGCCGAGCAGCAGGCCGCTGAGCGCGCCAAGGCCGAAGCCGCAGCCGCTGAAGCCCAAGCCCAGGCACAGAGAGCCCGCGACGCACAGCAGGCTGCCGAGCAGGGTGCTCAGCAGGCAAGTCAGCAAGCCGAGCAGGCGCGCGAGCGCCTCAAAGCGCAATTGAATGCAGTGCTGCAAACCACTGAAACCGCCCGCGGCTTGATCGTCAACATGTCCGACGTGCTGTTCGACTTCAACAAATACACGTTAAAGCCGGAAGCGCGCGAAAAGCTGGCCAAGGTCTCCGGAATCCTGCTCGCGTATCCTGGCCTGAAGCTTCAGGTGGAAGGTTACACGGATAACATCGGGTCTGACGAGTATAACCAGAAGTTATCAGAGGAACGTGCCGATGGAGTTCGCGAATATCTTGTTTCGCAGAGTGTCGTGGATGACAATGTTACCGCCAAGGGTTATGGTAAGCGCCAGCCGGTTGCGGATAACTCAACCAACGAGGGGCGAGCTCAGAACCGGCGCGTTGAGTTAGTCGTCTCCGGCGCCGCTATCGGAGTAGACCAGAGCGCGCCTGGCGCCCAGGGGATGGACCAGCCGTACCCTGCACGGCCAAGTCAGGTTGGTGGAACCTCCAGTGGGAATTTGGCTGGAACGTCGAATCCCCAGCAGTAAAACGATCCTGTTTCGCTACAACAAGATCCTGCTTCGCTGAAACAAGACGGGCTGGTTCTCCGCTGGGAGGGCCGGCCCGTTTCCTTTAAACTCACCCACCCAGCGCCACAAACTTCCCCAGCCCCTCGTCGAAGTTCTCAATGCGACCGCTCAAAATGTCGTAGTACCACCCGTGGACCTGGAGCCGCCCCTCCGCCAGCGCCCGCGTTATGTACGGGTGAGTTTTCAGGTTGTCCAATTGCACGAGCACATTTGCGTGGGTCAGGGCGGTGTGGCGGGTCAGCTCTCCGGCGTTGCGCTCCACCTCGTCCACATACTTCCAGGCAGGCTCAACGTGCTGCAGCCAATCGCGCACGCTGGCGAGTCCCTCAAGCGCCTGCGGAGCCATCAGCGCGCGGATTACGCCGCAGTCCGAGTGGCCGCACACGATGAGATGCCGCACGCGCAGCACCTCGACCGCATACTCGATGGTGGCCGAGACTCCGCCTGCGGGCTCACCGGCGCGGGGAATGACATTGCCGGCGTTGCGGCAGATGAACAGGTCGCCGGGCTGGGTTTGCAGAATCAGGTCGGGGACGATGCGCGAGTCGGCGCAGGTAATAAAAAGCGTCTCCGGCGCCTGCCCCTCGGCAAGCAAGTGAAACTGATCCCGCCGGGCAGGAAACGCCTCCGCCAAAAACCGCCTGTGCCCTTCGATCAACCGTTCCATTATTCCCCCATGCGCATGTGGTCGGCCGCAATCGTCCATCGTGCCACTCGACCAGCCTATCGCACCCCGGGCAGGGCTGATATTTTAGTGCGAGACGATCTTGCAAACGATCACCATCCAGGAGACATGAGGCGATGAACCGATTTGAAAGCCTTGTAACATGCGGGATTCTGCTTCTGTCCTTATCCGCCACGGCACACGCGCAAACCGTCGACACGCTTGACCCCGCGCGGAAGGAGCGCATAGACCGCATTGCGGCGCAGGTACTGGAGCAGACCGGCGTTCCCTCCGCATCGGTTGCAGTGGTCCAGCACGGGAAGCTGGTCTATACAAATGCCTACGGCGACGCGCACCTGGCCTCCGCGAGCGGCCCCGCCGTCGTGGCTACCACCGAGATGCGTTACTCGATCGGGTCAATCTCGAAGCAATTCACGGCGGCTGCGGTCTTGATGTTGCAGGAGGAAGGCAAGCTCTCGCTCGACGACGCGGTGGGGAAATACATTCCGGGCCTGACCGAAGGCGATAAGGTCACCATCCGCCAGATTCTCTCGCACACTTCCGGCTACCAGGACTATTGGCCGGAAGACTATGTAATGACGCCCATGCTGAAACCAGAGAGCGCCCAGCAGATCATCGACACCTGGGCCAAGAAGCCGCTGGACTTTGAGCCTGGAACCAAGTGGCAGTATTCGAATACGAACTTCGTCATTGCGGGAAAGATTGTGGAAACGGTGACTGGAGCGCCACTGATGGACATGCTGGTGACCCGCATCTTCCGGCCGCTGGGCATGAAGAGCGTGTGGAACTCGGACGAAGCCAAGCTTACGTCGGTTGACGCAACGGCGTATTATCGCCACGCGCTCGGGGCCTTGCGCGTGGCTCCAAGAGAGGGGCGCGGCTGGATGTTCGCGGCAGGCGAACTGGCCATGACCGCGCACGATCTGGCGCTGTGGGATGAGAGCCTGATCGCCCAGACGGTGCTGAAGCCGGAGAGCTACAAGCAGATGTTTACCGAGGTGAAGCTGAAAGACGGCAAGGGCACGCACTACGGCCTCGGCGTGGAAGTCATGGACCGCAATGGGCATCGCTCCATCGAACACAGCGGCGAAGTTTCAGGCTTTGTGTCAGACAACGAAGTGCTCGTCGACGACGGCGTGGCGGTGGCAGCGCTGACCAACCAGGACGCGGTTGGCGCTGCCTCGGCGATCACCCGTCTTGCGGCTCCCGCAGTGCTCAATGCACCTTTGACAGCGCCGGAGCTGCAGGCTATCGACATTTACCGCGGACTGCAACAGGGCCGCATCGACCGCACGCTGCTGGCGCCCAACCTGAGCGACTACTTCACGCCCGAAGCGCTGACAGATTTCCAGAGCAGCCTGGCGCCGCTGGGCGAACCGCTCAGCTTCCACCAGGGCGGCGAACAGTTGCGCGGGGGAATGACGTTCCGCCGCTTCCAGATTGTTTATCCCGACAGACACTTGACGCTCACCACCTATACCTATCCCGACGGAAAGCTGGAGCAATACCTGATTGCTCCGGCGGAATAAGGCCGATCAATTGCGGATCGTGCCGTGAAGCTACCTTTCCGCTTTTTCTGCGGAAAGGAAGGGAAACCGCAGACGCCCATGGCGCGCAAGCGCCGTCTGCCCCACCGCAGGTGGCGCGATACACTGGTAGTTGACCTATGTTTGAAAACCTTACAGACAAACTCCAGCGCGCCTTCAAGACCCTTCGCGGTCAGGGTACGCTTACCGAAGAAAACATCGCCGAAGCCCTGCGCGAGATTCGCGTGGCGCTGCTTGAGGCGGACGTCAACCTGAACGTGGCCCGCGACCTGATCGAAGGGATTCGCGTCAAGGCCGTTGGCACAGAGGTGCTGACGGCGCTATCACCCTCCGAGCAGGTGATCAAAATCGTGCGCGATGAGCTGATCGCGCTCTTGGGCAAGGACACGGCGCGGTTCAAATTCGCCTCGCAGCCACCCAGTGTGATTTTGATGGCCGGCTTGCAGGGCTCCGGCAAGACCACCACCAGCGGCAAGCTGGCCGCATGGCTGAAAAAGGGCGGCCACCGTCCCATGCTGGTTTCCGTCGACGTCTATCGCCCCGCCGCCCGCGAGCAGCTCAAGATCGTCGCCAAGTCCATTGACGCCAAGCTCTATGAAGGCGACCAGAAGGGCGACACGGCCGATTCGGCTCTCGTCGAGCGCCTGGCCAAGGAAGCCCTGCGCGAAGCCCGCATCATGGGGTGCGACACGCTCATCGTCGACACCGCCGGTCGCCTTCACATCGACGAAGAGCTGATGAGCGAGATGGAGCGGCTCAAAAGGCTTCTAAACCCCTCAGAGATTTTGTTCGTCGCCGACGCCATGACCGGGCAGGACGCGGTGAACTCGGCTGAGGATTTTCATAAGCGCCTCGGCCTGACCGGCGTCATCCTCACCAAAATGGACGGCGACGCACGCGGTGGCGCTGCGCTGTCCATTCGACATGTAACCGGGCAGCCCATCAAGTTTATCGGCGTGGG
>DATKGE010000033.1:0-5685 GCA_035510955.1 Occallatibacter sp. | reverse complement strand
CGCGGCATATTCCTTGGGCCGGATCACAGCCAGGGCCAGGCGTCCGATGTCGTGCACCATGCCGGAGGTGTAGGCCGTGTCCTGATCCATGAACCCGGCGGCGGCAAGATCGCGCGCGATCATGGCGCAGGCCAGGTTGTGACGCCAGACATTGCGAATGAGAGGATGATGGAGAGATTTGCCTAGGTAGGACCTGACCCCGACGGTGAGACACATTCCCTGCAGATGATTGGCGCCGAGAACGGCGATGGCCTGGAGGATGGTGGAGGCGGGAAAGCGAGGAGCGTAGACCAGCGAGTTGGCAATGGTAAGGACTTCGCTGGCGAAGGCGGCGTCTGAGGAGATGAGCTCGCTCAACTGGTGCAGTTGCACGTTTTCGTTGTTGGTGAGTTGCAGCACCCGGATCGCGATCAGCGAAAACGGCGGCAGGCGCAGATGCGCCCACGGTGGGCTGATCACCTCGCTCTTTCGCTTCTCACTCTTCTCGGTCGAAGTCTTCATTCAATGCTCCGTTGGCCTGATGTTCTTCGGTTGCGACGCGAGTTGGAACTCGCGGCTGCTCGCTATTTCATTCCTGCAAGGACTTTGTCGGCAGGTGAAGCGCACTTCAACAGTTAAGAATCATTTAAAAGTGAGAGCCATGCTGACTTGATCGCCTTGAGCGGTTCCTGGCAGGGCCGGTTTCCCGGCCCGACGGGCGTACCGAGCGATGGCAGGCAGCTCTGTGCGGGGCTGCGGAAGACGATAGGATGAGGGTGGAGCGAACGATGGGTCGAGTTCTGGATGGGGCGGCCATTGCCGCGGCAATCAAAGAGGAAGTTGCGCAGCAAGTGCGCGGGCTTGCCGCTCAGGGGATTCGGCCGGGTCTGGCGGCAGTGCTGGTGGGGCATGTTGCTGCTTCAGAGATTTATGTCCGCAGCAAGGTGCAGACCTGCGCCGATCTGGGACTTTATAGCGATCTGATTACGCCGCCGGAGACGGTGACGACGGAAGAGATGATGGACCTGGTGCGGGCACTGAACGACCGCGACGAGATCGACGGCATCTTGATCCAATTGCCGCTTCCGGCGCAGGTGGACACGAAAACGCTGCTCGATGCGGTTGATCCGGCCAAGGACGTGGACGGGTTTCATCCCGTGAATGCGGGGCGTTTGCAGGCCGGGCGGCCGGCGTTGGCGCCGTGTACGCCGGCGGGAGTGATTGAGATTCTGAAGCGCAGCGGGATTCCGATCGCCGGGCGGCACGCCGTGGTGGTGGGGCGCAGCGACATAGTGGGCAAGCCGGCGGCGATGCTGCTCCTTAACCAGAATGCGACTGTGACCATCTGCCACTCGAAGACGCGCGACTTGGGCGCGGTGACGCGGGAGGCGGACATCCTGGTGGCAGCGATCGGGAGGCCGGGGTTTATTACAGCGGAGATGGTGAAGCCCGGAGCGACGATCATCGATGTGGGCATCAACCGCATCACGGAGCGGGCGGAGTTTGAGCGCTACTTTGCCGGCAATGCCAAGCGCGAGGCGGCGTTTGCCAAGCGCGGCTCGACGATTGTGGGCGATGTGCATCCGCGGGCGTTCGAGCTGGCCGGGGCGTATACGCCGGTGCCGGGCGGGGTGGGGCCGCTGACCATCGCCATGCTGATGGCGAACACGGTGCGGGCGGCCAAAATGCGGCGGGGGCTTTAGACGATGCTGCGCGTGGGGCTTACCGGCGGGCTTGGCAGCGGGAAGAGCACCGTGGCGGGCTTTCTGCGCGAGCTGGGCGCCGAGGTGATTGAGGCGGATGCGCTGGGACGGGCATTGATGGAGCCGGGGCAGGCTGTTTATGGGGAGATTGTGCGGGTGTTCGGACCTGAAGTGGTTGACCCCGATGGGCGGCTGAACCGCAAGCGGCTAGCCGATCTGGCTTTCAAGGGAGGCCGTCTGCAAGACCTGAACGCGATTGTGCATCCGGCGGCGATCGCGGTGCAGCGGAGCTGGATGGAAGAGGTCTTCAAGCGTAACCCTGCCGCTGTCGCAGTCGTAGAATCCGCGCTCATATTTGAGGTCGAGCGCGATGCGCGGCTGCGCGGCGAACAGGAGAGCGTGCTGGCCGACTGGCGGCGGCGTTTCGACCGCGTGGTGGTGGTGACCGCGCCGGAGAAGTTGAAGGTTGCCCGCTATGCGGCGCGCGTGAGTCGGGCCGGGGCGGGACGCGAGGCTGCCGCGGCCGATGCGCGGATGCGGCTGAAGCACCAGATTCCAGACGCCGAAAAGGCGGCACGGGCCGATTATGTCCTCGAAAACAATGCGGATCAGGCTGCGTTGCGCGCTCAAACGGTGGAGCTGTGGCGGCGGCTGAAGGTGGAGAGCAACAAAATCCCTGAGAACGAGTTTTAAAATAAGGATGGAAAGATTGAAGTTTGCGGCGGGTGCGTTTCCCCCATGGAACCGGGCGGGGCGCGCGCCGTATCTGTAAGAGGAAGGTTCTTCAGGTCGACAAGCTATGAGATTGCGCAGCATTGCTCTGGTTGTTCTGCTGGTGGGCGGATTCTGGTTTCTCACCACACATTGGCCCAGCCACCTTGATTCTTTGACGGGGAATCACGTCGCGGTGCTCGGGGCGCGCGGCTCCCGCTCGCCGCTGGAGCTGACCGAGGCGGAGGCTGCGCCGGCCTACGATGCCGAGGAGCAGAACAACATCGCCATTTACAAACGCGTGCTGCCTTCGGTGGTCAACATTACCTCCACCGCGCTGGTGTTCGACTTCTTCAACGGCGCAGTGCCGCAGCGCGGACAGGGATCGGGATTTGTGCTGGACAAGGCGGGCCACGTGCTGACTAACTATCACGTGGTCGAAGGCGCCAATCGCGGCGTCGAGGTGATGCTGAGCAACAAGCGGCGTTACGCGGCCAAGGTGGTGGGCACGGACCGGGTGCACGATCTGGCGTTGCTGCAGATTGATGCGCCCAACCTGGAGCCGGTGATTCTGGCGGACTCAAGCCAACTGGCCGTGGGGCAGAAGGTGTACGCGATCGGCAATCCTTTCGGGCTGGCTGGGACCATGACGCGGGGCATCATCAGCTCCATCCGCACCCTGCCTTCGGCGCGAGGCTCGGAGAGCGGCTCCATCGAGGACGCCATCCAGACCGACGCGGCCATCAATCCCGGCAACTCCGGCGGACCGCTACTGAACTCCCACGGCGAGGTCATCGGCATCAACACCATGATTGCCTCGAACGGGGCCGAACAGAGCTCGGGAATTGGATTTGCGATTCCCATCAACACGGCCAAGGCGGTGCTGGCCGATCTGACGCGCTACGGGCGGGTCAAGCGGCCCTCGCTGGGGATTATTTCCTATGGCATCGGGCCCGACCTGGCCTCGCAGATGGGATTGGCAGTGGACTCCGGCGTGCTGATTCAGAAAGTGGTTCCGGGTGGCGCGGCGGAGCGGGCGGGGCTGCGGGGTGGAAACGAGCAGGCCTATGTGGGGAATATGCCCATCCTGCTGGGAGGCGACCTGATTGTGGCTGTCGATGGCAAGCAGGTGAACGATCCGCAGGATATCAACGCGCTGATGGACAAGCACCAGGCCGGGGACACGATCAGCGTGACGATTTATCGCGGCAAGCGCGAGATGACGCTGAAGCTGATTCTTGGGGAAGCTCGGGATCAGAACACTTAACTCGAAACTGCTGGGAGCGAGCAGGCCATGAACAAGATCACGCCGTTTTTGTGGTTCGACGCCAACGCTGAAGAGGCGGCGAATTTCTACATTTCTGTTTTTCCCAACAGCCGCAAGCTGAATGAACTGCGGGTTACCGAGGCCGGTCCCGGACCTGCCGGTTCCCTGCTGGCCATGGACCTCGAACTCGATGGACAGCAGGTCACCTTCCTCAACGGCGGGCCTGCGCACCAGCTCAGCGAGGCGTTTTCCTTCACCGTGCGATGCGAGACGCAAGCGGAGATTGACGCTTACTGGTCAAAGCTGGGTGACGGCGGCACGGAACTGGACTGCGGCTGGCTCAAGGACAAATTCGGTCTTTGCTGGCAGATTGTTCCGTTGAAGCTGTACGACGTGCTGCGGCATCCGGCGGCCATGCGCGCCATGATGACCATGAAGAAGTTCGACATCGCCGCGCTGAAACAAGCTGCAGGGCAGCCGCTGTAGGTGCTGGTCGCGCTTGCCCATTCGAAGCCGGTATAAAGACTCGGCCGCGAGTTGGATTCCTGGCTTTGAAAGGGCACGGCTTTAGGCGTGCCGCCCGATGACAGATTGAGTTTTGGGCTTTAGCCCCCGAGAAAAGATACTTTAATCCTTTGCATTCCCTCAGCGGCTAAAGCCGGGTTCCATTTGTCGCTTCCTCGGCACGGCTAAAGCCGTGCCCTTTCAAAGCCGGGAGTTTTCATACAGGCTCTTAAAAGCCCGTTTGGATCTGGCTTTTCTCGATTTGCGCTACCTGAATGCGAGCCAGTCCGAGCGGCTCGGCGTAGTGGACGGCTACTGTCTGCGCGGCCTGCGAACGATCAAGATATGGCTCGACAGCCGCCAGCTTGATGGTGGAGCGCGCGGCCATCTGCGCCACGGCGGACTTAGTCGAAATCGATTCAACCAGCGCCAGCATGGCACTTACGACCGTTGCGACGGCCTGCACAGCGGAGAGCGCGTGTTTCTGGCTGGCGGGGTCGGCTATCTTTGCGGTCTGGAGCAGCGATGCGTTCACCTGCTGCTGAAAGGTTACGATCTGGGCCTGGATCTGGGCCAGAATACTCGCAGTCGGATTGGCCAGATAGGCCTTGGCCTGGGTTACGAGCAGGTTGGAGGCAACGTCGAAACCGATTGTTGCCGCGGTAAAGATGGGTGCGTCGACGGGCGCAAGCAGAGCGGCAGTTGAGTCGACAGTGGCTACGGCGCTTTGCAGGGCCGGGGTCCAGTTGACGATGTCCTGGGCGACGGTTACTCCGCTGCAACCGGTCGAGAAGGGCAGCGGAAGCAGGAGCGTAATCAAGGCCCATGCGCCCAGCTTCGCGGAGGAGTTGGCGACCGTTGAAGCGGAGCCCGGATCTTTGGCGAGCAGGCCCAGAAGCGCGGTGGCGACGGCGCTGACCAGTGTGAGCACGGTTCCGGAGCCGGCGTGGCCCAGGTTGATTCCCTGTTGCGAGAGGACCCCGGCGATGGTGAGGGTCGCAATCAGCAAACCGGTGATCGAGGTCTTGGGGTGGTTCCAGATGTTCGAGATGGAATTCATACGGAATGCTCCTTGTAGAGAGAAGGGCAGCAATTGCTGGCCGGGGTTCAATTTTGATTGGTTGGCCGATTGTCGGGCGCGTAGGCGGCCACAGTTCCACAAGTCTTGAGTCATGAAGGTGCGACGTGCAAATGCTGTTTTTTGTGGAGAATGCACCTGTTTGAACTCTGGAAATGGTGGAGTTTTTTATTTCGTTTTTGCGTTCAACCCTGGCCAGCGGCCGGCACCGCCCAGGGCTGGCCGCTGACTTGGGTTGTGGCTGCTCTCAATGCCTGGAAGTTGCCGTGGTTCCGGTCTGGCTTCGGGTGGAGAGTCCATGCCATCCAGAGACGACAGTCCCGTGCCCCAGCGCCATCCGCTGAAGGGGGAGGGCGAGGTCATTCGCCGGGCACGGCATTTCCGTCGTTTGTCTGGCTGTTTATAAGGGTAGGGGAAGGCGGGAATCAGTCTGCAAAACACGA
>DATKGE010000032.1:0-5790 GCA_035510955.1 Occallatibacter sp. | reverse complement strand
ACTCTACTCCGACGGCTCCGGCCTCGGCATCGCCGGCGCAATCCAACTCCAGGGGAAGGAACTCAGCTTCAACAACCTCGTCGATCTCGATGCCTGCTGGGAGCTCGCGCAGGAATTCGAAGAGCCTGCCGTGATCATCGTCAAGCACACCAACCCCTGCGGCGCCGCCACCGGAGCAACCATCCTAGAGGCCTATCGGAAAGCCCTCGCCGCCGATCCCGTCTCCGCCTTTGGCGGTGTTGTCGGCATCAACCGTGCCATGGATGGCGACGCCGCCGCCGAGATTGCCAAGCTCTTCGTCGAAGCCATCGCCGCCCCCGCCTTCACCCCGGAAGCCCGCCAGGGCTTCGCCGCCAAAAAGAACCTTCGCCTGGTCGAAGTCCACTCCGCCGCGCCGCGCCCAGTCGTCAAGCACGTCTCCGGCGGCCTGCTCCTCCAGGACGCCGACACCGCCCGCGTCACCGAGTCGGAGCTGAAGGTCGTCACCTGGCGTCCGCCCACAGCCGGGGAACTGCGCAGTTTGCTCTTCGCATGGCGCGTGGCCAAGCACGTCAAATCCAACGCGATTGTCTATGCCCGTGACGGCCAAACGATCGGCGTCGGAGCCGGCCAGATGAGCCGCGTAGACGCCGCCCGCTTCGGCGCCATGAAAGCCGTCCTCCCGCTTGTGGGCTGCGTCGCCGCCTCTGACGCCTTCTTTCCCTTCCCCGACGGTCTTGAGACCGTCGCCCAGGCCGGCGCCACCGCCGTAATCCAGCCTGGCGGATCGGTCAAGGATCAAGACGTAATCGACGCCGCCGACCGCCTCGGCCTGGCCATGGTCTTCACCGGCATCCGCCATTTCCGCCATTGAGACGGAAGGAACCGCGCCCGATCATGAGCCGCTTTGACCTCACCGCCAGAAAATCCCGCATTCCGCCGCCCTTTTGCGACAAATGACCTGTAAAATCGTCTCTAGAGTAGGCAGAGTGGCTCTCACCGCCTGCCTGCACCGCTTCCGGGTCATTTCGGATTGGGCTAGTCTCCTTTCCCTGGACCCAAAAGGTTTGGAATCTCCAGGATGATGAAAACAAAACTCGTATTCTCGCCCTCTTGGCTTTCTTTCGCCGCCGCCTCATTGGTCCTGCTGCCGGTCCTGTCCGTTTCCGCCCAGACCACGCCGGCCACCCCCGCCCAGGCCCCCGCAGCTCCGGCCCCCTCCGTTCCCGAGACTTCCGCTCCGACTCCGTCCGCCCCTTCCAAGCTGCCATCGACAAAAGACCAGGCCGCGCAGAGCCAGCCCCACGCGTCCGCGCAGTCCTCCGACCGCGCCGTGGCCTACTACCACCTGGCGCTGGCCAACATCTATGAGGACGAAGCCCTCGAAAACGGCAACAACGACGACGCGCGCCTGGCCGTCGACGAATACAAGTACGCGCTCAACGCCGACCCCAACTCTCCGCAGTTGAACAACGGGCTTGCCGATCTGTACTTCCGCATTCCCGGCCACATGCACGAGGCCGAGGTGACGGCCCGCAACCTGCTCAAGAACTCGCCCAACGACATTGATGCTCACCGGCTTCTGGGGCGGATCTATCTGCGCCAGTTGAGCGACGCCTCCAACACCGTCTCCTCCTCTTCGCCTTCCGGAAACTCTCTTGACCAGGCCATCGCCGAATTTGAAAAGATCGTCGCCCTGCAGCCGAAGAGCGTCGAAGACCGCATGGTGCTGGGCCAGCTTTACACCGTCAAGCACCAGCCCAAAAAGGCCGAAGACCAGTTCAAGACCGCACAGGCCATCGAACCCGACTCGGAAGAAGTGGTTCTCAACCTGGCCCGCCTGTATGCCGAGAGCGGCGACATCGCCCACGCAGTCAAGGTCATCGAAGCGGTCCCGGTCGGCGACCGCAGCCCCAAAATGGAAGTCGCCCTGGGCGCGGCATATGACCAGTTGAAGCAGCCCAAGGACGCCATTGCCGCCTATCAGCGCGCCGCCGATATGGACCCCGCGGACGCGCACACCCTCGACGCACTGGGCCAGGCCCTGCTCAACAACAGCCAGCTCGACGAAGCTCTCAAGCAGTTCAAGCTGCTGGCCGAAGCCGATCCTGAAAACGCTGAGCCGCTGGTGAACATCGCTGAAATTCAACGCCGCCAGGGAAAACTGGAGGATGCGCTCGCCACCATCCGCAAAGCCCGCAAAATCGACCCCACGTCGCTCGAAGCCGGCTTCAAGGAAGCGCAGCTGCTGGACGTGTTGGGCCGCTTTGACGAGGCCTCCCAAACCTACGAGAAGATGGTCGACCTGACCTCCCACGCCAACGGCGCGTATACCACTGAAGAAAAGAGCAACCGCGGCTTCTTCCTCGACCACCTGGCGGCAATCTATCGCGAAGAGAACAAGACCACCCAGGCCATCGCCACCTACCAGAAGATGATCGACATGGGCGGGGACAACGCCCTGCGCGGAACTGAAGAGCAGGTTGAAGCCTACGGTGAAGCAAAAATGTTCGACCAGGCGGCCGACTTGGCCCGCAAGGCCGTCAGCAACAATCCAAAGGACGTGGACCTGAAGCTCATGCTGGCCGGGGCCCTGGTCGAACAGGGCAAGAACGATGAAGCCCTGGCCATGACCAAGGCGCTGCTCGACAACTCTGACAAAGACCGCCAGGTATGGTTGAAGCTGGGCCAGTTCTATGCCGAGATGCGCCGCTGGAAGGACGCTGAAGACGCTTACGCCAAGGCCACTCCGCTCTCCATCAAAACCGACGACCGCGTTTATCTGCTCTTCCTCAAGGGCGCCCTGGCCGAGCGGCAAAAGCACTATGAGCCGGCCGAGCAGCTCTTCCGCCAGGCCCTGGAGCTTGACCCCAACAACGCCGCGACCCTTAACTATCTTGGCTACATGCTGGCAGACAAGGGCGTTCGCCTGCCTGAGGCCCTCAAGCTCATCCGCAAGGCTGTAGACTTGGAACCGATGAACGGCGCCTATCTGGACTCGCTTGGCTGGGCCTATTTCAAGCTTGGGCAGTATGAAGAGGCCGAAGTTAACCTTGTCCAGGCCGCCGGGCGCGACCAGACCGACCCCACCGTCCACGATCACCTGGGCGAACTCTACGAGAAGACAGGCCGCATCCGTCTGGCTGCCGCGCAGTGGGAGCTCTCTATCGCCGAATACGCCAAATCGGCCCCAGCAGACATCGAACCCGGCGAAGTGGCCAAGGTGCAGCGCAAGCTGGAAAACGCCCGCGTCAAGCTAGCCAAGCAGGACAGCGCAGTCGGCATGCCCAAACCCGAATAAGTCCGCACCACCACAGATCTGTCATCCTGAGCGCAATGGGACAGCTCCATCCGTGCACTGTCATTCTGAGCGAAGCGTATTTCAGCGGAGCCGAAGGACCTGCATTTCGGTCTGAATTGGTCAACAACGCTGGGTGACCCACCTGGGCGCCGGGGTACCCTCAGGGTCGGGGCACCGCGTGCTTGCTTTTTGCGTCTGGGGTGGGAAACCAAGAATCCCTACACATCTTCCTTCGACGCCCGGCAATCTCATGGCGCGCAAGCGTCCGCCGCGGCGGACCGCACCGCAGGTGCCTACTGCTTCGTATCCAGCGGATGCTGCGAATCCTCGAAGAACTGGTTCTGCAATTTCAAGCTCTCGGTGTCCGCCTTGACCGCCTTGATCGCCTCGGCAATCTGCCGTGACCATTCCTTCTGCTCAAACTCTCCCAATTCCCTGTTCCCCGCCGCGCCCTCGCCAGAATAGTGATTCGGAAATCGCGCATACCACCAAATGCCCGTATACACAGACCCCGGCAGCGATTGCCGTTTCTGGTCCGCCCCGGATTCCTCGGTCGCGCGATCCATATGCACCAGGTCGGGCCGCGCAACCAGCATCAGCGAAGTCTCCGTTTCCCCCGCGTGCATGTCCATCGTGGTCTTCATCGCCGGCCGTCCAGGCGCATCCCTCTGCGGCAATCCAAACACATACACCACGTAGTCGCGCGGACTGGCCAGTTGCGCCTGCGCGAAGAGCGGCAACAGACTGTTGTTTCCACCGTGCCCGTTGACAATGACCACCTTCTTGCAGCCATTGCGCGCCATCTCTTTCACCGTCTCCTGCAACAGCGTCAACTGCGTCGTCAAGCTGTAGGCCACCGTGCCCGGCTGCTGCTGCGCCTCGAAGATCTGCCCGAAATAATATTGCGGAAAAACCACCGCATACTCCTGCTTCACCGCATTCATCACCGCGAAGCGCACATCCAGCAGGTCCGTGCCCAGCGGCAGGTGCGGCCCATGCTTCTCGATAATGCCGAACGGCAGCACGCAAACCCTTTGCGACTGGTGAATCGCCTGAATGAAGTCCGGCCCGGTAAGTTCCTCCCAGTTCGCTGACAGGCTCTGCTGAGAAAGACAAACCTCCGCCGACATCAAAAGAACAAACAACGAGAAAACAAAACTGCAATTGCTTTTCATCCAACCCCCTTTGGCTCTCGAACCGGAAAATCATACCACCACTGATTCAATGAAATTGCCCGCAGCTGCCTTGCCTCTACTCCCTTGGCCGGTATAGGCCGCAAGAAACAAGAAAGCCCGCGTCTCCCACCAGAGACGCAGGCTTCCTCGATCCCGCAATTCTCTCAATTCACGCGAACCTGCCGGGCCGGAATCGCTCAATACCCGTCCAGCTCCCCTATCTTTACCTCGCTCACTGCGACGCCGCTGAAGCAATGTACAAATCCACATTGCTCTGGTCCACCAGCGACGTGCCCGTATCCACAAACGCCGGGTACGGCGCAAACGAATCCGCGCTGTAGTCCTTGCCGAGCTGCTTCGGTGGGTCGTGGAACACCTCGTCCAGTGCCTTCAACCCCACCCAGCCCATGGTGTAGGGCTTCTGTGCAATGGTCGCGTCGATCGTCCCCGCCTTGATGGCATCCAGCGTATCCTGATTCACGTCCCAGGCAATCAGCTCGTGGCTGCCCCCGGCGCGCTTCAGCGCATCCGCAACCATCTTGCCCGATGCCGAATCCAGGCACACAAATGCGTCGATCTTCTTCGGCCCCGTCAGCGCCAGGAACTCCTGCGTCTTGTCAAAGGCCGCCTTCGGATCGCCCTTGATGTCCACCACGTCGGCAATCTTTATATCCGGACGGCTGGCGAATTCATCCTTGAAGCCCTTCAGGCGCTCCTCGGTGTTGGGCTGGCCACTGATGGTGAAGAACACCACGTTGCCCTTGCCGCCCAGTTTCGTTATCACCCGCTTGCCGCCCAGCTCTCCGGCCTCCAGGTTGTTGGTCCCGATGAAGTACAGCCGCTTGCTGCCCACGGCGTCCGAATCCATCGTAATCACCGGAATCCCCGCGGCCACCGCCGCATCGATTCCCGGCTGCAACACCGATACGTCTGCCACTGAAATCAGAATGCCCGCTGGCTTGGCGGCCGTCGCCTTTTGCAGCTCGGCAAGCTCCGCCTGCGCATCGTAGCCGTCCGGTCCAACCACCCTCGCAATCACATGGTACTTCGCGGCTGCCTGCTTGAATCCCGACGCAGCCGTCTGCCAATAAGGCAATGCCGTGTTTGCCGAGATCAGGTAATAAACTTCCTTGTCCGAGTGTCGCGCGCCGCACCCTGTGGAAACAACAACGCCCAGCGCCAACACGCCTGTTGCAACTCTCTGAAGTGCTCTCATCTCTGCCTCCGGTCCTGAGGTGAATTGTCTGCGTGCCGGCGCCGGTTTTCATCCCCGCGGCCCGCCACAAGCGAAATCCGGCTGGATGGTACTCCCGCTCGATTGCCGTTGTCCAATCC
>DATKGE010000031.1:0-9234 GCA_035510955.1 Occallatibacter sp. | reverse complement strand
CCAGATGTTGCTGGTGTTGGCGGCGCGGGAAACGGGTTTGCCGTCTGCCGAGGCGCCGTTGACGCCGGTGCCGCCCAGCTGAAGGATTCCGGCCTCGAGGCGGTCGCGCAGGGTGGCGAGACGGTGGATGGTGCCGTCGTCGAGCGAGTGCATGGCGAGTTCGGCGGCCTTGGCCAGGCCTACGATGCCAGCGACGTTCTCAGTGCCGGCGCGCTGGCGGCGCTCGTGACTACCGCCGACGAGCAGCGGCTCGATGGGGGTTCCGCGGCGGACGAACATGGCGCCGATGCCCTTGGGGCCGTGCATCTTGTGGGCGCTGATGGAAAGCAGGTGACAACCGATGCGGCGCACGTCGAATTCGATTTTGCCTGCACCCTGCACGGCGTCGATATGGAAGAAGACGCCGGTGGCATTGGCTATCTTTCCGATGGCTTCCACAGGCTGCAGAACGCCGGTCTCGTTGTTGGCCAGCATTACGCTGATGAGGCGGGTCGCTGGGCGGATGGCGCGCAGGATATCCATTGGATCGATCAGGCCGCTGGGCTGGGGCGCGACAAATGTAGTTTCTACACCGTGGCGGGCCAGGCGCTTGGCCGCTTCAAGGATGGCCGAGTGCTCGATGGAGGTGGTAATGAAATGGTCACCGGGGTGCAGCAGGCCGAAGATGGCGGTGTTGTCTCCCTCGGTGCCGCCGGAGTTGAATACCACCTCGGCGTCGTGGCAGTTGAAGAAGCGCGCCATCGTCTCGCGGGCGCGGTCGACGGCGGTGCGCGCCTGCTGGCCGTGCTGGTGGATCGATGAGGCGTTGCCGAAATGCTCCATCCAATACGGGCGCATGGCCTCCATTACCTCCGGAAGCAGAGGGGTGGTGGCATTGGCGTCCATATAGACTCGGCGCATGGCAGGGATCTCCTTCTGTTCGATTGTAAGGGCAATCGGGATTTCGCGCGCTGCACGGTGCGGCGAATGGGGGAATCGTGGGTTTGTGCTGCGCGGAATGAGCGCCGGAGTGCCGGGGCCCAAGATCCTGAAACAGCTTGAGCTGTCCGCTCTGCCATACGTAATTAAGGCTGGATTTTTCACAGGTGTTTTCTGCCGGCTGAAGGCCTGAATGGCTCTAAGGCGGGCTGCGGTAAACGTTCTGATTTGCGAAAGTTACTTTGGTGTAAACTGTGGAAATGAAGGTTGTTACTTACACCTTGCAGTGGCTTTTCAGCGACGATGATCACGCGAAGGAAATGGTTGCTCAGACTATCCAATTTTCAGAGTTTCGGCGTTCTAAGATAATGAAAAAATTATTCTTACCATCAACTTTCCACTTGACGGCACTCTTCTTTGATATATTCTGGCTACGGCATTCTTCCGGCCCCGTGAGCGGATGAATCGACTCGACGGATGAAAGCACCTGCTTTCATTTTGGGATCAAACCAGCTTGAGGTTTTTGGGTGCGGGTTTTCGCTTTCGCAGGACGTACGGCTTAACTCCACCAAGGATGATGCGACTATGGGCAGCGTTGGACAACGGAGACTTCGATCGGAAGATTGCTTTCTGCCGGAGTTTGCGCCAGATCAGGTATTCGAGCCAAAATGGTTTGCCGTCTACACCACATCCCGTCACGAAAAGCGCGTGGCCCAGCATCTGGTGCAACGACAAATCGAGCATTATTTGCCGCTCTACCGTTCGCAGCGCAAATGGAGCGACGGTTCGCGGGTGACGCTGGACCTACCCCTTTTTCCTGGCTACCTGTTTGTTCACATCAAGAGGACCGAACGCGTGCGAGTGCTGGATGTTCCCGGCGCCCTGGCGGTTGTGGGCGGGACAGGGCGGGAACCGGTGGCCATGCCGGACGAAGCCATTGACGCCCTGCGCACCGGGCTTCACATGCGGCGGGTCGAGCCGCATCCTTTATTGACCGCGGGGCAAAGAGCGCGGATTCGATCGGGCGCGCTGGCGGGAATGGAAGGCATTGTGGTGCGGTGGAAGACTGGCTTCCGCGTGGTGCTGACCCTGGAACACATTCAACGGAGCATTGCCGTGGAAGTAGGCGGGGAAGATCTGGAACCCTTGGGAAGCAACTGCCTTTCCGGAGCCGGCTTCGCGAGAGCCTGAGTCAGACTGCAATCCGCGGCGGAGCCGGCGAATGGGTTTGAAATCCCCGGAAGGCATCGCGATTATTTGCGCATGGCCTGCACGATTGCGGGAAAAGCCCATAACCCTCCGTGGCAGATTGGCATCTAAGAACAGTGAGGAATTCCCTGCCTTCTCCCGGCTCTGCATTATTGACAGCCACAAGTCCCTGCGGCGATTCTGCGAGAAGGGTTTTCCTCAAATGCTTGCCACGCGGAGTCTTAAGTGTCTGAAATAGAAGACCAGTCAGGTATTCAGCCCATCGGTCCTGACCATCAGTTAAGTGCACCCCCTCCGGGGTCCGGCAAACGCTGGATTCTTTGGACCACGCTGCTGGTAATTGCTGCGGTTGTTGCTTATTACTTTCTGCATAACCGAAGCGCGGGCGAAAGCGCCAAATCAACCGCGAGCAGCGGTCGAAGCGCGGGTGGAAGACGGGGCATGACCGGCCCTGTTCCGGTAACCGTGGCAACGGCTACCAAGGGCAGCATCGGCGTTTATCAGGATGCGATCGGCACGGTGACGCCGGTGTATACGGCTACGATCACCGCGCAGGCCAGCGGGGTGATCACCAAGGTGGATTACCGCGAAGGCCAATTCGTGCATAAAGGAGACGCGTTGATCGAGATCGATCCGCGGCCCTACCAGGCAACGTTGCTGCAGGCGCAGGGAACGCTGGAGCGGGATCAGAATATCCTGGCGCAGGCGCAGATGGATCTGGAGCGCTATCGCATGGCGTGGGCGCGCAACGCGATCAACAAGCAGTTGCTGGACGACCAGGAAAAGATTGTCCTGCAGGATCAGGGCACGGTGAAGAACGATCAGGGCACGGTGGACTACGACCAGGTGCAGTTGGGGTACTGCAACATTACGGCGCCGATTTCGGGCCAGGTGGGCCTTCGCCTGGTGGACCCCGGCAACGTGGTGCAGGCGGGCGGAACTGGTGCCCTGGTGGTGATTACGCAGATGCAGCCGACGACGGTGATCTTTACCCTGGCCGAAGACAGCCTGGGACCGGTGGAAGGGCGGATGCGGCAGATGCACTCGTTGCCGGTGGAGGCCTGGGACCGCAATTCGGCCAACAAGCTGGCGGACGGCAAGCTGCTCACCATCAATAACCAGATTGACACGACGACCGGAACGGTGAAGCTGCGAGCCACCTTCGACAACAGGAAGAGCACCCTGTTTCCCAATCAATTTGTGAACACGCGGTTACTGCAAAACACGCAGACCGGGGTTACGCTGATTCCCAGCGCGGCCGTCCAGCACAACGGACAGGTTGCGTTCGTTTATCTGCTCACCATGACTGACAAAACGAACGGTGCAGCGGCCGTGCGCAATATCAAGACGGGTGTTTCCGATGCCGGCCAGATCGCGGTGACGGGAATCAACCCCGGCGATATTGTTGCCACCAGCAGTTTCGACAAGCTGCAGGACGGAAGCAAGATCATCGTGTCGAAGCAGCCGATCGCGGTCAATCCATCGGAGGGCAATACTCCGTGAGTCCATCCGGGCCTTTCATCCAGCGTCCTGTTGCAACCTCGCTGCTGATGGCCGCAATCCTGCTGGTGGGTATTGTTTCTTATACCCAGTTGCCGGTGTCAGCTTTGCCGGAGGTCGACTATCCCACCATTCAGGTGGTGACGTTCTATCCAGGCGCGAACCCTGACGTGGCGGCGACCACTGTAACGGCTCCGCTGGAGCGCCAGTTTGGCCAGCTGCAGGGCCTGAGCCAGATGACGTCGACCAGTTCCGGCGGCTCGTCTGTCATTGTGCTGCAGTTCGCGCTCACCCTGAATATCGACATCGCCGAAGAAGAAGTGCAATCGGCGATCAACGCCGCGCAGAGCTTTCTGCCCTCGGATCTGCCTGCGCCGCCGATTTACAACAAGACCAATCCTGCGGATGCTCCGGTGCTCACACTGGCCGTCACATCCGACTCCATGCCTCTTTCGCAGGTCGAGGACATGGTGGACACGCGGCTGGCGCCGAAGATTTCGCAGTTGGCCGGAGTGGGCCTGGTAAGCATCAGCGGCGGGCAGAAACCGGCAGTGCGCATCCAGGCCAATCCGACAGCGCTTGCGTCGTACGGGCTGAACCTGGAAAGCCTGCGCACGGCGCTGGTTGACACCAGCGTCAATCAGGCCAAGGGCAACTTCGACGGACCGCACCAGGATTACCAGATCAATGCCAACGACCAGTTGGTCACCAGCGACGATTATCGCAATGTTGTGGTTGCCTACAACAACGGCGCGCCGGTAATGCTGACCGATGTGGCGAAGGTGACGGACGGCATCGAGAACAAGAACCAGGCCGCGTGGATGAACGAGACGCCGGCGGTGATTCTGAATATTCAGCGGCAGCCGGGCGCGAACACCATCAACGTGGTGAAGGCCATCAAGGCGATTCTTCCGTCGCTTGAAGTGAACCTGCCCGCCTCTATCAAGGTGACTCCGCTTACCGATCTCACCACCGCCATCAACGCATCCGTGGACGACGTGGAGTTTGAGTTGATGCTCACCATTGCGCTGGTGGTCATGGTGATCTTTCTGTTTCTACGCAATGTGTATGCCACCATCATTCCCAGCGTAGCGGTGCCGCTTTCCCTGGTGGGCACGTTCGGCGTGATGTACGCGCTGGGCTACAGCCTGGACAACCTTTCGCTGATGGCGCTGACCATCTCGACAGGCTTCGTGGTGGACGACGCGATCGTGATGATCGAGAATATCTCCCGCTATCTCGAGGCGGGCGACACGCCGATGCAGGCGGCCATCAAAGGCGCGGAGCAGATCGGCTTCACCATTATTTCTTTGACCGTGTCTCTGATCGCGGTTCTGATTCCGCTGCTGTTCATGGGCGGCGTGATCGGCAGGCTGTTTCGCGAGTTCGCGGTTACCCTGGCGGTGACGATCATTCTGTCCGCGGTGGTTTCGCTCACGCTGACGCCGATGATGTGCTCGCGGATATTGCGGCACACGCCCGAGGAAAAGCAGGGCCGTTTCTTCAAGGCTTCCGAGCGCGTGTTTGAAAACATCATCGCGTTTTATGGACGCACGCTCAAGTTTGTTCTGCGCTTTCAGACCATCACGCTGCTGGTGGCCCTGGCTACGCTGGTGCTGACGATCTTCCTTTACATCATCATCCCCAAGGGATTCTTTCCTACGCAGGATACGGGCGTTATTCAGGGTATCTCGCAGGCGCCGGCGAGTATTTCGTTTGCGGCCATGGAGCAGAAGCAGCAGGAACTGGCCCGCGTGGTGCTTGAGGATCCGGCGGTGGAGAGCCTGTCTTCGTTCATCGGGGCAGACGGCACCAATACGACGCTCAACAGCGGACGCATGTCGATCAACCTGAAGCCCATCGCAGACCGGAAGATCAGCGCGGCGGACGTGATCCGCAGGCTGCAGACCAATCTCAAGGACGTAGACGGTGTTGAGCTCTACATGAGCCCGGTGCAGAACATCACGGTGGACGATCGCGTAAGCCGCACCCAGTACCAGTACACGCTGGAGGACCCCAATCTGAACGAGCTGAACGAGTGGACCGGCAAGCTGGTGGACAAGATGAAGAAGTTGCCTCAGCTTGCCGACGTGGCCACGGATCAGCAGACCGGCGGGTTGGCAGTCTCTCTGGTTGTCGATCGGGTGACCGCATCGCGCCTTGGCATCGCTCCGGATACCATCGACAACACGCTCTACGATGCGTTTGGACAACGCCAGATCAGCACCATGTACACGCAGTTGAACCAGTACCACGTGATTCTGGAGGCGGATCCGACCATTCAGTCGAGCCCCGCGAGACTCCAGGACCTCTACATACAAGCGAGTGCATCTTCAGGGGGCTCGGGCCCCGGCGCTTCCACATCCTTTGCCGCTTCCGGTTCCTCTTCCGCCGGGTCGAATGCGACCACAGCCTCGGCGGCTTTTACACCATCTTCAGGAGTGCTCAGTGCGCCATCGAATGCCCTGAACTCGGGTGTGGGCACCACCAGCAGTTCCTCTTCCTCGTCTGCGAATACAACCGCCAGTTCGACGCCATCGGGCTCGGTGCCTTTAAGCGCGTTTACTCATCTTGAAAAATCGACCGAGTCGCTTTCCATCAATCATCAGGGGCAGTTTCCGGCGGTCACCGTATCGTTCAACCTGGCGCCGGACGCCGCGCTGGGCGGGGCGATTACGGCCATCAACAAGGCACAGAAAGAACTGAACATGCCGGCCAGCGTGCAGTATGGATTCCAGGGCACCGCGGCGGCATTTGAGGGCTCACTCTCCAACGAAGGGTTGTTGATCCTGGCCGCGCTGGCTGCGGTTTACATTGTGCTCGGCGTGCTGTACGAAAGCTTCATTCATCCCATCACGATTCTTTCCACGCTGCCTTCGGCGGGCGTGGGCGCGCTGCTGGCTCTCATCGTTTTCAGGCAGGACCTGAGCGTTGTCGCCATCATCGGCATCATCCTGCTGATCGGCATTGTGAAGAAGAACGGCATCATGATGGTGGACTTCGCCCTGGAGGCGGAGCGCGAGCGGGGAATGACTTCAACCGACGCAATCTACGAGGCCTGCCTGCTGCGTTTCCGGCCCATCATGATGACCACGATGGCGGCGCTGCTGGCGGGCATTCCGCTGGCGATGGGTTCGGGCATGGGTTCTGAGTTGCGCCGTCCGCTGGGCATTGCGATGGTGGGCGGGCTGCTGCTGAGCCAGATACTCACGCTCTATACCACGCCGGTCATCTACATCTTCTTCGACCGCATCGGGCATCGCGTGACCAACGTGGGCAAGCCAATCAAGAATGGCGGGCAGGCGCAACTGGCGGAGGGCGCATGAACATCTCCGCCCCGTTCATCCGGCGTCCGGTAGCCACCACACTGCTGACGGCGGGGGTGACGCTTGCCGGGGCCATCGCCTTCAATGTTCTGCCGGTTTCTCCATTGCCGCAGATCGATTTTCCGACAATTTCAGTTTCGGCGGGTCTTCCCGGCGGCAGTCCGGAGATTATGGCGTCGTCGATCGCAACCCCGCTGGAGCGGCAGTTCAGCCACATCGCGGGCGTGACGGAGATGACCTCGTCGAGTTCGCTGGGCAGCACATCGATTACGCTGCAATTCGACCTGAGCCGCAACATCGACGGTGCAGCGCGCGACGTGGAGGCGGCCATCAACGCGGCACGCACTTATCTTCCCGCGGATCTGCCGGGCAATCCGACCTACCGCAAGGTGAATCCGGCGGATGCGCCGATCATGATCCTGGGGCTTACTTCGGACAAGTACGACAAGCCGACGCTTTACGACTACGCTTCGTCGGTTATTGCGCAAAAGCTTTCCCAGCTGCAGGGCGTGGGCCAGGTGGGCGTGGGCGGAGGCGCAGGCCCATCCGTGCGCGTGGACGTGAACCCGAACAAGCTGAACAGCTACGGGCTGACCATGCCGGGGCTGCAGGCGGAGCTGAGCCAGCAGAATGCCCACGAGGCGACAGGGCAGATCGAGGATCAGGGCAGGACACTGGATATTATTACCAACGACCAGATGCACCAGGCGGACGACTACAAGCCGCTGGTGATCGGCTACCACAACGGACAGGCGGTGCACTTGTCGGATGTGGCGGAGGTGGAGAACGGCGCGCAGAACATTCGCGCGTCGGGCTACATGGACGGCATTCCCTCGATTACCATGATTGTCTTTCGCCAGCCGGGCGCCAACATAATCGAGACCAACGATCGAATCAAAGCGGAACTGCCGTCGATCGAGGCTTCCATACCGCAAGGCATCAAGACCACCATCGTTCTCGACCGCACTACCACCATCCGTGCATCGGTGAACAATGTTGAAGCTTCGCTCATTGGCTCGGTCATCCTGGTGGTGCTGGTGGTGTTTGTCTTTCTGCGCAACTGGCGCGCCACGCTCATTCCCGCGGTCGCCGTGCCGGCTTCGCTGATCGGCACGTTTGCCGTGATGTACCTGCTGGACTTCAGCATCGACAATCTGTCGCTGATGGCGTTGACCATTTCGACGGGATTCGTTGTGGACGATGCCATCGTGGTGATGGAGAATATCTCGCGGCTTCGTGAAGAGGGCATGGATCCGATGAAGGCCGCGTTCCAAGGATCGAAGGAGATCGGGTTCACCATTCTATCCATCAGCATGTCGCTGATTGCGGTGTTCATTCCGATTCTTCTCATGGCCGGAATTGTGGGGCGATTGTTTCGCGAGTTCGCCATCACGCTGTCAACGGCCATCGTGATGTCGATGCTGGTCTCGCTTACGACAACGCCGATGATGTGCGCCTACATCCTCAAGGATGAGAGCAAGGTAAAGCACGGGCGGCTGTACCGCTTCAGCGAGAGGGGATTCAGTTCGATGCTCTCGGGGTACAGCCGGTCGCTGAAATGGGTGCTGGATCATCCCTGGCCGGTTTTCGTGCTGCTGCTGCTTACCATCGGGTTGAACTTCTATCTGATCGCCGTTATCCCCAAGGGATTCTTTCCGCAGCAGGACACGGGGGCTATCGTGGGCGGCGTGGTGGGGCCGCAGGATGCATCGTTTGCGGTGATGGACAACTCAGTTCGGGCGCTGGTGGGGGTGATCAAGGCCGACCCGGCCGTGGCCCACGTGAATGCCTATACAGGCCAATCGAACGGCGGGTTTATTTATATCGCCCTGAAGCTTCTGGGAAATGAGTGCAAGGAAGCGAACAAAGGCTGCGATGTGCGCCAGACCGGCGCGCCGGAGATCATCAATCGCCTGCGGCCCAAGCTGAACCGGCTTCCCGTGGCTTCGGCGTTTCTGCAGGCGGCGCAGGACCTGCGCATTGGAGGACGGTCGAGCGCGGCGCTTTATCAATACACGATCCAGTCGGATAACGTGGCCGACCTGTCGAAATGGGGCCCGATCCTGCTGGCGGAAATGAAAAAGCTGCCGGGATTTCAGGATGTGAACTCTGACGCGCAGAACAATGGATTGGAGGAATTGCTGACCTACGACCGGCCCACGGCGGCGCGGCTGGGGATTACGCCAGCGACTCTGGACAGCACGCTCTACAGCCACTTCGGGCAGTCGGAAGTCTCCATCATCTATACGCAACTGAATCAGTATTACGTGGTGCTGGAAGC
>DATKGE010000030.1:0-5245 GCA_035510955.1 Occallatibacter sp. | reverse complement strand
AGCCGATTGACCGAATCAACCGCCCCGGCGCAAAGTGGATACAAGCCTATGCCCATCACGCAGCCCATCGTGCTCACCCCTGCCCAGGCCCGCGTTCTGGGCGCGCTGATTGAAAAGGAAGTCACCACCCCGGACTACTATCCTCTCTCGCTCAACGCCCTGATCAACGCCTGCAACCAGCTGACCAACCGCGACCCGGTCATGAAGCTCGACGAGGAAGAAGTGCGCCTCGCCCTGCGCCGCCTTGAGGACCATGGTCTCGCCGGCCGGGCGCGCGGAGCCGACGGCCGCGTCACCAAGTACGAGCATTGGCTGGGCGAGGCCTTCAACTTCACCCGCGCTGAAACCGCCCTGCTCTGCATCCTGCTGTTGCGCGGCCCGCAAACACCCGGCGAACTCCGCGGCCGCACCGAGCGCATGCACCGCTTCGACGAGATCGGCGAAGTCCTCGCCGGCCTGCAAAAGCTCGCTGAACGCGACCCGTCGCTGGTGGCCGTTCTGCCCCGCCAGCCCGGCACCAAGGAATCGCGCTACGCCCATCTGCTCTCCGGCTCAATCGAATCGGCGATTGCTGCCGAGAACGCATTCGCGCCGCAGGTAGCTTCCCAGCACTCAGCCCGCAGCGCCAGTGACGATCCAGCCCACGAAGACCGAATCGTACAACTCGAATCAACGGTCGCTGAACTCAAGCAGGAAGTCGCCGCACTCCGCCAAAAGATCGACGATCTGTTCGGCGATTGACTTGGCCGCCCAGCACATTCGAGCCCTGATTTAGAACGGGCTTCACAGAACGGGAAGCCCCGCATCCTGAACGATCAATCGAAGGACGCTCCGTGCCCTAGCGCTGCTTTTGCGCATGGGTGGGAAACCAAAATGTTCAGAGATACGCACCGACCATTCAGATCAGCTCATACCCCGCAAACCAGTACCCGATTTCAAACGCCGCCGTGTCTTCCGCATCCGACCCGTGAATCGCATTCTCCTGAATCGATCCCGCAAACTTCTTGCGGATCGTTCCCTCTTCCGCATTGGCCGGATTGGTCGCGCCCATCAGCTTTCTCAGGTCGGCAATCGCGTTGTCCTTTTCGAGCACCAGCAGCACCATCGGTCCCGAAGACATGAACGTGGTCAGATCGTCAAAGAACGGCCGCTCTTTGTGGACGTAATAGAAACCCTGCGCCTGTTCCTTTGAAATCGATAGCCGCTTGATGGCCAGAATCTGAAAACCGGCCTTGTCGATCTCGGCCAGAATGGCCCCGGTAAACCCTTTGCGGACCGCGTCCGGCTTGACGATGCTGAATGTGCGTTGCGCCACGTGTCTTGCTCCTTGATTAATTTCCGTCTTCCCTCCATTGTAATGGCCGCTTCAGCAATCGCAGCCTTGCCCAAAGCTGCAGCCAATCTGGTAGAGTTTCCGCATGTTCCCACCGTCTGCTTCCGCTCGATGCTCCATCGCCTTCGCCGTTCTTCAGGCCGCCGCGCTCACCGGCACAGTGGCCCACGCCCAGACGACCCCGGCCGCCGCCGCACCGGAACTCCGCGTATTTGACCCAACCCTCATCGACAAATCGGTCGACCCCTGCGACAACTTCTACCGCTTCAGTTGCAACGGCTGGTTCAAGCGAAATCCTCTGCCCCCGGACCAGACCTCCTACGGGCGCTATACCGAGCTCCATGAGCTCAACCGCCTCCACCTCAAGCAGATCCTTGAGCAGGCCGCCGCGCCCGCCGCAAGCGCCTCTGCCATTGCACAGCCAAGGACCGGAAACGAACAGAAGATCGGCGACGAGTACGCGAGTTGCATGGACACAGCCACCGTCAACAAGCTCGGCATTACGCCGCTCCAGCCCGAGCTCGACCGCATCGCCGCTCTTAATTCCGCCGCCCAACTCCCAGCGCTGCTCGCCCATCTGCACGCCATCGGTGTCAACGCCTTCTTCGGCATGGGCTCCAATCCCGACTTCGCTGACGCCAACTCCGTCATCAGCTTCTACGGCGCGGGCGGCCTCGGTCTTCCCGAACGCGACTACTACACCCGCACCGACTCGAAGTCCGTTGAGCAGCGCCAGCAGTACATCGCTCACGTGCGCAAGATCTTCATGCTCGCCGGCGAGCCCCAAGCCAAGGCCGCCAAAGATGCCGGCACCGTGATGGCCATCGAAACCCGCCTGGCGAGAGCCTCACTCACCGTCACCGAGCAGCGCGACCCGCAGAATCTCAATCATCCCACCGATGTGGCTGCCTTCTCAAAGCAGCTCACTCACTTCTCGCTAAGCGAGTATGTCGCCGAAGCCCACGCTCCCACCGCCGGCAAGATGAATGACATGGAGCCAAAATTCTTTGCCGAATTCAACACTCTCATCGCCCGCACGCCCATCGCCGGGATTCGCACTTACCTGCGCTGGCACCTGCTGCACGCCTACGCCGGCACCAGCCTCCCGGAGAGCTTCGACCAGGAGACCTGGAACTTCTACTCCCACACCCTCAACGGCGCGGAGAAACAGCAGGAGCGCTGGAAGCGGTGCACCAGCCGCGTGGATGGCGAACTAGGGGAGGCTCTAGGCCAGGCCTACGTGGCAAGGTATTTTCCGCCCGCAGCCAAGCAGCACGCGCTCGACATGACACTAGCTATTGAGCAGGCCATGGACAAGGATCTCGACGCGCTGGATTGGATGAGCCCTGAAACCAAGCTCAAAGCCAAAGACAAGCTGCACACCGTGATGAACAAGATCGGCTATCCCGACAAGTGGCGCGATTACTCCAAGCTCGACATCCGTCCCGGCGACGCGCTCGGCAACCAGATGCGGGCCAATGCATTTGAGGTCGCGCGCGACCTGGCCAAGATCGGCAAGCCCGTCGACAAGGGCGAGTGGGGAATGACGCCGCCCACGGTGAACGCTTACTACAACGCCCAGCAGAACAACGTCAACTTCCCGGCCGGTTTCTTCCAGCCGCCTTTCTTCAGCGACAAGGAAGACGATGCGGCCAACTACGGCGACATGGGTTCCTCCGTCGGTCACGAGCTGACCCATGGATTCGATGATGAAGGCCGCCAGTTCGACAAAGACGGGAACCTCAAAAACTGGTGGACCAAGGACGATGAAGAGAAGTTCAACGCCCGCGCCGATTGCGAGGTCAAGCAGTACGACGCCATTGAAGCCGTCCCCGGCGTTCACCTCAACGGCAAATTGACGCTGGGCGAAAACCTCGCCGACCTCGGCGGCCTTTGGCTCGCATGGCTCGCATGGCTCGACAAGGCGCAGACCGCGCACATCGACATGGCCGCCGACGACGGCTACACTCCCGACCAGCGCTTCTGGATCGCCTACGCGCAGCAGTGGTGCACTCAGACGCGCCCCGAGCAACTACGCACGCAGGCCCAGACCAATCCCCACGCGCCGGACGAGTACCGCTCCAACACGGTGCTCAGCGACCTGCCCGAGTTCGCCAAGAGCTTCAGTTGCAAGAAGACCGCACCCATGGTCGCGCCGACGCCGTGCCGCGTCTGGTGAAGAAGCAGCTTTCAGATCTTAGCTTCTAGCTGCTAGCTTGTTGGTCGCAAGCTAGGCGGGCTTCGATGGATAGTAGTGGAACGCCGCGAAGATGCAGGCTTTTGGATTCTGCTGTGCGCGTTCGATAATTTCAGTGATTTCTTCGCCGAAGCTAGCCTCACTCGCCACGGGCCGTTCGTTTTCGGTCCCCAACACGGTCCAGCCATATTCCGTGAAAACAGCGGCAACCGAATCGACATAGTCTGAAGCAGTTGACGCCCAGGTTACAACATTTGTGAACGCTCGTGTGTCACCTTTCCCAATACTGGGCTCGGTGAGAATCTCCACGACACCAATCCAAAGCTCATGCATGGGAATAATCTCAATACGGCACGAAGGCCCACCATCGCGGTGGGCCCTCGTTCTTGAGCTAGAGGTTGGAAGCTAACGGCTAGAAGCTGCTCCTTATCCCTTCCCGATGACTCGCGCCAGCGTAGCCCCAATTTCCGCCGGCGAAACCACGACGTGAATTCCAGCCTCTGTCATGGCTTTCATCTTATCGGCTGCTGTGCCCTGGCCGCCGCTGATGATGGCGCCGGCATGGCCCATGCGCCGTCCTGGAGGCGCGGTCTGACCCGCGATGAAGCCCACCACCGGCTTCTTCACGTATTGCTTCACAAACTCAGCAGCCGCCTCTTCGGCCGATCCGCCGATCTCGCCGATCATGATGATCGCTTCCGTCTCGGGATCGTCGTTGAGCAGCCGCAGCGCGTCGATGTGCGTGGTGCCGATGATCGGATCGCCGCCGATGCCGATGGCTGTCGATTGGCCGATGCCGCGCTGCGTCAACTGGTGTACCGCCTCATAGGTCAGCGTGCCCGAGCGTGACACAATCCCGACAGAACCTTCCTTGTGAATGCGAGCCGGCATGATCCCGATCTTGGCTTTGCCCGGCGAAATCACACCCGGGCAGTTCGGCCCGATGAGCCGCGACTTCGAAGTCTTGAGCTTGGCCCAAACCTTCACCATGTCCAAGGTCGGAATGCCTTCCGTGATGCAGACGATCAGCGGAAGACCCGCATCCTCGGCTTCGAGAATCGCATCCGCGGCGAACGGCGGCGGCACAAAAATCACCGTTGCATTGGCGCCCGTCTTTTCGACAGCATCGGCCACTGTGTTGAATACCGGCCAGCCCTCGTGAGTCGTCCCGCCCTTGCCCGGCGTTACGCCGCCGACGACCACAGTGCCGTATTCCGCCGCGCCTTTCGCGTGGAACGTTCCTTCTTTTCCAGTTATACCTTGAACAATAAGACGAGTCTGTTTATCGACTAACACTGCCATATTATGCCCCCACCTTTGCTGCCGCGGCGACGACTAAGTCCGCTGCTTCTTTCATCGTTGCGCCCACCTGGAAATCCAACCCGGACTCCTTCAGAATCTTCCGGCCTTCCTCGACGTTTGTCCCTTCGAGCCGCAGCACGATCGGCACTTTGACGTTGAGGTTGCGCGCCGCCGCGACGACACCGGTAGCAAGCCGGTCAACACGCAGAATGCCGCCAAAAATGTTGATGAAAATGGCCTTCACGTTTGCGTCGGAGAGGAGAATCTCGAACGCGTGCTCAATCTGCTCCTGCGTGGCGCCGCCGCCCACGTCGAGAAAGTTCGCCGGGCTCCCGCCTGCATACTGAATGATGTCCATCGTGGCCATGGCCAGGCCCGCACCGTTGACCATGCATGCAATCGAGCCGTCGAGC
>DATKGE010000029.1:0-5426 GCA_035510955.1 Occallatibacter sp. | reverse complement strand
TCTGAATGTCCTTGACGGTGATGAGGCCCTTGAGCTCGTACTGATTGTTGACCACCAGCAGTTTCTCAATGCGGTGCTCATGCAGGATGAGTTCGGCTTCTTCGAGCGTGGTGCCCACGGGGACGGTAATCAGGTTGGCCTCCTCGCCGGCAACATCGCAACTTACGAGGGCGCGCTCGCTCTCATTGATGCTGGCGCAGATGCCATCAAAGTCGGCATCGGTCCCGGCTCCATCTGCACCACGCGCATGGTTACCGGCGCCGGCATGCCCCAGATCACGGCCATCGCCGAAGCCTATCGCGCTGGCCGTGAGCACGGCATACCGGTGATCGCCGACGGTGGCATCAAGTACTCCGGCGAAGTCACCAAAGCCATCGCCGCCGGCGCCAGCTCCGTCATGATTGGATCCCTCTTTGCCGGCGTCGACGAGAGCCCCGGCGAAACCATCCTCTACCAGGGCCGAAGCTTCAAGAGTTACCGCGGCATGGGCTCGCTCACCGCCATGGGCCAGGGCTCCGGTGAGCGCTACTTCCAAAGCACCGCCGACCTGGCCAGCGCCGAGGCAGGCAGCGAAGGCATCGTCCAGCGTGAACGCGCCAGCCAGAATCGCCTCGCCAAATTCGTTCCTGAGGGAATCGAAGGCCGCGTCCCCTACCGCGGGCCGCTTGAGTCCATGGTCTTCCAGTTGGTCGGCGGACTGCGCTCCGGGATGGGCTACGTGGGCTGCGGCTCCATCGCCGAGCTGCAGGAGAAGGCACAGTTCGTCCGCATCTCCTCCGCCGGGCTGCGCGAGAGTCACGTCCACGACGTCATCATCACCCGCGAGGCGCCCAACTACCATGTCGAGTAATCGCCGCGGCTTCTGGTATTGGGTCTACATCTGGCTGCCCGTCGCCCTCGGCATCGGCGTCATCGTCGTCGAGTCCACCGAGGCCTTCGGCGCCGACCACACCAGCGGCCCGCTGCGCCGCATCTTCGAGGCCCTCTTCGGGCACGTCTCTGCCGCCCGCTGGGAAATCATTCACCACTACGTCCGCAAATCCGGCCACTTCCTCGGCTACGGATTCATCGGCCTCGCCTGGCTGCGCGCATGGTGGTTTACGCTGCCCCGTTCCCGCTTCATCCATGACGCGTTTCTTGCCCTTCTGGGAACGGCGATCGTGGCCAGTTGCGACGAGTGGCACCAGACCTTTCTGCCCAACCGCACCGGCTCTCCCTGGGACGTGCTCCTCGACTGCACCGGCGCCATCGCCCTGCAGCTGATCGTCTATATCTTCATGCGCACCTTCAAACCCAAACGCCTGGCCCGCGCAGCGTAAGGGATGGAGTTGCACAAATATCCCGTGCCCCATCCTTTCGCGCTCTTTGCGAAAGCGTGGGAAACAACAAATTCAACTCGCGCCCGGCGGCATAGGCTCGATCTGAATGGATAACTTCTGTGCAAGAATAGAGCCGGAGAGCCCATAGCACGGGTCGAGGCAAATCTCGAAACCATCTTCGGTGTGCCTAAGGCTGAGGCCAAATATGACATTCTGCTGATTGAAATCGGACAGGCTCAGGGAACGAATGTCTTCCATCTGGAAGGCGACATGAACGTGCTTATCCAGAACGTAGTAGCCCCGTTCATCAACCCGGCTAGTCGTTTCCCAAGTGTGGATTCGTAGTGTGGAAGCACCGCTCCGATTCAACGCCAGACTTATGATTTCTGCGTCGTGAAAGTTGGGCCAGTAGCCGAACCAAGCGAAAAGATCGCCTGCGCCAGGGACGGATTCAAGAAACTCTTCCACTGATTCTCCGAACTTGCCGGTGCGATCAATTCCTACCGAACTCGGCCGCGAAGCTTCCATGGTAAATGGCCCCATACAAAACGGGCGCGTCCCCACAAAGGGGATGCGCCCGTAGATAATTCGAAGGGCAAAGAAAGGGACTTCCTGGACGGAGGAGTCCTACGCGGCCTCTTCGCCCGGTTCTTCCTTCTTGCTCTCTTCCAACTGCTTTTCGAGTTCGGCCCTCTTCTTGGCCTTGATCTCGTCGCGCTTCTGCTTTTTGACTTCGAGCTGCTTCTCGGCGCCCAGCAGTTCGATGAAGGCCTTTTCGGCCCCGTCGCCCTTCTGGAAACCGGTCCGCACGATGCGCAGATAGCCGCCCTGGCGGTCGCCGTAACGCGGAGCCACGGTGTCAAACAGCCGCACAACGGCCTTTTCGGTCATGAGAAAGCTCAGCGCCTGACGGCGCGAAGCCAGATCACCCTTCTTGCCCAGGGTGATCATCTTTTCCACGTGCGGACGCACTGCCTTGGCCTTGGTCACGGTGGTCTCCACGCGGTCTTCTTGGATGACGGACGTGACCAGGTTGCGCAACAGGGCGCGGCGATGGCTGGTGTTGCGTCCGAGCTTGAATCCTGCATTGCGATGGCGCATGATACAACTCTCTTTCGAATCAGTGTTCAGTTGTCAGGGGTTAGTGACCAGAGGTCAGCCGAAGCACATTTAGCCATTGCATCGGAACTGATCCCTGATCCCTGTTCCCTGTCTTAGAAGTTCTCAGTCTCGGTGGGCAACTGCAGATCCACCGAGTCCAGCGGCTCGTCCTCGTCGTCGTAGCGGCCATAGCTTGCGGCCAGCGCGGCGGCGGGAGGAATGCTCGTCGGTCCGGGAACCGGGTTGCCGTTTTCGTCGATCTTCATGCCCAGCGAAAGACCCATCTGCGCAAGAATTTCCTTGATCTCGTTCAGGCTCTTGCGGCCAAAGTTCTTGGTCTTCAGCATCTCGGCTTCGGTCTTCTGGACGAGCTCGCCGATGGACTGAATGTTGGCATTCTTGAGGCAGTTGTAGCTGCGGACCGAAAGCTCCAGCTCTTCTACCGAGCGATTGAGGTTGTCGTTGCGCAGCAGGCCACGGGTCTCCTCGCCGCGCGCCTCGGCTTCGATTTCTTCCTCGAAGTTGATGAAGATGTTCATGTGGTCCTTCAGCAGCTTGGCGGCCAGCCCGACGGCATCGGCCGGCAGCACGGCTCCATTGGTCCACACTTCCAGGGTCAGCTTGTCGTAGTCCGTGATCTGCCCCAGGCGAGCCGCTTCGACGACATAATTCACGCGCCTCACCGGCGAGTGGACGGAGTCGACGGGAATGAAGCCCAGGCCCAGGTCGGCATCAAAATTCTTGTCGGCGGAAATATAGCCGCGCCCGCGCTTCAGACGCATCTCCATGTCCAGCTTGCCGCCTTCCGACAGCGTGGCCAGGTAAATGTTCTTGTCCAGGATCTCCACGTCGCCGTCGGCTTCAATCATGCCGCTGGTGACCACTCCGGGCTGGTCGGCGCGCAGATAAAGCGCCTTCGGACCCTCGCCCGCGAGCTTGAACGGAACCTGCTTCAGGTTCAGGATAATGTCGGTGGCATCTTCGACCACGCCGCCGATCGACTGAAATTCGTGCAGCACGCCCTCAATGCGAATCGCCGTCACCGCCGCTCCCTCGATGGAGCTAAGTAAGGTCCGGCGCAGTGCATTGCCGATCGTTGTGCCAAAGCCACGCTCAAAGGGCTGTGCGCTGAACTTGCCAAAGGTGTCGGAAAGCGTCTCGGCATCCACTGCCAGGCGCTTCGGTTTCTGAAATCCTCTCCAAAGCATATCGTTGTCTCTTTTCCCGCGCGGCATGTACGTCGCGATGCATTTTGCGGCGGCCGCGCAAGTTCTCCTTCGGTTGAAATGTGTGAGCTGGCAGCTAACAGCCGACAGCTCACAGTCACACAAATCCCGTTCAACAACTGGCAGCTGTCAGCTGTAAGCTTACTTGCTGTACAGTTCCACAATCAGCTGCTCGTTGATCGGCAGGTTGATGTCCTTGCGCTTGGGCAGAGAAAGAATGCGGCCCGTAAGGGTATCGAAGTTCATCTCCAGCCACGCCGGAACCGGGTTCTGCGCGGCGTACTGCGCCCCCTGCTCAACAATCAGCAGCTTCTTGGCGCTGTCGCGGATGGCGATCTCGTCGCCCGCGTTCACCTGGTAGGAAGGAATGTTTACCTTCTTGCCGTTGACCGTGACGTGGCCGTGGCGGACAACCTGGCGCGCCTGACGGCGCGAAATCGCAAATCCAAGCCGGTAAGCCACGTTGTCCAGGCGCCGCTCCAACTGTTGAATCAATAGTTCGCCGGTAACGCCCGTTGCCCTGTTGGCCTTTTCGTAGTACTCGCGGAACTGGCCTTCCAGCGTGAAGTACATGCGCTTGGCCTTCTGCTTCTCGTGCAGCTGCAGGCCGTAACCCACGATCTTGGCCTTGCGATCCTTGCCGTGCATGCCGGGAGGAAAGTTGCGCTTCTCGATGGGGCAGCAGTCGGAAAGGCACTTGGTGCCCTTCAAAAAAAGTTTGGTGCCTTCGCGACGGCAAAGGCGGCAGACTGGTCCTGTATAACGTGCCATTTCTTCTTCTTCTCCTGACTTCGGATGACGGCCGGTTTACGTGCGCGCACTGCGCAGGTCATCCCGGCCCATGTTTCAGTTCATAGTTCGCAGTTCTTAGTTCGCAGTGCCGAGTTCGAGCCGCCTCAATTCAAACGACTGTCAACTCGGAACTATGAACTGTGAACTGCGCGTCTTAGACGCGTCTCCGCTTCGGCGGCCTGCACCCATTGTGCGGCACCGGCGTAACGTCGCGAATCGAGCGTACCTCGATGCCCGCCGCTGCCAACGCGCGGATGGCCGACTCGCGGCCCGATCCCGGACCCGAGACGCGCACATCTAATGCGCGCAGCCCGTGATCGCGCGCTGCGCTGGCCGCGTTTTGCGCGGCCTGCTGCGCCGCAAACGGCGTGCCCTTCCGCGACCCGCGGAATCCCAGCGAGCCCGAGCTCTTCCAGCTCAGCGTGTTGCCCACCGGATCGGTGATGGTGACGATGGTGTTGTTGAACGTGGCCTGAATGTACGCAATGCCGAACGGCACATTCTTGCGCTCGCGCTTCTTGAACTTCTTGTTCTTCGCTGCTTTGCCGGTGGCCGGCTTGCCTGCTCCGGCTTTCTGCTCTGGTTTGGCCATTAGGTTTTACCCGTCGCTTTCTTCTTGCCGGCAACTGTGCCCTTGCGCGGGCCCTTGCGAGTGCGGGCGTTGGTGTGGGTACGCTGTCCGCGGACCGGCAATGAACGCCGATGACGCGTGCCGCTATAGCTCTGGATGTCGATAAGACGCTTGATGTGCATCGAGACGTCCTTGCGCAGGTCGCCTTCAACGTTTCCTTCGTCCTCGATCACCTGACGGATTCGGTTTACCTCGTCTTCGCCCAGATCCTGGATCTTCTTGAAGGGATCGACGTTCGCCTTCTCCAGAATCTTGGCGGCGCGGGGATCCCCGATGCCGAAGATGTATGTGAGCGCGATGCGTGCCTGTTTATTGCGAGGCAGATCGACGCCGGCTATACGTGCCATTCTCGTTTCC
>DATKGE010000028.1:0-10929 GCA_035510955.1 Occallatibacter sp. | reverse complement strand
ATCGACCGCAAGAAGTTCGAGGTGGTGCCCATCGGGATCACCAAGGACGGGCACTGGCTGGCTGCCGGGGATGCGCGCGGGCTGCTGGAGGGCGACCAAAGCTCGATTGCACGGCGGCTGCGGGCCGGCGATCCGGACACGACGCCGGGAGCCAAGCTGCTGCAGGAAGGCATTCCCACGCTGCTGGCGCCGGAGCCTGTTGAGACCGGTGCGGCGCTGGCCGCGGGCAGCGTTCGCCCAGCGGCGGCGAATCTCGACGTGGTGTTTCCCGTGCTGCATGGGACGTTTGGCGAGGATGGAACGATTCAGGGGCTGTTCGAGCTGGCCGGGGTTGCGTATGTGGGCTCGGGGGTGCTGGGCTCGGCCGCAGGCATGGATAAGGACGTGATGAAGCGGCTGTTTCAGCAGGCGCGGCTGCCGATCGTGAAGCACGTGACGCTGCTGCGCGCGGACTGGGAAAAGCAACCCCGCAAGGCGATTGCGCAGGTGGAGGCGGCGCTGAAATACCCGCTGTTTGTGAAGCCGGCGAACCTGGGCTCGTCGGTGGGAATCAGCAAGGCGCACGATCGCCGCGAGCTGGGACCCGCCCTCGACCTGGCGGCGAAATACGACCGCAAGCTGGTGGTGGAGCAGGGGGTGGGCGGCAGCGGACGTGGCGGCGCGTCGGCCAAGGCGCGGGAGCTGGAGGTTGGCGTGCTCGGTAACGACTTGCCCCAGGCCAGCGTGGTGGGAGAGATCATTCCCGGCAAAGAGTTCTACGACTACGAGGCGAAATATTTGTCTGAAGGCTCGGTCCCGGTGATTCCGGCGAAGCTCCGCAAAGCGGAGACCAAGCAGATTCGAGAGATGGCGGTGGCAGCGTTTCGGGCCTGCGATCTGTCCGGGCTGGCGAGGGTGGACTTTCTCATGGAGCCGGACGGCAAGCGGCGGATTTATCTGAACGAGGTGAACTCGCTGCCGGGGTTCACTCAGATCAGCATGTATCCCAAGCTGTGGGAGGCGACCGGCGTCGGCTACAAAGAGCTGATCACGCGTCTGATCGAGCTGGCGCTGGAGCGGCAGGCGGAGAAGACGCGGACTTCGTACAGCAGGGACTAGGAAGGCAGGGAACAGGGAATAGGGAATAGGGAACAGGAACCCTGTGAACGGTGTCTAACCTGATAGAAGCTAAGTTTAGGAGCGAGGCAGGGGCCGAGGCGTGAATCCGGTGCGACGAATTGCACCGCGCCTGTTCCCTATTCGCTATTCCCTGATCCCTGCACTACCGTATTCTTACTCCGAGGAACTTTCCACCATGACCTTGCTCGATGCTCCCAAGTTCGACTCAGCCCGCGAACAACGCAGGCAGGTGTTTCTCTACAGCACGGCGGGGTTTCTGTTTGTGCTGCTGATCGTCTGGTGGCTGGTGGCGGGCCGCCCCGTCGACTGGCCCTGGAACTGGAACAACTATCTGTTTGGCAGGTCGACGGTGAACAGCTTCCTCAGCGATGTGGAGAAGAACGATCTGTCCGCAGCATACGGAGTCTGGATTCACGACAAGAACTGGCAACAGCACCCGGAGCAGCACTCGGTCTATCCATTTGCAAGGTTTCAAGAGGACTGGAGCTCGACCAGTCCGGATAATGAGTATGGCGCGATTCAGAGCCACAAGATTGCCCTCGCCGGGCGGTATGGGAACGGCGTGCTGGTGGCGATCCTGATCAACGGACGCAAGAGCAAGGCGCTCAATCTAGACTACGACCCGCAGACCAAAGGCCTGGACTTTGCGCCGCCGGGAGTGGAACTCTATCTGGGGCCGTAGACGGAAGCGAGTCAGCAAGTCAGCGGGTCAGCAAGCCGGCGGGTCAGCAAGCCAGCGGGTCAGCAAGCCAGCGAAATCATTGGCGGGATTGGATCTTTGGAGCCCCATCTCCTTCGCAGAAAGGCGAAGAGTATCAAGCCCAAGATCTTTATGCTTCCGTCAAAAGTTTTTGCGATGACTCTACTCTGCTTGTGCGCATCGAACCAGCAGGAGAACACGATGCCCCAGAGTACCCACGATCGAACCGCGGAACTTCACAATCTGGCAGAGCATGCCCACGCCGCCGCCTCTGCCGCGCACGGCAAAGGGGATCATCTAACCGGTCACGAACTCAGCAAGAAGGCTCTCGAACACTCGATGAACGCCCATCGGCAGTCCGAAGAAATGGTCGCAGAAGCGAAGGTTTCAAGCAAAGCCTAAGGCCCTGTGAAAGGGCTTGTGGCGCCGGACCTGGTGCTGGTGCGACAGCGATCAAGTTGAGCCTTGAAGTTTCCCTCTGCGCTATCTGAGCGCGGCAAGCGTCGCTTCCAGGCTGGCCGCGTCTTCCACATTCAGCGACTTCTGCGCGGGATCAATCTGCTTCAATAGACCGCAGAGCACCTTGCCTGGGCCGACCTCGATGAAATGGGTCGGCCTAGCGGCGATGAGGGATTGCACGCAGTCGACCCAGCGAACGGCGCCGGTCACCTGGCGGATGAGAGCATCGCGGGCGGCATCGGCGGTGGTGAGCAGGGCGCCGGTCACGTTGGCGGCTACGGGGATGTCCGGATCGTGCAGCGTCAGCCCTGCAAGCACGCGGGCCACTTCCTCTTGTGCAGGCTGCATCAAGACGCAATGGAATGGTGCGCTGACGGGGAGCATGACGGCGCGGCGCGCGCCCTTGGCCTTGGCCAGAGCCGAAGCTTTCTCGACTGCGGCCAGAGCGCCGGAGATGACGGTCTGCGTGGGCGAGTTGAAATTGGCGGCGGCGACGACGAGGCCGGTTTCTGCTGCAGCCTCGCGGCAGGCTTCGGCTACCTGGTCGGCGGGTAGCGCGAGAACGGCGGCCATCGCGCCTTCTCCCGCGGGAACGGCCAACTGCATGGCGTGGCCGCGGGCTTTCACGGCGCGCACGGCATCGGCAAACCCGAGGGTCCCGGCAGCCACATGAGCCGACCACTCGCCCAGCGAATGCCCGGCGGCCAGGGCCGGATGAATGCCGTGCTGCGCCAGCACGCGCGAGGCGGCCACGCTGACGGTGAGAATGGCAGGCTGGGTGTTTTCTGTGAGCTTGAGATCTTCTTCAGGGCCGTCGGAGATAAGTTTGGAGAGCGCAAAGCCCAGTGCTTCGTCGGCTTCGGCAAAGGTTTGTGCGGCAATTGGGAAGTGATCGGCGAGTTCGCGGCCCATGCCAACGGCCTGCGAACCCTGGCCCGGAAAGAGGAAGGCGAGTTTGGTGGACATTTCAGTAAGGATTTTACTCTGCCAAACCGGCGGCCGTGGACCGCGATACCGGATGCTCACCTTAACGGGGCCGGCTGTCCGCAACCGCGAAAGCTCGTGTCCTGTCTCCGAACTTCATAGCATTAGTTCAGGGCTGACTGGATTGTGGTGAGCTTACGAAATGCAGGTCCTTCGACTCCGCTGAAGTGCGCTTCGCTCAGGATGACAGGCCATTTCTTGATAGGAACTTTAGAGACAGGACACTAGTTCCAGCGCTTCTTGTCGTCGGGGTCCTCGTCCAACTGGCGGCCCTGGCCGTCGAAGCGCACGGTGCGGCCCTGAGAGCGCATGTAGACCTCGAACTTGCGGGCGGCGCGGCGGCGCTTCCAGCGGTAATAGCGGTTGCGCAGGCCGTACAGTTTCTCGCTGAAGACGAAGCTGATGCCGCGGCGCGGCGCGAAGTGGATGAACAACAGCCCGGCCAACGCTCCGCCCAACTGGGCAAAGGCGTACATGCGCTGCTGTCCGAAGAGCATGGCAATGGAGATGAGGCCATATATCGCGGCCAGATAACGGGCCTTGATGCCGATGGTGAAAAAGAGCAGGAACTCCATGTCGCCGTAAAGCACGCCAATGGCGATGAGAATGCCGAAGATGCCGCCAAAGCAGCCGTAGAGGGGCGGTGCAGACGTCGAAAGCCCAAGCGTGCCGCTGACGGCGTAAATAGCGAGTGCCGCGAGTGCCGTACCGACGACGGAGGCGGCATAGAGACCGGTGACCCAGCTTTCGCTGTGCAGTTGTTCAAGAAAGCCGGCCATGAACCACAGCGAGACCAACTCAAAGAGAGTTCCGAGGATCGCCGATGGGGGGTGGATGAAACTGTAGGTGAACGGCTGCCACAGTTGGCCGTGGAGGAACAGATCGGGCCGGAAGAGGAGAAAATTCACCAGGCTGTTGGTGGCCTCGGGAGCCAGCAGCCCCGCTACCAAAATGGCGAAGAAGGCGGCGATATTCACCAGCACCAGGCGCCGCGTGGCGCCGCGAAACTCGGGGAAGGAAAACGAACTGGCGCCAAGTCTGGGCATCGCTGTCCACAGGGTATACGGTAAAGCGGTCTGGTGTCATGGGAATCGCTGCCGGGCGGTCTCAAGGGAGGGCTCGTGCCTGTGCAATGAGCCGGTTGGGTTCTGTTACGGGACAACCACCAGGCTGCGATGGCCGGCCGCGTCCACCGCGCGCACGCCAAAGACGGCATTGTCTTTGGAGATGGGCACGGTTACGGTGATGGGCGCTCGATCGGCTTGCGGGGCAATCGTTTGGACGAACTGCCAATCGGGAGAGGTGGTTTCTCGCCACAGTAATTCGTAGCTGATGTTTGCAGTGGCTCCGGCGGGCGCTTCCCATTGCAGGGTGCTGCCGTTGTCCAGCTTTTTGGTCACCATGGCCACCTTTACCGGCTCACCCGGCGACGAGGCCAGCGTGGCCAGGGTTGCGGCATTGAGCCGGGCTACGTTGGCCACATAGTTGAAGTCGACAAACTGGATCAGGTCGCCCAGAACGGGGTCACTGGAACCCGCAGGCGGAAGAACGATGTTCTGGTGCTGGTGGTTGAAGTCTTCGCGCCACTCGGTGAAGCGGACGGCGGCAAAGCCCTCGCGATTGAAGGAAATATGATCGCCGCCGCGCAGATAGCGGTCGGGCCGGAAGACGACGAACGCGGCGAAGGGGGCGCCCGGTTTCTTTTTCGCGGACGAAGACTTGCCGCCGGGGGCGCTGGCCGAGACAGCAGGGAAGTAAGTGCGGGCGGTGTCGGCAACGGCGCGAGCCAACTCGCGGCTGGGAGAGTCATTCTCTTCGCCCAGGGCGCGGATGCGGCGGGCCTGCTCCGGTGTGGCGGCGGTGGGCAGGCCTTCAGAGAAAACCCGAACGCGGTCTTTGAGTTGAAGCGTGTCGCCGGGGGTGGTGTTGCCGCCTACGATGTCGTTATTGAGCACGGCCTCAAGCTGCCAGCCTTCGCTGCGGGCGAGTTTGGCCAGATGGCTGGAACCGTTGAGGCCCTGTTCCTCGCCGGCCACGGCCACGAATACCACGGTTGCGGGCAAATGAAGCTTGGACAGGGCGCGGGCGCACTCCAGAGAGACGGCTACCCCGGAGGCGTCGTCGTTGGCTCCCGGCGCGACGCCGCGTGCATCCAAAATGTTGGTGTTGCGGGAGTCGTAGTGGCCAGTGACCAGGACCATGCGCTTGGCCTGGATGGGATCGGTACCGCGCAGGATGGCGTAGATGTTGGTGATGGTGGTGGGCTGGGGGATGCGCTCGGCAGCGGGCTCGGTAAAGGTGTCGCGATGGACCTCGAGGCAGCCGCCGCAGTCGTGAGAGATCTTCTCGAACTGGCCGGCGACCCAGTCCGCGGCGGCACTGACGCCTTGGCCCGGCGGCAGGTCCGTTTCCATGCTGGAAAGGGTGCTGCGCGTGCCGAAACCAACCAGCGCTTTTATCGTCTCTTCAATGTGCGCGGGTTGAATGGTCCCAAGTGCGCTTGCGATGGCCGGGTCCGGCGACGCCAGGGCAACTGGAGCCGCGTGGATCAGGAAATCCGGCTGCGCATGGCCCGTCGAGCTGCAGAGGGACAGGGTCAGCATCAGCGCCAAACGGGGGATCGAAACGGGAAAGCGCATAAAGTATTCTCCTTTGTTGAGAGCACCCATCCGACCTGGGAGGGCTGCCCCTTGACCTGAGACAGGTTTCTCTCCAAGAATAACGGTGTCGTACCGCGAGGTACTGCCATCTTAGTAGATGAAATATCCCGGAAAGAGTGGAGGCTGCCATGCCCAACTGCCCTGAATGCGAGAATGGATTAGACATCGAGCTGGACGAAGTGGAAGAAGGCGATGTGGTCTCCTGCGAGGAATGCGGGACGGAGTACGAGGTGGTCGGCGTTGAACCGCTGGAGTTGGCGCGGGTGGACGGCGATCTGGATGAAGATGACGAACCGACTGCGGAGGAAGAGGAGGACGAGTGAAAGTTGGACCTACGAAGACGCTGGCCGGAGTCGCATTTGCGGCTCTGACGTTGGGTGTGGTTCCCGCGGGGCCGGCGGGGGGACTGGCGGGTCCGCCGCCGGCGCTGGCGCAGAATATTGGTCAGCGCGTGGTGGATGGAACGGTGGTCGACGCCAGTTCCAGCGCGGTCTCGGGCGCGACCGTTTTTCTGAAGGACCTGAAGACGAAAACCATCCGCAGTTTCACCTCCGACCCTCAGGGCAAGTTCCGCTTTACCCAGGTGGATATGGCCGAGGACCACGAACTGTGGGCCGAAAAGGCCGGCCACAAGAGCGCCGTCAAGACCGTGAGCCAGTGGGACGCGCGCAAGGATTTCGAGACCGAGCTGAAGCTGAAATAGGAGGGGCGCTCTACCCCTCCAGCTTTTTCGCCACCAGCTCATTGAGCAGGGCCGGGTTGGCTTGACCTTTTGAGACCTTCATCACCTGGCCGACAAAGAACCCGGCGATAGTCGTTTTGCCGGCGCGGTACTGCTCTACCTGTTTGGGGTTGGCGGCGATCACCTGGTCGATCAACAATTCAATCGCGGAGGCGTCGATAATCTGCTCCGGCTTCTCGCGCTGGTAGACGGTGGGAAAGTCTTCGCGCTTTTCGAAGCTGATATCGAATAGCTGCTTGAGCTGCTTTGAACTGATCTTGCCCTCGTCGAGCAGATCGGCTGCCTGCACGATTCCCGCCATGGAGACAGGCGACTGCTCCGGTTCAAGGCCCAGCGCTTTGAGCCTTCCACCCACTTCGCTGAGCAACACGTTGGCCACGCGGCGGGGATTGCGCGCGGTGCGTGCGGCGGCTTCAAAGCGGTCGGCAAACTCGCGCGATGCGGTGAGCGTGGCGGCGTCCTGGGGGGAGAGATCGTACTCGGCAATCATGCGGGCGCGGCGGGCTTCGGGCAGCTCCGGGAGCTCCGCTCGCCTGCGCTCAAGAAACTCGCGCGAAACAATCAGCGGCGGCAGGTCGGGCTCGGGGAAGTAACGATAATCGTGGGCCTGCTCTTTTGACCGCATGGAGAACGTGCGGCCTTCGTCGGCGTTCCACAGCCGGCTCTCCTGGATCACGCGGCCTCCCGATTCGATCACTTCGATCTGGCGCTCGATCTCGTATTCGAGAGCCGCGCGGACAAAGCGGAAGCTGTTCACGTTTTTCACTTCGACCTTGGTGCCGAACTTCTCCGCGCCTTTGAGCATGACGCTTACATTGGCATCAGAACGAAGCGAGCCCTCTTCCATGTTGCAGTCGGAGACGCCGGTGTAGAGCAGAATCTCCTTCAGCCGCGTGAGGTATTCGAAGGCCTCCTCGGGCGCGCGGATGTCGGGCTCGGAGACGATCTCGATCAGCGGAGTCCCGCAGCGGTTGAGGTCAAGGTAGGTGCGCGTGGCGGAGTCGGCAAAGCCGTCGTGCAGGCTCTTGCCGGCGTCTTCCTCCATGTGCAGGCGGGTAATGCCGATGCGTTTCATCGTGCCCTTTGCGGTAGGCACATCAATGAACCCGTGCTCGGCGATCGGCTTGTCGTACTGCGAGATCTGGTAGCCCTTGGGCAGATCGGGATAGAAGTAGTTTTTGCGCGCGAAGATGGAGCGCTCGCGCACCTGGCAGTTGATGGCCAGAGCGGCGAGGGTAGCGAATTCGACGGCCTTAGCGTTAAGCACCGGCAGCGCGCCGGGCAGGCCCAGGCAGACGGGGCAGATGTTCGTGTTCGGCTCCGAGCCAAAGTGGTTGACGCAACCGCAAAAGGCCTTGGTGGCGGTGAGCAACTGCACGTGCACCTCGAGTCCGATGACGGGCTCGTATTTGGCCAGGACTTCAGGGGGGAGCGCAGTGGCGGGCATACAAGAATTTTAGCGCGACGGAAAGCGTTCGCGTTGCGACGCTCATTGCTGCGCTTGGGGAGTAGGGGGGTGTTAGTCAACGAATAATTTCCGACTGGCCAGTCACTCGACCGGAACTCGGAAAATCGGGAACTTGTCCTCCTCCGATGCTCGATGAGTGTATTCGCGGTTAGCCGACTATGTAGTCGCATGCGGTTCCCTCAACGAGATTGTCATTCTGCGCCAGATCGTCATTGGCCGAAATCAACGTCACCACAAAAGGAATGTGAACCACCAGAAAAGGTCCAGGAAGTATCGACATATACACCGTGCGGCGGAGAGGGAGAGGATGGCTGGTGAACCTGGTGCATGGGCGCCCGCATTGGGACAACAACAAGGGGCCAGACGCCCAGGATCACGAAATATTCATCTTTGCAGTTGAGTTAGGCGGTATTCTTTCTTGGTTGGTTTCGACAACAGAGCAGGAGAACTGGCCATGGCAAAAGACATCAATCGCGACGAGCACCCCGAACACACAGAATCCATTGAGACAGCGCACAAGCAGAAGGGCCCTGGCAAACCGCCGCCCGGAGGGGGGAAAGCGAAGCCAGCTCCAGCGGCCCCCGCTGGGCAACCCATCTTCGGCGAGCCCACCCAGTCGCCCGACCCCACAACGTTCACTCACCCGGTGACCGACCAAAGCCTCACCGAGCTTACCCAACTGATAGCTCTCCCCGTGAACGCTCCCGGGGCCCCCGTCGAGCCGGTTCTGACTCTTGCGCAGGTGTTCGGCGACGCCGGCGCGGCGAAGGAGGCGGCCATCCTCAAAGCTGGTCAGATCGTATTCCACTCTGTTGGCGATACGGGCAGCGTGACCGGACCGGCGACCCAATCTCTGGTAGCGGACAAGATGGTGACCGACTTCAACGAGGCGAATCCGGCGGACGTCCCGAGTTTCTATTTTCAGCTTGGCGATGTCGTCTATTACTTTGGAGAGGCCACTTACTACTACGACCAGTTCTATGAGCCGTATCGGGAATATCCGGCGCCGATTCTGGCTATTCCCGGCAATCACGACGGCGTGGTATACACCAAGGACTCCGCCACGAGCCTTGAAGCTTTCATTGCGAACTTCTGTGCCGCAGCACCGGTTCACAGCCCCGATGCGGGCACTCTGAACCGGACGACAATGATCCAGCCAGGCGTCTACTTCACGTTCGAGGCGCCTTTCGTGCGCATCTTCGGCCTGTACAGCAATGTTCTTGAAGATCCCGGGGTGATCTCCGGCCAGACTGGGAGCACCAGCCCAAACAAGATTCTCGACTCGCGGCAGATTGCGTTCTTGACCGCGGCCCTCAAACGCGTGAAGTCCGACGCCTTTACCGGGGCGATTATCATCGCGGTTCACCACCCGCCCTTTAGCGGCGACACCACGCACGGCGGCAGCCCGCTGATGCTTGCCGACATCGACTCGGCCTGCACCGCGAGTGGGGTCTGGCCGCATGCGGTTTTCTCCGGGCACGTCCACAATTATGAGCGCTTCACCCGGACGGCTAACGGCAAGCAGATTGCTTATCTGGTGGCCGGCTGCGGGGGCCACAACCCGCTCTCGAAGATGCGCGCAACGGTACGTACGCCGTACGTCATCAACAGCACACTTACCTTGAACAGCGTGGACGACACGGATTTCGGCTATCTGCGGGTTGTGGTCAACAGCCAGACGATGACCATTGAATTTCATCCGGAGAGCGACGGCGGCGTCACCAAGACGCCAGACGATACTGTAACGATCAACCTGGCCCAGTACACCATGTCATGAGTGCGGCTTCAACGGGGAAATGCTATTGGCAGGGCAGTTCCGATTGATCAGGACTATTGACCATTGCATAATAGAGTGACATTCGCGACTTCCTGGAGTGTGGTCGGCACATCGGGACCCGTATCACCGGTGCGCACATCGACAAGTTCCGGGTGGATGGTCGCCAACTAGGCAGTTGCTGGTAGATAAACAGATTCCCCGCCAGAACGCAGTTGAATCAGGCGAGATTGAACGGGCGCGCAACCCGATCCCGGGATCGGCATTCCGGCGCTTCAAGCGGGGAAATCACAGATACCGGCCTGTTGCTTACTCTGCCGGATCATCCGCTGTGAACGGCGAGCAGCAGGGCTTCTCCGTCGCATGGAAGTTCATCAACTCCAGCCGTATTCCGTCGGGGTCGTAAAGGTTGAACTGACCCTTGCCATCCTTGCCAATTTTGGGCTGGTCGTCGTGGGCGCCGGATAGGCGATTGCCATCCTTGAGGATCCTGTAGGCTGCGTCGACCGAATCCTCGCCGATGGAGAGGTGGTCGAGCACGCCCAGTTGGTGCTGAGACATGGCGGCGGGAATGCCCGACCCCGACGGTCCGCTGGTGAGCATGTATTCCATCCAGTCGTGGCTGTCGGGCGACTGCTGGCTGACCCAGTCGATCCTTCCCTCGACCATGCCGCCAAACCAGTAGGGCTTGAAGCCTAGCAAGTCGCGGTAGAAGGTGTCCTCGACGGCGCGGTTGTGGACCAGATAACCGACATGGATGATGTGGTGGCCGATGGCATTGGGAGCGGGCAGCGGCTTCAGGTTCTCCGGCGGTTGAACGAACTCCACCTTGTTGCCTTCCGGGTCCTTGGTGCTAAACCAGATGCTGCCGTCGCTGCCCTTTTCCGCCTGGCCGGGCACGCGCCATGCTTTGGAACCGAGAAAGCGGCGCAGGGTTTCAGCGTCGTCCGTGTTCCAGGCGGTGTGGTCCAGGCGGTTGATGCCGGCGTCTGCCGGCAGCGGCAGCACCTCAATGAATTGCGT
>DATKGE010000027.1:0-15928 GCA_035510955.1 Occallatibacter sp. | reverse complement strand
CGGGCCTGTTCGCCGAACTTGAGGTGGTTTTGAAAGCCCACCAGGTTGTAGCTGTCGGCGCGCAGGTTCTCCTTGCGCAGTTGCACCACGGCCCAGGGCGTGCGGCCGGTGCGCGGGTCGCGCAGGCCCACCGGCTTCATGGGGCCGAAGCGCAGCGTGTCGCGGCCGCGACGGGCCAGCACTTCCAACGGCAGGCAGCCTTCAAAGTAGTCCAGCTTCTCCCACTCCTTGGCTTCGGCGGCCTCGGCAGCCAGCAGCGCATCGAGAAAGCGGTCGTACTCCTCGCGATCCATGGGGCAGTTGATGTAGTCGGCGGTGCCTTTGTCCCAGCGGGCGGCAAAGTAGACGCGCTCCATGTCGATGGTCTCGGCGTCGACGATGGGGGAGATGGAATCGTAGAAGGCCAGGTGGCCGGAACCGGTGATGCGCTCGATCTCGCGGCTCAGCGCATCGGAGGTAAGCGGGCCGGTGGCCAGCACTGTGCACTGCGCGCTGTTCTCGTCCTGGTCGAGAATTGTCACCTCTTCGCGAAACACGCGAATCAGCGGCTCGGCGGCGATGGCTGCGGCGATGCGCCGGGAGAACTCGACGCGATCGACGGCCAGCGCGTGGCCCGCCGGCACAGAACATTCATCCGCAATACGCAAAAGAGCGGAAGCTCCGCGCCGCATCTCCTGCTTTAACAGCCAGGGCGCGGTGTTGGGCGACTCGCTCTTGAGCGAGTTGGAGCAGACGAGCTCACCGAACTCGGTGGTCTGGTGGGCCGGGGTCAACCGAGGCTTGCCGTCGATCATGGCCCGCATCTCGTAGAGGTCAACCGGGCAGCCAAGGCGCGCGGCGGTGAGTGCGGCCTCGGGGCCGGCCAGTCCGCCGCCGATGACGCGGATTCTCACTGTGCGGGCTCCGCATCGATGGACGAGGGATGAGATTCGAGGTCTCCCACCCTTTCGCCAGAAAGAAGGCGAAAGGATGGGGCACGGAGAGAATCGTCTGCCGGCTGGGTCTCGACACCCGCCAACCGGTCCAGCGCCTCGCCGGCGATGCGCACATTGGTCCACTCGTCCATAAACTCGGCTCCCATGGCGCGATAAAAATCGATGGCCGGCGTATTCCAATCGAGCACCGACCACTTGAGCCGCGCACAATTGTTTTCGAGAGCGATTGCGGCCACCTGTTTGAGCAGCGCCTTGCCGATTCCCAGCCCGCGGAACTCGGGATGGACGAAAAGGTCTTCAAGATAAATCCCCGGGCGCCCGAGCCAGGTGGAGTAGTCGAAAAAGTAGAAGGCAAAACCGGCTGGTTGTCCGTCGTGCTCGGCTATAAGACAGAAATAGAAGGGGTTGGGGCCAAAGCCATCGCGCAGCAGGTCTGCTTCGGTGGCGATCACGGCCTCCGGGGCGCGCTCGTAGACTGCCAGCGCGCGAATGAAGTTGAGAATCTCGGGAATGTCCGCCGGAGTCGCGCTGCGAATGGTGGTGGCCATGCTCTTATCTTAAAGTGTGATTCGTGGCGAGTGTAATGCAGGTATGTGATCAGGGCGGTCGCATAAATGTCCGATGACGGGATGAAGGTGGGTCGTTCCGCCCCTACGGGGCGGGCGGACTTGGTTGAGAGGCTTTCCCCGGATTGCGCTACGCTCCATCCGGGGCTATTTTCGTACCCTCCCTCCGGGAGCAAGTGCGCCGAGAGCGGATCGGCAGGTCGCACATCCTGCTACGCGCTCTTGTGCTCAGGCGTCGATTGGATTTACCTTGGGTTCTGCCAAGTTCATTGGTCCCGAGTCGCGCTTTCCGCGGGCACGGCCCGATCGGCTGTCAAGCGTGGGGTCGGGAGCGGTTGGGCAGCGTGAGTAATGGCATTAGAATGCGGTTGGGGGGAATGCGGTTGAAGGGGACATGCGATTGAGGGCAGTTCATTGCGCGGATCGCCAAACATGAAGTTTTTCGAGCATGCGGGTTGCATCGCTTCCGCAGCTCCCAAGGAGAAGAAGAAGATGAAACGCAACCTTTCGCTTTCAACGGGACTGGTGGGGACGGGCCTGCTGGCATTCGCTCTTATGCCGGCTCATGCGCAAACACCCGCGCAGACACCGGCGCCCGCTGGGACCACGGGTAAAATCCATGGTCATGTGACCAATCCCACCGGGGCGGCGCAGGTGGTTGGCTCGGTGAGCCTTTCCACTGACGGCGGACGCACGTCAAAGTACACCTTCCCGGTCAGCGCCACCGGCGAATACACTGGCGACGCGGCTCCGGGCACGTATTCGGTGATCTTCCGCCAGCCCGATACGCCGCCCGACAAGATGGTCGACTCGTTCGACAACATCAAGGTTGTAACCGGCCAGGATGTGGTCCAGGACATCGACATGTCCCGCAAGGCATTCATTGACAAGCTGCCTCCGGAACAGCAGAAACAGCTGGAAGAGCTCAGAAAACACAACTCTGAAGCGCTGAAAGCCAATGAGGTGATCAAGAACCTCAACGCCGACCTGAAGGTCACCACCCAGGACATTAAGGACGCCGATGCCGCGCATGCCACGGCCGTTCAGACCCTGGGCGCGGGGGCTGCCAAGGCCGACATCGACGCCAAGGAACTGGAGATCAAGACCGCCAAGTATACCGAGATTGAAACTCTCATGCTCAAGGACACACAGGCCAAGCCCGATGCTTCCATTCTGTGGGCGCAATTGGGGCAGGCGCAGGTCGGTCTCAAAAAGTACGACGATGCGATTGTGACCTTCAAGAAGACTCTCGAACTGGAGGGCGCTGCAAAGCAGCCGAAGCCGCAGGTCCAGGGCCTGGCCAACAGCGGTCTGGGCGAGGTGTACGCGCGCACCGGGAAGATTCCGGAAGCGAGCGACGCCTATGACGCTGCTGCCAAGATCAATCCGACGCAGGCCGGCTTCTACCTCAAGAACGAAGCGGTCATCTTCTTCCAGACCAACCAGCCCGACGCCCAGGTGGCTGCGGCCGACAAGGCAATCGCTGTCGATCCGACCTCGCCGGTGCTTTACTACCTGAAGGGCAACGGACTGGTGCAGAAGACTACCATGGACCCCAAGACGAACAAGCTGGTCGCCCCGCCGGGATGCATGGAGGCCTACCAGAAGTATCTGCAACTGGCGCCGGACGGCCCCTATGCTGGCGAGGTAAAGGGCATTCTCCAAGGCTTCAATCAGACGGTCGATACCACCTACAAAGCTCCCAAGAAGAAATAGGCGGGCTTTTGGCTGGTTTCAAGGATGGGCGTCTGCCACGGCGGACGCCCTTCGTATTTCTGCCTGTAAGGAGCTTTGCTGTCCGGCGTACCCGAAGCTGTCTCATAAATGCTCTTGCGCCTCGAAAATCGTCCCTCAGGGGCTAAAGCCCTGCGATTCTTGCGGCGTTTGCGGCACGACTAAAGTCGTGCCCTTTCACAAAACCATTCATGAGACCAGCTCTCAGGACCCTCTACAATCCATTTCATGAGTTCTGCAGTGCCCATCGCTCCTCTGCCGGGCTACGAGCAAGCGGCTGACCTGGTAGCTGCTTTTGCGGCGCGGCTGGGGCAGGCGCGTCCCTCGGTGGAGTGCGTGCAACTTGGTGCGGCAGCCGGCCGCGTGCTTGCGCGGGCTATCTGTGCCGATCGCGATCAGCCGCCCTTCGCCCGCTCCACACGCGATGGATTCGCCTGCCGTGCTGCGGATGCCTCAGCCAACGAGTTGATGCTTATAGCTGGCGCCACGCGCGCCGGAGAGCCTCCAGCGGGCCCGCTGCCGAATGGCGCCGCATGGGAGATCATGACCGGCGCGCCGGTTCCGGCCGACGCCGACGCCGTGGTGATGATCGAGCACGTGAAGACGTCCGACGGGCGCATCCGGCTGCTGCCGCCGCGCAAAGTCATGGTGGGCGAAAATATTGTTCCGCAGGGAGCGCAGGCTCGCGAGGGAGACGAATTGCTCCCCGAAGGAACTGCAATCACATTCGCGCAGATTGCACTGGCCGCCACATGCGGATGTGCCTCGCTGGATGTGTATCTCCGCCCCCGCGTGGCGATTCTGGCCACCGGCGACGAGCTCGTGCCTGTTGACGCCGAGCCCGGTCCCGGTCAAATCCGCAACTCGAACGCACCCATGCTGGCCGCGATGGTTGGCGCGGCGGGCGGCGAACCCTGGGTGCTGCCCACCGCCGCGGACGATCCGCGCGTTCTCGACAAATCTCTTGCCGCAGCCGCTGAGGCCGACATGCTGCTCATCTCCGGCGGCGTCTCGGCAGGTAAATTCGATCTTGTAGAACCGGCGCTGGCCCGCGCAGGTGCGCACATCCACTTCACCGGTGTGCGCATTCAGCCCGGCAAGCCGCTGGTCTTTGGCGAACTGCCGCGCGGAGAGGCGCGGACTCTGCCGTTTTTCGGGCTGCCCGGCAATCCCGTCTCGTCCGCTGTCACGTTTCTGCTCTTTGCCGCGCCTGTGCTTGGCGCGTTGGCCGGCTGCCGTCAATCCGGCTCACGCTTTGGCCCGCGCTTTGCCCTGGCGCGACTGGCCGCGGCAACCGACAAACACGGCAAGCCTGGCCTGACGCGCTTCCTGCCCGCGTCCTGCACCTTCAACTCGCCCGCCGGCCAGCTTCCGGAGGTCGCGCTCGTACCCTGGCAGGGATCGGGCGACCTGGCGGCCCTGGCACGCTCTAACTGCTTCCTGGTGGTGCCCGAGGAGGCGCATCGTCTTGAGGCAGGCGCAATCGTGCGTATATTGCTTTCCTGGAGTCAATAATGGGATTTGGTTAAGAACTCGTTCTTTAGGTAGCTCGGACTTTAGGCAGTGTTTGGTGATCAAATTGGTGGGGAAACCGCCCCCAGAGACATCCCTCAGGGGCTAAAGCCCTGCATTTTGGAGTTCTCAAAAGTCAGGGCTGAAGCCCTGACCTACCGCAGCCGCTGTTCCAGGCGAGTTATTCAACAGACTCTCAGGAGTTTCCGTGTCTGAACTTTCTCACTTTGACGATTCCGGCAAGGCATCCATGGTGGATGTCAGCGCCAAGCACCCTACCCAGCGCACTGCAACCGCCTCGGCGTTTGTCGAACTCTCTGCAGCGGTGCTCGCAGCTCTGCCCGCCAACCCCAAGGGGAACCCGCTTGAGGTAGCCCGCTTCGCCGGCATCCAGGCGGCCAAGCGCACCGCGGACCTGATTCCCATGTGCCATCCGCTTGCGCTCACCCACGTGGACGTGCAGGCGGAGATTGTTGCCAAAGGGGTCCGCATCACTGCGACCGTAGCCACGACCGGCCCCACCGGCGTCGAGATGGAAGCGCTCACCGCGGCCTCCATCGCGGCCCTCACTGTCTACGACATGACCAAGGCGCTCGACAAAGGCATCGTCATCCGGGCCATTCAGCTCGAGTCCAAATCCGGCGGAAAGAGCGGAAAGTTCAGCCGCGGCGACAGTTGACCCCGTGATCAATTCGGGACACTCAATCGATCTCACAAAAGAACGCACGCAACTCGCTCAACCATTTTGGGGTCTAATCCAATATGAGTTGTACAAGGGTGCGACATGACGAACTTTCCCAATGCCGAATTTCCCGTCAGCAACGCCGATTGCGCTGAGATCGAGGCGATCTTCATCGAGCTGATCCGAGTTTGGGTCGGTGCCGCTCCCGGCAAGCCAGTCGATTCGGCGCCGCCATTCGTCGATCCTCGCAACGTTGAGCCTCCCAACAATGCGCAAGACCTTCGATCACAGTGGGGGTTACAGTAGGAGCAGCGGGAGCTGTGTGCCATCGGCGGCCGATGCCCGGACCTCGTTCGCGCTTCCATTTAAGCAGAGAGATGGACTAGGATTCTCCTTCCGTTTGAAGGAGGGCTTATGCCGCGCTCTGCGCTTTCTTTCGCCTGCCTGGCGCTCATTTTTCTAGCTACCAGCGGCGCTGGAGCCCAGTCGATCCAGGTGTACCAGACCACTCCGGACCTGCTCGAGGCTCTTTCGGAGCGCGCCACGCTGCACTTTTCAGGCAATGCCGCGCCGGCCGCAACGACTCCACTCATCACTGTTGACGACGCGCAGCGCTTCCAGGAGATTGACGGCTTCGGCGCCTCGCTCACCGACTCCGCCGCCTGGCTCTTCGCCAAAAAGCTCTCCCCGGCGCAGACCGACGCGGCTTTCAAGACGCTGTTTGGCCGCAAGGAGGGCATCGCCCTCAGCTTCCTGCGCCAGCCGGTCGGTTCGTCGGACCTGGCCGTGACCTTCTACTCCTTCGACGATCTTTGCCAGCAGACGGCCAAGGCCTGTACCGCGCCGCCCGGCGTCACCGACCCCAACCTCGACCACTTCTCCATCGCGCACGACCAGGAGTATATTCTGCCGCTGCTCAAAAAGGCGCTCGCCATCAACCCCGCAATCCACGTGATGCTGACGCCGTGGAGCCCGCCAGGCTGGATGAAGTCCTCGGGATCGATGCTGGGGTCGAGCGGGGAAGAAAAAGTCAAATCGAGCCTGCGCCCCGAGTTCTATCCCGCCTTTGCCGGCTATCTCGTCAAAACCATCGAGGGCTACCAGGCCGCCGGAGTGCCGGTGTGGGCGCTCAGCGTACAGAATGAGCCGCTCTTCGCACCGCCCACCTACAGCGGCATGCAGATGCTTGCCGCTGAGCAGGCTGCCTTCTTCGGCGATGCGCTCGCGCCGGCCTTGGCCGCTGCGCATCTGACGCCCAAGGTAATGGCCTACGACCACAACTGGGACCGGCCCGACTATCCGGAGACCGTGCTCAAGGATCCTAAGGCCGGCGCGCTGGCAGCCGGAACCGCCTGGCACCACTACGGCGGCGACCCGTCGGTCATGACTAATTTCCACGAGGAGTTTCCGCAGAAAGACCAGTGGGTGACCGAATCCAGCGGCGGAACCTGGCAAAAGGGCAACATTTTTGCGGAAGAGGCACGGGAACTGATCGCCGTCACCCGCAACTGGGCCAGGGCCTATGTGCTCTGGGCGCTGGCTACCGACCAGAACCACGGCCCTGTGGTGGGCGGCTGCGACACCTGCCGCGGACTGTTGACCATCGATCTCTCCAATCCTGACCGGCCGCTGGTCAAGCCCGAGCTCGACTATTATGTGCTGGGCCAGGCGAGCAAGTTCCTGCTGCCGGGCGCGGTGCGCATTGCGTCCGACGAGCCTGCCGGGACGAAGCTGAAAGACGTTGCCTTCCGCAACCCTAACGGCACGGTTGTGCTTTACACACTGAATGACGGACCCACCAGCCAGGACTTCCGCATAGGATTCGACGGAAAGACGGCGGCCACTACCCTGCCCGCGGGAACGGTGGCCACCTTTGTCTGGAAGCCCTGACCGAGGGCTGTTTTAGTGAGGCTGGGGCGTAGCTGCTGCGGCGGGCGGCGCGCCTTCAGGACGGCGCGGGCCGTCATGATCTTCTTCCGGAATCACGAATGGCTCGGGATCCAGGTGGCCGCGATGGCAGGTGCCGCAGGCAACAGCCAGGTCGGAGTTGGGAACCTTGGACACGTAGTTCACGTTGATGTCCTCGGTCATTTTGTACATCAGGCGCGCGGTCAGCTTTTCCTGCTTTGAGTCATCGGCAAAGTTGAGCCGCGGGCGTCCGTTGGGGCCGATGTTCTTGGGGTCCGCAGCGTGGCAGGTGTTGCAATGCGCACCGAGAGAGCCCTCCCACGTTTCCATGATGTCGCGCACCTGCTGTCCAGTCAGGTTCTTGGGCAGCACCTGGAGGTTGGTGGGCGCCGGCCAGTTGCGCGGTGGCGGGGGGGCGCCGGCCGGGGCTGGCTGCGCCGGATTGGCTTGCGGAGCCTGAGCAACGGTGCTGACTGCGAAGACGGCTGCTGTGAGCAGAACCGCCGCCGCGGCGGGCAGGGATAGGTAAGATTTTTTCAAGCCGCAATTCTCCTGGAGGGATTTGGATTTCTCTGCTGGACGCAATGGTACGAAACTGAGGTTAAATTTCTGCTGAAGACCACTTCTTGCTGCAGACGGCGGGGAAAGGTTCAGTTTACCGAAGAATATCCGGTTGGCGAAAACAGTCGCTCTTTAGATTGAGACGGGAGCCGCTGGGTGAGGGTTCCTTGAGCAGCGCAATATTTCCGCTCCATCCAAATTTAGCTCATCTTCTTGGGTCCGGAGACGCAGGCGTGGCCGCGCAAAACGAACCGCAGGGGCAAGTCGACTGCGTGATTGATGCCGATGCGGACCGTCACCAGCGCTTCCTGGGCCGGAAAACCGTCGTCGCGGACCTGCAGCGGGGAGCGCTGATTGATGAGGTCGAGTCCATTGTGCTTCAACCGGGTGAGCCCAAGCGCCTGGCAGAGCCGGCTGGGGCCGGAAGTAAGCTGACTGGGCTTTGCGCCGGGATTCAATCCCCTATTCCGCGCCATGCGGTCGGACCCGACGAGCGGCTCCAGCGCGCGGAAGAGCACACCTCCCGCCTGGCCCTCCGGCTCGCAGGAAACATTGGCGCAGAAATACCGGCCATAGATCGAATAGATATAGGCGTGTCCAGCGGGGCCGAAGAGAACGGAGTTCCGAGGCGTGGGTCCACGGTGGGAGTGGGCCGCCGGATCGGGCGGGTCGTTGTGCGGGCCCAGATAGGCCTCGACTTCGACGATCCGGCCGGCCAGAACTCCGGCGCTGGTCCGATGGGCAAGCACTTTGCCCAGCAGGCGCGGAGCCACCTGCTCCGGCGGTGCTTCAAAGAAGCTGCGGGGAAGCGGGCGGCCGGGCATTCGTGTGGCGCGATTCAAACTCCGGTCCTCATAAGGGCCGCCGGTTCAGGTTCGTGGTTTCCCACCCTTCCGCGATGGAACTGCGGAAGGCTGGGGCACCCAGCAATGATGGGGCACGGAGCACTCCCAGGTCTCAGAATCGAGATCCTTCGGCAGGCTCAGGACAGGCCCTGGGGCACCCTGCAGTTTGCTCTACTTGTGCGATTTCTTCCATTCCTTGATGAGCGCAAGCACTTCTTCGGCGTGGCCTTCGGGCGTAACCTTGGGGAAGATGTGCAGCAGGGTCCGGTCTGGGCCGATGACGAACGTGGTCCGTTCAATGCCCCAGACTTTCTTGCCGTACATGTTCTTTTCCTTCATGACGCCAAACTGATTGCAGACTTTCTCGTCTACATCAGCAAGGAGTGTGTAAGGCAAGTCGTATTTGGCGCGGAATTTGGCCTGGGCCTGGGGCGTGTCGCGGGAGATGCCCAGCACTACCGCGCCGGCTGCCTGAAGTTTCTTGAAGGTGTCGCGGAAGCCGCAGGCTTCGATGGTGCAGCCAGGAGTGTCCGCTCTGGGGTAAAAGAAGAGTACAACAGGCTTGCCGGCATAGTCGGACAGGCTTATTGTCTTGTCCTCGTCGGTTTTGAGGGTGAAATCGGCGACTTTCTGGTTGAGTTCCATGGGGCGGTTCCTCGTATGCTAAATAGAAGGCCGAAGCTGGCAGACAGATTCGATTATTCCCGAGAGGGGCGGCACATGTCACCGGGCAAAGCGGATCGGATCATTTTATTGCAGGCGGCGACGGCTGAACAGGCTGCGGAAAAAAAGCCTGGTTGGGCTCAAATGCGCGAAAAGCATCCCGCAGGGGCTAAAGCCCTCGTTGATTCGATTGCGTTTGCGGCACGACTAAAGTCGTGCCCTGTTACAAAGCGTTCGCGCATCAGCATTGAAGGGAGTTTTTCCGCAGCCCGTCTGGCCGTTATGGCAGCGCTGCTGGCAGTTCTGCCGGCTGCGGCGCAGTACGTGGGAAAGGTGACCAGCGGCGAAAAGGAAGCGCCCGAGCTGCGCTCCGTCGCGGTTCTGGAGTGGACCGGGGACGAGGAAAAGCCACAGGCCAGCCGGCTGGTTCCGGTGACTGTGTTCGATGGCGGCGAGCTGCAGGATGGAGGCATCTACCTGGCCCGCCCCTGGCCGCTGGCTGTTGTTCCGGAGGTAGAGTACGAGCTGGAACAGGACGGTAAGCCGGTGGGCTTGTTCGACATCAGGAACGCGGGCCAGCAGATGGGTTCGTGGGTGGGCTTCGGGTCGTGGAAGCCGATGCCTGCGGCGCACCCCAAACTGACGGCGAAGGAGCTCGCGAAGACCCGCTTCGACGACGACGATGCGCAGAGCAGCGAGCCGGTTCTGCACCGCAAGCATCCCGCCGCACCTTCAGGAGGATCGGGCAGTAGCTCGGGCAGCGGAACCGATGCAGGCGGCCAGGCGCAGCAGCCCAGCGACCCCGACCGGCCGGTGCTGCATAAGAAGGATTCCGGCGGCGACACCTCGAACAGCGGAGCGGGGACCAGCTCCCAGGCCACCAGCACTTCGGGCGCCGGCACCGCTGAAGCGAGCGGATCGGATTCGAGCAAAGCGTCGACAGACGATCCTGACCGGCCGGTGCTGCACAAGAGCAAGAAGAGCCGGCCGGCCGACGAGGCAAGAGTCGACTCGGTGGCGGGCGACACCGATCCCGACCGGCCACGGCTCAAGCGCGGCAAATCCAGCGGCGATGCGATCCCGGTGGCACCCAGCCTGATGGGTATTCCGGCGGAACTGCATCAGGAGGTTGCCGTGTCGGATGCCAAGAGCCGTCCGGCACATCCTTGGGATTACACCTGGTCGAATGCGGACGACGAGGCCAAGATGAAATCGTCTCTGGAGGACATCGCCCGCACTGCGCTGGGCCTGACTCCAACGCTGGCTCCGGCCAAGCCCGCCGCTGCGCGATCATCGACCAGGAAAAGCACCAAGCCGGCCCCGCCGCCGCAGCCGGCTCCACTCGAGGGCGAGCAGTTTCGCGTCTTCGAGCTGGCCTACGGTTCAGGCGCGACGCTGGTGCTCAGCGCACATACCGACGGTCCCTTGGCGGAGCAAAAATTTGTGACGCTGATCGCGCAGCCTGACCTCTACGGCAACGTGCTGGTGCTCAAGAAAAACGTCACCGATGGCGCACACCTTGATGAAGCGCCACGCATGCACCTGATCGACGCGGTTGACGCCCTGGCCGACAATCGCGGCGAGCTGCTGTTTGAACTGCGCGGCGCCACGCAGCGCCAGTTCGCCCTCTATCGCGTGCTGCGCGGCCAGGCGGAGCAGTTGTTCGTCACCGGAGGCGGTCAGTTCGGCACGGCAAGCAGCGAATAGCAGAAAAGAATGAGCCCGATTTGGGTTTCTCCTCGTGGACAACGCGGACAAAACGACGGCACGGTCCGGTGTTTCCCAAAAGTGATCGGTATTGCTCACTTTTGGGCGGAATTTTGATGGTTTCGTCAATACCACTCCGGTGGTGTGGCTGGGTTATGCACGACTTCCTATACAATGGGTTTAGGAGTGGGCGTGCTGCCACTCATTGAGGATGTCTCTTCGCATGGCTTCTGTGTTAACCGCCCCCACCGCCCCCGCCGTCACCACCGAAGGTCTAACCCTACCAATTCCGGAAGTGCCTGAGTCCTCATCTGCAGCTGTGGCGCACCCTGCCCCTGCACGGGGAGAGATTCGCATGGGCCGCGCGGTGTTTGTAGGCGAAGGAGTTAACTGGCTGACGCTGGCGGTGGTCGCCGCCTTTCACGTGGGCGCAGTGGCGGCGTTTTTCTTCTTCACCTGGCAGAGGCTGGCGGTGATGCTGGCGCTCTATGTCGTGGCCATCAATGTCGGCATCGGCATGTGCTACCACCGGCTGCTCACCCATCGCGGCTACCAAGTTCCCAAATGGCTGGAGTATGTGATGACTATCTGTGCCTCGCTGGCGCTTGAGGGTGGTCCCATGTTCTGGGTTTCGACGCATCGTGTGCATCACCAGCACAGCGACCATGAGGGCGACCCGCACAGCCCCCGCGAGGGCGGATGGTGGGCGCACACAGGCTGGCTACTGTTTGGCAATTCGCTGCATGCGCAATCGGACTTTCTCCATCGCTATTCTCCCGACCTGGGCCGCGATCGCTTCCACGTCTGGCTGAGCAAATACCACTGGGTTCCGCTCACTGCGAGCGGCGTGGTGTTGTTTGCCGTGGGCTGGCTCGCGGGCGGGCTGACCGGCGCCATTGGTTGGGTATTGTGGGGAGCTTTCCTGCGCGTGACGGTCGGCCTGCACGCCACCTGGCTGGTCAATTCGGCCACGCACATGTGGGGTAGCCGGCGCTTTGAAACCCGCGACGACTCGCGCAACAACTGGTGGGTGGCCCTGGTCAGCGGCGGCGAAGGCTGGCACAACAACCACCACGCTCATCCTGTCTCCGCCCGCCACGGCCTGCGGTGGTACGAGGTTGATCCCAATTTCTACGGTATCTGGTTGCTTTCCAAGCTTGGTCTGGCCAAGAGGATTCGCATTGCCAAGTTCGACCGCGAGAATCCCAAGCCGGCCGGAAGCTAGACCGGCCCGGCTCGCTAGGAAGATGCGGTAACCGTGCCGGCCTGTCGCGCGGGAGCGGCACGAACTGGCTGGCCGCGCTGCACTCAGCTCGCCTAGGGAAGCTCTGCACAAGTGTTTTGCCGATGCAAACGTTCCCTCAGGGGCTAAACAGGCTGCGGAAAAAGGCCTGTTATCAAACGAACACTGCGAAAAGCATACCTCAGGGGCTAAAGCCCTCCTTGATTCTGCGGCTTTGTGCCGGGACTAAAGTCCCGGCCTACCGACCGAACGAGTTTTTCCGCAGTCTGTAAAGCTCAAGCTCATTTTGCTGCATTTGCGGCACGACTGAAGTCGTGCCCTGACACAGTGCATTGCTGGAAGCGAGTTGTGCAGAGGTTCCCTAGAGCGGAACCAAGATACAGGGCAAAGCAATGATGGGTCCGCTCTAATCGTCCGCCTTTACCGAGGGTGGGACAGCGCGCGCGGAAGCAGGGCCGGTGGATTTGCGCACTACCAGCTTTGGATAGACCGTGATGGTGGATGGAGCCGGATGGGGAATCTCGTCCCGGATCAAGGCCAGCAGCGTGCTGGCTGCAGCCTGTCCCATGGCGCGCAGCGGCTGATGAATGGTAGTCAGCGGCGGATTGCAAGTGGAAGCAATCAGTACATCGTCAAAGCCAAGTACGGAGACATCGCGAGGAACGCGCAGGCCCGCTTCGCGCAGCGCGAGGATCGCTCCAATCGCAGTGACGTCGTTGAAGGCGAAGACCGCGGTGAAGGGTCTCTTTGTCTCAAGCAGCTTACGCGTGACCTCCAGACCTGGCCCCGGACCCGGCTCCGGCCCGTGCAATTGAACAACGAGTTGCAGATCAATGGCGATACTCAGGGATTTCGCCACATCCACAATTGCCTGCCAGCGCTGCCTAGTGTCGGAACTGAAGGCCTGGCCCTTGATGAATGCGATGCGCTTGTGTCCAAGACCTTTCAAATGGGAGAGCCCCAGGTAGGCGGCCTTTTCATGGTCCAGTTCGATGTTGATGACTCCGGCCCGATGCTTGTGCCCGGAGACAGACACGAGGGGAACGGGCAGTTCGCCGTCGAGCGGCGTATCCACCGCGATTATGCCCTCGACAGAACGAGCCAGCATCATGCGCGGATAACCATCCAGCAGGTCCGGCCGATGGCGATGGCTCACTACAAAATAAAAGTAGCCATTTTTCAGAAGCTCGTCTTCAATGCCGCTGAGCACCGCAGTTGAGTAGCCTTCGCTGATCTCCGGCACAATCACGCCGATGTTGAATGTCCGTTTCTGGCGCAGGCTTCTGGCCACGGCGTTGGCAGAATAGCCGTGCAGCGCAGCGGCATGGAGGACCCTTTCCTGGGTCACCTTGGCAATGCGATGGGTAGCCCCCGCGCCGTTGACAATGCGGGAGACCGTGGACTGCGAAAGCTCCAGTGCGGTTGCCAGCTCTTTCAGCGTGATCGGCTTATTCGATGCCTTTGTCACTCGGGTGTTCTCCAATCCTATCCGGCTCCACGCTGCATGGTTGGACAATTACTCGAAGATGCTCGGCCAAAAGGCCGGCGACGGCACGATGCGGACTTGAGCTAAAGACCGTTCCCACGAAATCCCGCTCGTTGCATTGCGGTCACGCACTCGCGGTTGCGCATGAACGTGTTCCAAACCAGCCCCGAACGCAGGTTCTCGGCCATCAGCACCGAGATGCCCTGGTCGATCCCCAGCACGTCCGGGTCATACCAGTTGGCCGCGGGATGAAAGGCATCCACAAAGCCAAAGCGCCCCCAAGCCTTTTTGCCCCATTTCGAGCGCATGGCGCGGAGAACGGCGACGCACTCCGCGGGGAGAAAGGCGAGCGACCCCGCCGCGGCAGAGGGGACAACCGTTCCGTCCAACGGCCCTATCGCGGGCGGGCCGCCCCATGCCGTATAACCGCCCACATAATCCGAAGACGTGACGCCCCAATAATCCTCGTCGTACCACTTGGGGAGAGCAAGACAGAAAGCCTTGTGCGCGCGCGTCGCAGTTATGGAGTTTGTAAAGTAGTCTGCATAAGCGTCGTGTTTGTCGCGAAAGTCAAACCATGCCTGCGAATACTGGTGCGTGAACAGCGGATCGTCTCCGCTGATGTAGCTGAGCCCATCGTAGTGAATCACCGAACGCGCAAAGTTGTTCCAGCACTCCGGCGTGACGGGATGGGTGGGCGAACCGATGGCCAGAAGATCGATCATCATCAGTTCGCAGTAGTGGTCCCAGCGGTTGTCCAAAAAGCCTGTTTCCGGATGCCAGCCCATGGAAAAGGCCTTGCCGCCGTTCAGCATCCAGGGCCAATCCACGCGCTCATAGATTTGTTGAGCCAACGACTGGATTTGAGGGTCGTCAAAGTAGGCCCGCGCCGTGAGCATGCCGCACAGCAGAATGGTTGTGTCGACCGACGAAAGCTCCGCGCCTCGGAATCGATCCCCGGATTCTATGTCGGTGAAGTGATAGAAGAAGCCATGTACCTCCGGAAGGCTGTTCAAATGCCATTCCAGCGTTGTTCTCACGCGCTCCACAACTTGCGCGTGCGGCAGGTAGCCGCGGTGATCTGCTATGCACAGCACGGTCAGACCGAATCCCGTGGAGGCGATGCTGGCCATTCGCCGCGGATCGCGCGAGCCGGTGAGATTGTTGCGTGCACGATCGAGAATCTGGCCTGTCCTGGGGCTGCCCTGCTCCCAGAAGAACAGGCAGCCTTGGCGCTGCAGATCGTCAAGAAACGCTTCGTCCTCGATGGTTGGCTTCCAGGGCTCGTCTGCAAAGGCCAAACTTCCGGGTACGAGAGCGCATCCGGCGGCGGCGGCCATCGTTTTCAGCATTTGGCGCCGGTTCATCGTCCACGTACCCTCTTGCCGAGTCATTCAATCCCCCAGGATTCTTGTTCCATTTCGGGTTGCATCACGCACGCCGGCGCGGAACCCCAAGAAAGGGATCCGTATTCCGTTTGCATTTCCCGAATTCCCCAGTCCTACTTAGCTGAAATCTCGATAACCGCCAATCCATTGACAGGCAGCGTCAGCTCCAGCATGCCCTTGTCCAGCCTTCGATCTTCGGGCACGGGCAGAGTTGACGCCTTATTCAAAGCCTCAACCTGCGCTTGAGTAGGATAACGTGGGCTGCCCATGGCCCGGTAAGCCGTCATTGGATTCCCATGGGTTTCATCGACGCGTTGAATCGAGACTTTGGCACGCGGTGGAACGCCCTTGAAGGCAAGCTGAATGGTCATTGGAGATCCGTGCGCCAACTGATCCATGTCCACGAGATTCCACGCGGCCACCACCAGCGCGCCATCCTTGCGGCGCGTCACGAGCACGTTATCGGCCGGGTTGGCCATCCGTTCATCGCCCATCTCATGCAATAAGGCGAAGTCGTAAAAGCTGGGCTTCTTGATCCTGCCCAATGCGATCAGCCCGAAGCCGCCATCGAAAGGCTGACTGGCGACGCCACCTTCTTCAAAAACGTCGTCGAAAGTCCACCACGACATCTGGCTCACGGAACCATCGCACCGGTTGATGTCGCGGGCCAGCGCGGGGCCCACATACCAGTTGTCGCG
>DATKGE010000026.1:0-8257 GCA_035510955.1 Occallatibacter sp. | reverse complement strand
TTCGGTTCGCCTGATGACCAACAATCCGGAAAAAGTGGCTGCGCTGGAGTCAGGCGGCATCGCCGTGGTCGAGCGCATATCTGCGGAGGTTGAATCCCAGGAATCCTTCGCCGGCTACCTCAAGACCAAGCACGAGAAGATGGGCCACATTCAGGATTCGCTGGTGGCCGAGGAGCACTCCGGCTGAGGTCCCCGGCGCCTGCCTATTGTTTCATCGGCATGAACAGGGCGAACACGAAGAAGGCTATCAAAAGAAAGAAAACGACGCTCAAAAGCCAGGTTAGCCATCTTTTGCTGAAATTGTTCACCCAATAGCAGAGCAGCGCGGAGAGCAGAAACGCCTGCGGCACAATTTCCAGCCATCCTCGAAACTGCATCCAGACCGGAGTCGTGGTGTAGATGAGTCCTTCCATCGACCCGGCGGGCGCGGCAAAGGTTCCCAGGATTCCCAGTGCGAACAGCATCCAGCCCATGAGCAGCCAGCCGTGCCTGCGGCCAAAGAGCCGCTCCCGGAACGGATAAAAAACCAGCGCAAAGACCACGCCGCGCAACGGCTGGAGGAGCATTCCGGCACGCACCAGCGGGTCGCTCATCGGGCGCAACCCCGAGCAGGGTTGGGCGATGAGTTCGGCGTAATGCAGGAGGTTGAAGGCGAGCGCGCCTAGGACGAAATAGGTGAGCGTGTGGCAGACCGCGGTTTTGGCAGCCAGAGAAAGAAAGCGAGGTTGCGAATCTTGCATACGAACACCCAGCGTTTTCAGGATGCGGGGAATTATACGCCGGCGAGAAAAGCTTCTCAGTGACGCGAGCGTTGCGATTGGCTTGGAATTGGCGAAGGCTCTGTATCAGGGCAGAGCTACCGGAGTGCATTGGGCAGTTGAAAATCGACGCCCGCGTCCTGATTCACCCTGGCGGTCGCAACCAGGTCCAGCTGGTCCGTAGGGATGGCGCGGTGGTGCTGATCGCCGACGTAGAGTGTGGTCGGCGTCAGAATATAGTTATGAATCTGCTCCGGCGGGCGGCCGTCTTTGAAGATCAGCGTGACCGCTTCCTCACTGGCCGGAGACGGCGCGGGTCGTGCAGTCTCAGGCCCAGGCTGATAGGGAGCGAGCGGCTCTTGCTGGCCCGAATACTGGTCCCGATACTGGTCCGGAGGCCCTGCCTCGTCTCCTTCCGGAGCATTGGCAGGATCATTCCCAGCACCGTTGTCCATGGCGGCGGAAGAATCGTCGAAGCCCGAGTCGTACGGATACCCAAGGAAATAAGGCCATCCATAGGTCGGAACAACGTACGGAAACCCCGCTCGATAATGCTGCGGATACGGCCTGCGATAACGCAAGTCTCCGGTATAAGGCGAGCGAGGGCTGTGATTGCCGGCGATACCTCGCTGATAACCCCTTGCTATGCCGGCAGGTCTGCCGGTGGGAGAGCCGCGATACCCTGAAGATCTGGCTGGAGCGGAAGCGGAAAACCCTCCGTGGGACACCCCTGCGGCATGACCCGAAAAGCCTCCGCGAGCCGCGCCGTGCTGGGCGCAGGCCGGCAGCGCAATCAACACGAAAACCAGCGCAACCGTGGCGAGGTGCTTCACAAAGACATTCTACTCCCGATTGCAAAATGCACGCGTGATTCTCACGGTTTTCGAATCTCAACCCCGCCACGCCTTGAGCGCTGGAAATGGATTGCCCTTTACCGAAGTCTCTTTTGGCCGTCTGCTCAGATCAGTTCGGTGCGGCCGGAGAGGCCCAGTTCCTTGACGATTTTTCCCACATCCTGGGAGTGGTCGCGGTGGACGATCAGCAGCGCATCCTCGGTGTCCACAATGACAAGGTTTTCAACGCCGACCAGGGCCACAAATTTCCTGGGGCTGTAGATGTAGTTGTTGCCGGCGTCGATGGTCAGATGGCCTTCGCTCTCGGCTACGTTGCCGTCGCCGTCGCCGCGCAGGCGGGTGTCGATCTGGTAATCATAGAGCGAGGCCCAGGAGCCGAGATCGTTCCAACTGAATTCAGCCGGGAGGCAGCAGAGGTGAGAGAGGTGCTCGCCTTTCGCTGATCGCGGCTCGAGGACCGCATAGTCCACGGAGATGTTTTCGCACTTGGGATAGAGGGCGTGAAAGACCTCTTCAAACTCAGGCGTGCCATAGGCGGCGGCGATGCTCTCAAGCAGCGGAGCAGTCTCCGGCATGTGCTCGCGAACGGCGTTGGCGAGGGTGCGCGCCGACCACAGAAACATACCCGAATTCCAGAAGTAGTTCCCCGCGGAGACAAATTCCTCGGCTCGATTCTGGTTTGGCTTTTCAGTAAAACGGCGAACGTGGAGTGCGGATTCGTCCTTGGTGTAGTCGCCGGTCTCGATGTAGCCATAGCCGGTTTCCGCGCGGGTGGGCTCAATGCCCAGGACCACCATGGTGTCGCCGACGGCGGCCAGGGCTATGCCCTTTTGCAGGGCCTTGAGGAAGCGCGGCTCGTCGCCGATGACGTGGTCGGAGGGGAAGACGCCCAGTACGGCGCTGGGGTTCTGGCGTTCGATGAGTAAGGCGGCCAGTCCGCAAGCCGGGGCGGTGTTGCGGGCCACGGGTTCCTGGACGATCTGTCCGGTGGGCAAGCCGGGCAACTGATCGGCGATTTCGTGGGCCAGATACTCGTTGGTAATGATCCAGGTCTTGTCGAGGCCGGCCAGGGGCTTGAGGCGCTCCACTGTCTGCTGAATCATGGAGCGTTCGCCGTCGAGAGCCAGCACCTGCTTGGCGCGGGCACGACGGGAACGGGGCCAGAAGCGGGTTCCGCTGCCGCCAGCGAGGATCACAGGGCGAAAATCGATTGACTTCGACATTGAAGACACATCCTACCGGAGAAGCGGCATGTTTGCACAGTGCCCGTATCACTTTTTGGCAATGCGGCGTATCGATACCAGTGCAGGAAAGACGGATTGCCGGCCGCCGCCGCTCGATGGCAACGGCGGGAAGTGTGCAGGTTGAGGCCGATTTATTTCAGGTTGGTGAGGAATTCGCCCAAGCGGCGGACACCCTCGTCGATGTTCTGGCGGGTGACCGGGTAGGAGATGCGGATGTGTTCGCTGGTGCCGAAGGCCTCGCCGGGGACGGTGACAACGTGGGCCTCGTGGAGCAGGCGCGTGGCCAGTTCGGTGGAGGTGCGGATGCCGCCTTTGCCCCCCTTACCAGTGAGGAAGGCGCCGATGTTCGGATAGACGTAGAAGGCGCCCTCGGGCTTGGTGCAGGTGAGGCCGGGAATCTCAGCCAGCTTGGCGAGCATGTAGTCGCGCAGTTGAATGAACTCGGCGCGGAACTCGCAGACGCACTCCTGCGAGCCGGTGAGGGCGGCGATGGCGGCTTTTTGCACCATGCTGGCGGCGTTGGAGGTGGATTGCGACTGGAGCTTGCTGAGGTTGGCCACGACAGGCTTGGAGGCCAGCGCGTAGCCGGCGCGCCAGCCGGTCATGGAATAGGTTTTGGAGAGCGAGCCGAGAATGACCAGGTGCTCCTTGGCCCAGGTGAACGAGCCGCCGGAGACCGGCTTGCCGGAGTAGTTGAGATAGACGTAGCACTCGTCGAGCAGCAGGAAGATGCCTCGGTCGTGGGCGAGATGGACGATGCGCTCCAGATCTTCGGCGGAGACGACGGAGCCGGCGGGGTTGGATGGCGAGTTGAGGATGATGGCCTTGGTGCGCGGCGTGATGGCTTTCTCTATCGCGTCAGCCGTGATGCGGAAGCTTTCTGCCTCGCTGGTTTCAAGCAAGACGACCTTGCCGCCGGCGTACTGGATGATGTCTTTGAAGCTGACCCAGTAAGGGACGGGGAGGATGACTTCGTCGCCGTGATCGACCAGTACCTGGATGGTGTTGAACAGGGCCAGCTTGCCGCCGGTGGTGAAGATGGCTTCGTCGAGGCCGTAGTCGGAGCCGAAATCGCACGCGTGGCGCTCGATGATGGCCTTGCGGACGTCGGGAATGCCGGGCACGACGGTGTAGCGGGTGAAGTTGGCTTCAATGGCGGCGATGGCCGCGTCCTTGATGTGGCGCGGGGTGGGGAAATGGGGCTCGCCGGCGCCGAAATCCACCAGGTTTGCGCCCTGGGCGCGGAGCTTTGCGGCCTCGGCGGCCACAGCCATGGTTGCGGAAACTTCAATGCGGCCAATTCGATCGGCGAAGACTTGAGAAGGAGCGGAGACTGTCATAGCAGTTATATCTTTACAGATTTTCCGGGAATGACCAAGTGCGGGATTGATTTCGCGGGGCTGGCGCCGATGCGCCGGACCTAAGCGACCGCTGAAACGAGTCAGTTTTGCGCTATCGCTATAATGGTAGGAGGGGTGCCACGGTGTCGAATCTGGCCGAGTTCAAGCGAATGTGCGGGCGAATGCGTGGGGCGCGTCCCGGCCAGGCGGCTTTGGCCTGGTGAGGGTCCTCCAAGCGCCGACCTTTGCTTACGCCCTGCCCCTGGATCGACGTCACACAGCGATGACCGGGGGTAATTCGACAATGCCGTTCGAGCTGCCCTAAACAGGCCACCAGGAAGCCATGACAACTGCCCGCGAACACCCTTTGCAAAAAATCCTTGAGAGCCGCATCGCCATCATCGATGGAGCGATGGGCACCACTATCCGCACCTACGGCATGACCGAGGCGGACATGCGCGGGGAGCGGTTCAAAAGCGCGACGAAGGACCTGAAGAACAACGGCGATCTCTTCTCGCTGACGCAGCCGCAGATGATCTGCGACATTCATCGGCGGTTTCTTGAGGCTGGAGCGGACATTATTGAGACAAACACCTTTGGCGCCACCAGCATCACGCAGAGCGAATTCTTTGTGGACGATCCACGCGAGCACGGCGGCCGGAAGGATCCCGCGTTCTATCAGAAGATCATTGACGATAAGTTTTTGAACGACCTGGCTTGGGAGATCAACGAGCAATCGGCGCGGCAGTGCAGGGAGTGGGCCGATCGCGTGGCGAACGAAACGGGACGGCCGCGATTTGTGGCTGGGGCGATTGGGCCATTGACTGTGTCTCTTTCGAACTCGCCCGACGCCGACGATGCGGGGTTTCGCGTGGTCACCTTCGACCAGGTGAAGGCTGCCTATGCGCTGCAGGTGCGCGCGCTGATCGCAGGCGGCGCAGACTTGCTGCTGGTGGAAACTATCTTCGACTCGCTGAACGCAAAGGCTGCGCTGGTGGCCATCCGCGAGGTGTTCGACGAGGACGGCCTTGCGGCGACCAAGAGGGAATTGCCGGTGATGATTTCGGCGGCGGTGGGCCGTGGCGGCGAGACGATGATCTCCGCGCAAACGACCGAGGCCTTCTGGAATGCGGTGAAGCACGTGAAGCCGCTGTCGGTGGGATTGAACTGTTCTCTGGGTCCCGACCTGATGTATCCGTTCCTTGAAGAACTTTCAGAGAAAGCGGACGTGGCCATCTCTTGCTACCCGAACGCCGGATTGCCGAATCCACTTTCGGAAACCGGATTCGACCTGGGGCCGCCGGACATGGCTCGTTATCTGGGCGAGTTTGCGCAGGGCGGTCTGATCAATATTGCCGGTGGCTGCTGCGGCAATACGCCCGAACACATCGCCGCCATTGCCAAAGCGCTTGAGGGACAGCCGCCTCGAAAGTTTGGGGCGGCTCGTGGTGACGAGTCCTACGCTCTGCAGAGCGAGAGCAGAGCATGAGCGAGCAAGAAAGCGTGAGCAAGATAGTAGAGCCGAAGCCTCTTCGCTTATCGGGATCGCAGCCATTCACACAGCAGCGCGGCGTGTACATCATGATCGGCGAGCGGACCAATGTGGCCGGTTCGCCGAAGTTCGCGAGACTGGTCAAGGAAGGCAAATTCGAGGAAGCAGTGAGCGTGGCGCGGCAGCAAGTGGAGAATGGCGCCAACGTCATCGACATATGCATGGACGAAGGGATGGTCGACGGCGTCGCGGCCATGACGCGCTTTCTCCAGTTGCTGGCCAGCGAGCCGGAAGTGGCCAAGGTCCCGTTCATGGTGGACTCCTCGAAATGGGAAGTGATCGAGGCCGGGCTCAAATGCCTGCAGGGCAAAGGCATTGTGAACTCGATCTCGCTGAAGGAAGGCGAAGAAAAATTTCGCTCGCACGCCGCGGCTGTCTTGAAATATGGAGCGGCGGCGGTGGTGATGGCCTTCGACGAAAAGGGCCAGGCGGCCACTTACGACGAGAAGATCCGCATCTGCGAACGCGCCTACAGAATTCTTGTGGACGAGGTTGGGTTTCCGCCCGAAGACATTATCTTCGACCCCAACATCCTGACCGTTGCCACCGGCATGGAGGAGCACAATAACTACGCAGTTGACTACATCAACGCGACGCGCTGGATCAAGGCCAACCTGCTGCACGCGAAAGTGAGCGGCGGCGTCTCCAACATTTCGTTCAGCTTTCGCGGCAACAACAAGGTGCGCGAGGCAATGCATTCGGCGTTTCTTTATCACGCCATCGCGGCGGGCATGGACATGGGCATTGTGAATGCCGGCATGCTCGAGGTGTACGAAGAGATTGATCCGGAGTTGAAGGTGCTGGTCGAGGATGTGCTGCTCAACCGGCGTCCCGATGCGACCGAGCGCCTGGTGGATTTTGGCGAAACGCTCAAAGGCGCGGGCGCGGCGGTGAGCGAAAAGAAGGCAGAAGAATGGCGCAACGGCACGGTGGAAGAACGGCTTTCGCACGCGCTGGTAAAGGGGATTGACGCATTCATCGAAATCGATGCCGAGGAAGCGCGCGTGAAGCTGGGCCGCCCGCTTCTGGTCATCGAAGGCCCGCTGATGGACGGGATGAGCGTGGTGGGCGATCTCTTCGGCGCCGGCAAGATGTTCCTGCCGCAGGTGGTGAAGTCGGCCCGCGTGATGAAGAAGGCCGTGGCGCATCTGACGCCGTTTATGGAAGCCGAAAAGGCAGCGATGGTTGCGGCCGGCGAGGTGGTGAAGGCGCAGGGAAAGATTCTGCTGGCGACGGTGAAGGGCGACGTTCACGACATTGGCAAGAACATTGTCGGCGTGGTGCTGGCCTGCAATAACTACGACGTTATCGACCTGGGAGTGATGGTCTCCTGCGAAAGAATTCTGGAACGCGCCAAGGCCGAAAAAGCGGACATGATCGGCCTCAGCGGGCTGATTACGCCGTCTCTCGACGAGATGGTGCATGTAGCGCGCGAGATGGAGCGGCAGGGATTCAAACTGCCGCTGCTGATTGGCGGCGCAACCACCAGCCGCGCTCACACTGCCGTGAAGATTGCGCCACACTATAGCGAGCCGGTGGTTCATGTGCTCGACGCCAGCCGTGCTGTGCCGGTGACGACCAGCCTTCTGAGCGAAGAGGGAAAAGCGGAGTTTGTGGCGAAGCATCGCGCCAGCTACGAGGCGCTGCGCAAGCAGCATTCCGCACCGCGCCAGCAGGTGATTTCTCTTGAGGCGGCGCGCAAGAGGCGAACTCCGATCGAGTGGCGTGCCGAAGACCTGCCCGCGCCCGAATTTACAGGCGTGCACGTGCTCAACGATTTTCCTGTGGCGACGCTGCGCGAATTCATTGACTGGACGCCGTTCTTCCACACCTGGGAGCTGAAAGGCGTTTATCCGCGCATTCTCGACGACGAGCGGCAGGGGTCGCAGGCGCGCCAGATTTTTGCGGAAGCCAATGCGCTGCTCGATACGATGATCGAGAAGAAGCTGCTTACGGCGCGCGGCGTCTACGGTTTCTTTCCATCGAATTCGGTGGGTGACGATGTGGAACTCTACACCGACGGCGCTCGCGCAAAGGTGCTCGAGCGCTTCCACTTCCTGCGTCAGCAGGCGAACAAAGAAGGCAGCGAGGCGTGCCGGTCGCTTGCCGACTTCATTGCGCCGAAGCAAACAGGGCTGCCCGATCACATCGGCGCATTTGCCGTTACGAGCGGGATCGGCCTGAAGAATCTGTGCGACCGGTTCCGCGCCCAGAACGACGACTACAACGCGATCATGGCGGAGGCCATTGCCGATCGCCTGGCTGAAGCATTCGCCGAGTGCCTGCACAAGCGCGTGCGCGACGAGTGGGGCTATGGCCGCGCGGAGGGCCTGAGCATCGAGGACATTATCCATGAGAAGTATCGCGGCATCCGGCCTGCCGCGGGTTACCCGGCGTGCCCGGACCACACGGAAAAGGGCACGCTCTGGCAATTGCTCGATGTGCAGGCCAACACGGGAATGCTGATCACCGAGTCGTTCGCCATGTGGCCGGGATCGAGCGTGAGCGG
>DATKGE010000025.1:0-28897 GCA_035510955.1 Occallatibacter sp. | reverse complement strand
GGAACCGGCCGGGGAGATGTGGTCGGTGGTTACCGAATCGCCAAGAACGGCAAGGACGCGTGCGCCGACGATGTCAGTGACAGGCGCGGGCTTGCTGGTGATGCCGTCGAAGTAAGGCGCCTGGCGGATGTAGGTCGAGTCGGGCTCCCATTGGTAGACGTCCCCGGTGGGGAAGCTGAGTCCCTGCCAACTTGCATCACCGTCCGAGACGGTTGCGTATTCCTTGCGGAAGCTTTCGCTGCTGAGGCCTTTTTCGATGGCTTCGGCAACCTCGGCCTGGGAGGGCCAGATGTCCTTGAGGTAGACCGGCTTGCCGGCCTGGTCAGTGCCCAGCGGATCGGTATCGAAGTTGTGTCCGATTTTGCCGGCGAGGGCGTAGGCGACCACCAGCGGCGGGCTCATGAGGTAGTTGGCGCGCACATCTACGTTGACGCGGCCCTCGAAGTTTCGATTGCCGCTGAGCACGCTGACGGCGACGAGGCCGTGCTCGTCGATACTTTTTGACACGTCGGCGGGCAGAGGGCCGGAGTTGCCGATGCAAGTGGTGCAGCCGTAGCCGACGACGTTGAAGCGCAGCTTTTCAAGATAGGGAAGCAGGCCGGCCTTGGTGTAGTAGTCGGTGACAACGCGCGAACCCGGGGCCAGCGAGGTCTTGACCCACGGCGGAACGGTTAGGCCCTTTTCGACGGCCTTTTTGGCGAGGATGCCGGCGGCCACCATGACCGAGGGGTTCGATGTGTTGGTGCAGCTGGTGATGGCTGCGATCACTACGGAGCCGTGATCGAGGTACTTATCAGGATCGACGTTGAAACGTTCCTTTACCGTAGTCGTCACGTGCAGCGGAGCCTTCTCCGCGATGGCGGTATCGGTTACGGCTTTGCGCTCCCATGGAGCGGCCGTGCGCGAACCGAGTGGCTTGGCCGTGGGGGAGAGCAGCGTGGGTAGTTGCTGCGCAAAGCTGGCAGCGGCATCCTTCAACAGGACGCGGTCTTGAGGACGCTTCGGTCCAGCAACGCTGGGCTCGACTGCACTCAGGTCCAGCTCCAAAGACTGCGTGTATTCGGCCTCGGGTGAGGCTGTGGTGTGGAAGAGTCCCTGCTCCTTGTAGTAGGCCTCGACGAGGGCGATCTGCTCTTCGCTGCGGCCTGTGAGGCGCAGATAACGGAGCGTCTCGGCGTCGACGGGAAAGATGCCGCAGGTGGCGCCGTACTCGGGCGCCATGTTGCTGATGGTGGCGCGGTCTGCGAGCGGCAGAGCTGCGATGCCGGGTCCGTAAAACTCGACGAACTTGCCGACTACGCCAAGCTTGCGCAGAGCCTGGGTCACGGTGAGTACCAGGTCGGTGGCGGTTGCGCCTTCGCGGAGTTTGCCGGTGAGTTTGTAGCCGACGACCTGCGGAACGAGCATGGAGACGGGCTGGCCGAGCATGGCGGCTTCGGCCTCGATGCCGCCGACGCCCCAGCCGAGGACGCCGAGCCCGTTGATCATGGTGGTGTGGGAGTCGGTGCCGACCAGCGTGTCGGGATAAGCTAGTTGCTCGCCGTCGATTTCGGTGGTGAAGACGACGCGGGCCAGGTATTCGAGATTGACCTGATGGCAGATGCCCATGCCGGGCGGGACTGCGGAGAAGTTGCGGAAGGCGGTCTGGCCCCATTTGAGGAAGGCGTAGCGCTCGCGGTTTCTTTGAAATTCCAACAATGTATTGGCCGCAAGAGAGCCCGCGGCTCCGAACTCGTCCACCTGGACGGAATGGTCGATGACCAGCTCGGCGGGGATGAGAGGATTGACGCGATTGGGATCGCCGCCAAGGGTCTTGATGGCGTCGCGCATGGCGCCGAGATCTACGATTGCGGGCACGCCGGTGAAGTCCTGCATGAGGACACGGGCGGGCATGTAGGCGATTTCGCGGCTGGGCTCGGCTTTGGCGTCCCAGTTGGCGAGGAAGCAAATGTCGGCGGCGGTCACGTTGACGCCATCCTCGCGGCGGAGCAGGTTTTCAAGCAGAATCTTAAGGCTGAAGGGGAGTCGGCTGAGGTCGAAGCCTTTCTCGGTGAGGGCGGGGAGCCGGTAGATGGTGTAGGACTTGTTGCCGGAGGTGAGGGTAGCACGGCTGGAAAAACTATTCATGGAAAGATGCCTTTCTATCCGCGCACTCGCGGATGGAGCAATAATTGCCAACTCGGAAACCCCGGATTGGGGGGATTCCGCGCGCGGGTAACCCGGCGCAGTTCATGGCGAAGGAGGGCCTTCGAGAAACCACAAATCATCGGGAATAGATTACTCAGCGCGAAGGGCGCCGTCCACGGTCGGGGCGGCCACGGCGAAACCGCTTGAGGACCGGCGTCGAGGAGATTCGGACTGCGGAGCGGCTGAACATGGCGTACAGGAGAATTTTAACGCGGAGGGGCATTGCGGGGAAAGCTGGAAACGGGGAGTCCGCGCGCATTCAGAGAGATTGCTAGAAAAGTGGCTCAGCGAAAACTCCACGGAATCCCACAGGGACTGAAGCCCGCTTGTTTTTTGGGCCGCCTTCGGCACGACTAAAGTTATACCCTGACCCTTCTTGCCTCTCCCGGTGAGTTTTTCCGCAGCCTGCGAAGCACGTGCTCTTCAACTTGAAGCTCGCTCCCTTCAAATTGGGCTCTACCATCGTTTGCATTTTCTTGACATGAGCGGAGTGAAAAGAGATGGTTGGTTGGAGCACGTATCGCGACGCCCGACGAGGTTGAAAATGTCCTTGCGCAGTGTGCAGATTCTGGTTGCCGCTTCCCTGGTTGGCTGCGGGGCCGGGAATGGTCAGACCATGTCTCTTCCGTCTCCGAATTCGGCCACGCAAACGACAGCACAAACCTGGCCGACGGTGGACGGGACCGTCGTCCTGCCTGGATTCCGTTTCGGCGCGGGCGAGACGCTGCCGCAGCTCAAGCTGCATTACATCACCCTGGGCACGCCGCACCGCAACGCCGCAGGGCATGTGGACAATGCCGTGCTTCTGCTGCACGGCACCGGCGGCAATGCTCACTCGCTGATGAATCCGCTATTCTCGAATGTTCTGTTCGGGCCAGGCGCTGTGCTGGACATCACAAGGTATTTCGTGATCCTGCCCGATGACATTGGCCACGGCGAAAGCTCCAAGCCCTCCGACGGGCTACATGCGCATTTTCCGGCTTACGACTACGACGACATGGTGCGCAGCCAGCGGATGATGCTGGACGCGATGAAGATCGATCACCTGCGGCTGATTCTGGGCACGTCGATGGGCTGCATGCAGTCGTTTGTGTGGGGTGAAACCTATCCCGGCTTTTCCGATGCGCTGGCTCCGTTTGCCTGCCTGCCGGTGCAGATTGCGGGGCGCAACCGGATGATGCGCTACATGGCCATCGAGGCAATCAAACAGGACCCGGCTTGGATGGAAGGCGAATACAAGACCGAGCCGGCGGAAGGGCTGCGCACTGCGAACGAGATGATCTTCATCATGGGATCGAGCCCTTTACAGATGCAGAAGGCGGCGCCTACGCGCGAGCGCGCTGAGGAATATGTGGACCGGAACCTGGCCCGCAGCGTTGCTGCTACTGACGCCAACGACCTGATTTTTTACGTCAACGCCAGCCGCAATTACGACCCCAGCCCGAATCTGGAAAAGATCACTGCGCCGGTGTTGTGGATCAACTCGGCGGACGACTTCACCAACCCGCCGGAACTGGGCATTGCCGAAACGATGGTCAAGCACATGCCGCATGCCCGCTTCATTCTCATCCCAATCTCAGACGCCACGCGCGGCCATGGGACGCACACTGTGGCAGCAGTGTGGAAGGACTACCTGGCAGAGTTTATGAAGGCCACAGAGCCCAAGCCGTAAGCCGGGGTGGATTTGCGGTCTGAACGGTGGTTCACTCTGCTTCTATACTGAGAGTGAGATGCCTTTGGAGAGCGAGGAAATGCCGGAGCCCAGTTCCTGGGCTGGTCTGCAGGACCTTAATGCAAGAATCCTTGCCTGGTTCCTGCGCCGCATGCCCACGGAGCGGCAACGGCTGCTGGTTGTCACCATCCTGGCAGGCGGAGTCTGCGGCCTGGCGGCGGTGGCCTTCCACCTGAGCATCATGGGGCTCGAAGCGCTGTTGATCGATCGCGCCAACGCGGCATCCGGCCATGGCTGGATCTGGTGGACGGTTCTGTGTCCCACATTCGGCGGCGCGGTTGCCGGCGTAGGCCTGACCTACTTTGCACCCGCGGCGGCGGGCAGCGGCATTCCCCAGGTGAAGGTGGCCTACACGCTGCGCTCCGGATACGTGACGGTGCGGGAGACGATCGGCAAGTTCGTCCTGTGCGCCATCCAGATTGGTTCCGGCGCATCACTGGGGCTTGAGGGACCGACGGTGCAGGTGTGCGCAGGCGTAAGCAGCATGCTGGCGCGGCTGGCGCGGCTGAGCCCCAAGAACACGCGGCGCATGGCTTCAGTGGGCATGGCGGCGGGGATTGCCGCAGCCTTCAACGCGCCCATTGCCGCGGTCACCTTTACGCTGGAAGAGCTGATTGGCGATCTGGATCAGACGATGCTGTCTGGGGTGATTGTGGCCGCTGCACTCTCGGCCGTCGTCGAGCACTCGATTCTTGGCGCCAACCCCGTGTTTCACGTGAACACCAACTACACGCTGGGCAAAGCTTCCTCGCTGATCTGGTATGCGCTGCTGGGGCTGCTGGCGGCGATTGTGTCGGTGGCTTTTACGGATTCGCTGCTTGGCCTGCGTGCCTGGTTCCGGGGGCTCGAGAAGGTGCCGCGCTGGGTTCAGCCGGCCATTGGTGGCGCGGCAACGGGCGGCCTCGCTGTGGTGACGCTGGCGCTCTTCCACTTGAACGGCATTGCTGGCGATCCGTACAAGACTCTCACCCTGGCTCTCACGGGTAAGATGACGGTGATTTCCATGGTTGTGTTCTGCGTGCTCAAACTGGCGGCGACGGTCAGTTCCTATTCGAGCGGCGGCGCGGGCGGTATCTTTGCGCCGGCGCTGTTCATGGGGTCCATGCTGGGCGGCGCAGTGGGCTACCTGGACGTGACCGTATTCCACCACCCGGCGGATTCGATCGGCGCATTCGCGGTGGTGGGCATGGGCGCGGTTTTTGCGGGCATCGTTCGCGCTCCCATGACTTCGGTGCTCATTATCTTTGAGATGACCGGCGGGTATGGCCTGGTGCTGCCGCTGATGATCGCCAACATGAGCGCCTTCGCGCTGGCCCGGCACTGGCGGCGCGTACCGGTTTACGATGCGCTGCTGGCCCAGGATGGAATCTACCTGCAGCACGGAGCCGGGCCGTCCGTCCCGCCGGACGACGAACCCCCGGAGCCGGCTTTGCCCGCGGGTGCAGACGCGTAAGAGATTGAGGGCAATGCGACGGATCGGGAGCCTGCGCTCCTATTTCGGAACTTGCATGTTGTAGAGGAAGTAGGCGCGGAGTTCGAGATAGGGGCCGTGGAAATCCCTGGGCAGGGGCGGGTAGTTGGAGCCGGTGAGCGCGCCCCACGCAGCCCGATCCAGAGCCGTATCGCCGGAGCGGCCTTCCAACTGCAGACTGCCGTCCATCAGACGCCCGTTGGGCATTACTTTGAATCGAATGGCTACCATGCCCGACTTCAGGATGGGCGGATTCACTTCGTCCGGAATAAGCGGGTCCCAGGTGTTCTCCGTCTCGCGGTGCCAGCGCTGCAGCCAGCTGCTGAAATCGACGCCTTGCTGGTCGGATAGAATCTCCACTCCGCCCGAGCCGGCGCCGGGATGACGGGCCAGGCCGCTGCCGCCCAGGTTGCCAACATCGCCTGAGCCGGGATTGTGCGACGCTCCGCGCATGGCATCGCGCAGCTGGTCTGCCGGGTTGGTCGAGTTCATGGCGAAGTTGGGACGTGCCGGCACGGCCGCCGGGCGCGGCGCTTCCACTTGCGACTGGGTCTGCTGGTTGGGCGGAATGGGCGGTGGGACCGGAGGCTGGGCTGCGGCGGGCGCGGGAGGCGTGGGTTCAGGGGTGGGTGCTGGGGGGGTGGCGCGATGCAGCGCTTCCATCGTCTTCTTGTCCACAATGGTCTGTTTGGGCGGAACAGGCTTGACTACCGGCTTGGAGTGCAGATTGCGAATCGCATCGGGCGGCAGGTCGAGGTACGCCAGATCCTTGCGGTTCTTGATGGCGTCAATGGGATCGATGACCTGCGGCACCTTGAAGATGTATTTGGGAATCCAGGTAATGGCCGAGAGCAGCACGATATGGAAGAGGACGGCCCAGAGAACGCCCTCGCGCAACCGCGCCCAGCGCCGCTCGTCCTCGAGCTCGCCGATCATCTCCAGCAGCTCGTGGGTGTCGTAGTCTACCCAGCGCGAGCCGCGCACCACGGGAGACACGGCCTCGCCCGGCTCCTGACCCGGCTCCGGTGGCGGCTGCCCGGTGGGCCCGTTCACATCGGTTGGCACTTCGCTGGTGGGCATTCGCTTCCGGGGGGCCTGGTTGGGCGCACACGCGCCCCGCGGCCCCGCTTCGAGTCCTTCCTGTCTATTCTCTCATTCAACTCAAGTCCGTGCCCAACTGCAGCGGCCCGTACAATGATAGCTAAAGCTTAAGACGGATTACCGCCCGGAAGGGGACCCTGTTTGAAGTCGTTTGTTGCGCGAATCATGGCCAAGATGAACCTGGTTCTGCTCCCGTTCCTGGCCAAATTCGGCATTTGGGGCATTGGCGCGCTGGCGCTTCTGGATTCCTCCAGCCTTCCCGTCCCCATGGACGCATTCCTGGCTCTCTCCGTCTGGAACGACAAGGGCCGCTTCTGGCTTTATTGCCTGACTGCTGCCGTGGGTTCGTCGATCGGTGGCCTGCTGCCCTACGGGCTGGGACGCGCGGGCGGGGAACTCTTCCTGCTGAAACGCGTGAACCGCGAGCGTTTCGAAAGGATGCGGTTACGCTTCGAACGCCAAGAGTTCCTGGCCATGATGATTCCTTCCATGCTGCCGCCGCCGACGCCGTGGAAGGCGTTTGTCTTTGCGGCAGGGGTCTTTGAGATGCGGGTTGTGCCGTTCATGCTGGCCGTGTTTTGCGGCAGGATGGTGCGCTGGCTGGCTCTGTCGCTGCTGGTGCTGAAGCTGGGGCCACGCGCGGCGGACGTGATGAAGAGCCACGCGCTGCCCGTTGTGGGCGCAGCGGGCGTCCTGGCTGTGGGTGGGTTTGCCTGGTGGTGGTTCAGGAAGAAGCGGGCGGGGAAGTTGATGGAAGGCTAAGACCCCGGTTGGGGTCCGTGGCTTCCCACGCTTGCGACCGAAAAAACTCGCAACGATGGGGCACAGAGAACTCGTGGCACAGGTTCAGTTCTGGATGGATAGCCGCCAAAGCTACTTGGCAACCGCTTTAGCGGCATGCGCCCCTTGGAGGCGCCGCATTAGGACCGGGGCGCTGAAGGCCACGGCGGCGACCAACGCTGTCGAGATCAGGTCGTTGCGATAGAACGGCAACGCGGCCACGAAGCAGGCGCTCAATCCGCCCAGCGTGCGCGGATACATGCCGCTGCCGGCCCAGACCGCATAGTTCGACAACAGGAAAAACGAGGTCGGCCCCAATAGCGCTCCGGCGGCTACGCGCACAAACGTGGTCTTCGCCTTGAGCAGAATCTGACCGAGCACCATGGCAGCAACGTACCAGGCCCAGGTGGGTAGGTAGCTGACCAAGTGGAAGGGATAGTGGTAAACGGAGACAGTGAGGAAGTAGTCGGTGGCCATGAGCACAGCCAGCGGAGCCAGCATTTCCCGCCACGACCGCCGCGCGCCGAAGTAGAGCAGCATTCCCCCGACCGCCGTAAAGTTGAACCACTCAGGATGAGGGGTGGCCGCCAGAAACAGCCGGCTCAAAACGGCGAACAAAATGAACAGATAAGCAGCCATGGAATCCTCAATCTCTTTCGATATGCGGGAGAAACTCCCGGGGGGGAACAAAATGCTCAAAAATTGGTCGCAAAAAGCACGAATACTCTCTCCATTCTGGGGGCCAGCCGCTGCGCGGTCAACCTTTATTCTTTCACAAGACAAACAAATATTTTCATCCCGGGCAAAGGGCCCAGCCAGCCATTGGAACCCTCGACCAACCCGTCACTATTTGGATGGGCTTTGGGCGGGCGGCGTATCCGCGCGCAACGTGATCTGGCGCCGGATTGTATAGTGCTGCGGGTTTCCGCAATCGGTCAGCGCGGCATCGTTGCATGCGCGCTCCGTTACTTCGACCGGGTTGTCCATCGTAGCCGATAAAATCTGGCCGGTGGCCAGCGCAAGCTTGATTTTTACGTCAAATGTTTCCTGGCCAACTCCTGCAATGTACTTGCCGTCGGAGCCTTTTTCCACCTGGACCCAGTTATTTTTCGAGGCGCCTACGGGGGTGGTCATCCAGCTAGCGGGAAGCTTGATCTGCGGCTGCTCCGGGGGAACGTGGCGAACCACCAAGGTCGCGGTCTGCGTTGCCGGGTCGACGGATTGAAGGATCACCGAAAAGTCGATTGAATCCTGGCCAACTACAACCTTGGTTCCGTCGGCCCAGGAGTTCGGCGCGCCGTAACTGACGTAGGCGTGATCGCCGGCGTGCACAAGACCTTTCTGATTCATGGCAATCTTTACGTCGGCGTAAAAGGTAAGCAGGTCCGCGATGGGTCCAATCAGCCCGGACTGCACCTGGCCGAGGTCGGGGATGGCGAGCTTGAAACCTGGCGCGAGGGACAAGGGTTCGCGGAATGCGCGGCTGGCGGCGGAAAGGCGGACCTGGTCGTCATTCACCGAGAGATCGGTCCAGGCGAAGTTTTCCGCGAAGGCTCCGGACGGGTTCTTGCTCACCACACCCTCGGCGCGGGCCTCATATTCGGTGGTCTTCGCGCGCGATTGATTGATGCAACTGATGGTGTAGGCGATCTTCTCGCCGTCCTGGTAGTGGCGCGCCAGCAGCGGCTGGATCGGAGACGGAGCCGGTGCTGGGGCCGGTGCAGATTTCGATGGCTTCGATTGAGACGCGAGCTGAATGGGGCAGGGCAGGCTCAAACAGAGCAGGGCCAGAGCAGTGGCGAGAGCTCTCCCGCTCTGCTTGGAGGTTGCTCGCCTGGGGGCGGCTGCATGGTCAGCATCAAAGATTTGTTTGTTCAATGCGCGTTCTCCTTGATTGTCCAATTCGGGTTATCCGATTCGCGTTGCCCCAGCACGCGTCCCTTAAAGCATCAATGAAGTCCCGACACTTTTTATAGTGCAGGCAATTGCGGAAGCGGTGCTCAATGCTGCGCGCGCCCGTTCATTAATTCGCCGGCATCGTCTCGACCGTCGACGATGTAGACCGCAGCGCCGAGCGGGTTGCGGCCTGTGGCTCGGGCAGTGCCGAGATAGGAATAGTCGAAGCGCAGGTCGGAGAACTCGACCGTCGTCCACGATCGATTGGGAGGCAGTTGCGGCGGGTCCATTCCTGGGATTGGCTCCTGGCCCACATCGCGCACGACGGCCCACGTGCCCCAGTCGAGATAGACTTTGCCGAGCGGCGTCTGTTTGGCTGCTTCGACGGCTGGGTCGGCGGGCGGCTTATAGAGCACGTCGCGCTGTGGGTCGCTGTCGATTTCGCCGGTGCGCGTATTGACTTCGGCGGTCTGGTAGAAATCGACCGTCTCGACAATCACGTGCCAGCGGAATGGGTTGATGGGATAAGGCTCGGCGGCCATGCGCTCAACCGGAGCGGATGCGATCTGCGCGCCGTCGACCAGCGCCAGAGCATGCGCGTGCTCGGACCAGCGTCCGCCCCACACCGCGACCATGCCGACGAGCGCGAAGATGGCCCATCCGCGTCCGCGAAAGGGATTACGGCGGGCGCCGATCTCTCCGCCGATCAGGCCAAGCAGTCCCGGCACAATCAGCGCCAGCAGCAAGAGCGCCCACAGCACCGGCTCGGCAATGAACACGAAGCTGCCCGCATACCAGCGCGGATTGAAGGGGAAGAACGGGCGCAGGCCGTAGTTGTTTGTCCAGTCGAGCAACAAGTGGCTCAAGGCGGCGATGAGCGCAGTGAGGTAGAGCCAGCCCCAGCGAATTGTTTTGGCTTGAAGCCGCACGGGGATGGGCGCACCGGATTCCAGGTTCATGGCCGCGAGCCTGCGCCTTCGTCGCCACTCCTGCCAAACGTGCAATAGCGCCACTAGGCCGACAATTACGCCAGCGACCGCGGGCACGGCGATAAAGGTGTGCGTGATGCCGCGGTGATGTTTGAGGCTTTCGACGGGGCCGCGCAGCGACCACAATACGTCCATATCCGCGGCCTCGGCGGCCAGCACGGCAGTCAGCGTGGCGTAGGCTGTCTTGCGGTTCAACCCCGCGCGGCCAATGCAGGCGCCGGTCAGAAAGTGCGTCACTGGTTCCATATCGATCTGGAGACCATACTACCCTGCGCGCACGCCTCTTATAATTCTTCGCATGGGCGAGCCCGCCAACCCTGACTCATCTTCCGCAGCAAAGCGCATCGAGGATTTGCGCACCAAATTGCGCCACCACGAGCACTTGTACCACGTGCTCGATACGCCGGAGATCAGCGATGCCGAGTACGACGCGCTGATGAATGAACTGAAACGCACTGAAGCAGCGCATCCTGAGCTGGTGACCGCGGACTCACCGACCCAGCGGGTGGGCGGCAAGCCGGCTGAAGGCTTCGTGAAGGTGCGCCATTCGCGGCTTATGCTTTCGCTGGACAACGCCTACTCTGCCGAAGAGCTTGCCGCCTGGGACCGGCGGGTGCGCGAACTGGCCGGTTCGTTGCCGGTGGAGTACGCCGCCGAACTCAAGATGGACGGCCTCAGCGTAGCCCTGCACTATGAGGCGGCGGAGAATGGCGACGCGCGCCTGGTGCGCGCAATCACGCGCGGTGACGGCCAGACCGGCGAGGACGTTACTTCCAACATCCGCACCATCCGCAGTGTACCCCTTTCCATTCACTCTGCGACGTTGGAAAAGTTCCGCCTGCCGCAGGCATTTGAAGTGCGCGGCGAGGCGGTCATGCCGGAAGCGGCTTTTCTCCGATTGAATGAGGAACGCGAGCAGGCGGGGCTGCCGCCGGCGGTGAATCCGCGCAATGCCGCTGCTGGAACGCTGCGAACGCTGGACGCTAAGATCGTCGCCAATCGACGACTGGATTTCTACGCTTATTTTCTGCTGGTCGAGGGTGAATACTGGCCGCAGGGCCAACGCGCGACACTTGATGCGCTGGCGGCTCTTGGCTTCCGCGTGAACAAGCACCGCAAGCTGGTTGCGTCCGTCGAGGAGATGACTGCCTTCATCGACCAGGCGGAGGCGGAGCGCGCCACGCTGGGGTATGAGATTGACGGCGTGGTGTTCAAGGTGAATGCGCACGCCACGCAGCAACGGCTGGGCTACACCGGGCGCGCACCGCGTTGGGCGATCGCCTACAAATTCACTGCCAAATCGGGCGTGACGCAGGTACGCGAAATCACTGTGCAGGTGGGCCGAACCGGCAAGCTTACGCCGGTGGCAGAGCTTGCGCCGGTGTTCATCGGCGGCACCACGGTGAGCCGCGCCACGCTGCACAATGCGGATTTTATTGAACGCCTGGGATTGCTCGTCGGCGATTGGGTGAAGGTGGAGCGCGGCGGTGATGTGATTCCCAAAGTTGTGGAAGTGATTTCCGATGCCGGCCATCCGCGCGGCCAAACGGCTTTCATTTTTCCTAGGCAATGTCCGGAGTGTCACAGCGAAGTGGTCCGCGCCGAAGGAGAAGTGGATTACCGCTGCGTCAACGTCAACTGCCCAGCGAAGCTGCGCGAGAGCCTGCTGCACTTTGGCCGCCGCGAGGTGATGAACATTGAAGGGCTGGGCGAAGCGGTGGTGCAGCAACTGCTCGACCGCGGGCTAGTGCATGAAGTGTCCGATCTCTACTCGCTGACAGAAGAGCAACTGGCTGCACTCGACCGTTTTGCGGAAAAATCCGCGCGCGCGCTCATCGAGGAGATTCAGCGATCGAAGCGCGCAGGACTGGCCCGTGCGCTGATGGGCCTAGGCATTCGCTTCGTTGGCGAACGGACTGCCGAGTTGCTGGCGGAGGAGTTTGGCTCGATTGAAGCATTGGAGGCTGCAACGCCCGAAGAGCTTGAGCGCGTGGAAGAAGTTGGGCCGCGCATCTCGCAGGCAATCCTGGAATTTTTCTCGCAGCCTGCCAATGCAGCGCTGGTGCAAAGCCTCAAGGATGCGGGCGTGGACATGACAGCGGAGAAGAAACAACGCTCGGCACAGCTGGCGGGACTGACGTTTGTGCTTACCGGCACGCTGCCCACGCTTACGCGCGACGAGGCCAAGCGGCGCATTGAAGCCGCCGGCGGCAGGACTGCGGGGTCGGTGAGTAAGAAAACCAGCTACGTTGTGGCCGGTGAAGAGGCCGGCTCAAAACTTGACAAGGCTGTGGAGCTCAAAGTGCCGGTTCTCGATGAGGCTGGGCTGCTGTCGCTGCTTACGGCTTCAAGTCCGAATCTCAAGGCGGCAATACACGCCGATTAGAAAGAGGATTGCGCACGCGGCGCGCGTGACCTCCGCTCCAGGACAACAACGAAAACAAAACTACCAGCAGCAAAGCGTCCATCCACACGGCATCCTCCCACTTGCACAGAAACCTCTCAGGAACCGGAGCGGCGGCGGGGGCTCAAATCCGGCCTGTGCTCGACGGCCCGCAACTCGCGTTCCCGCTCGCGGTCCCAGGCTTCGGCACGCCAGTTGCGCGATGCAAAGCGGGGCGGCTCGACCGAAGGCGGAGTCTCTTCGATGGTCAACCGGCCGGGCATGGCAACCAGCTCCGCGGGAGCACGGAGCGGCGGCCGCCTGGTTGTCGCCGGCTCGGGCGCTGGGATCAGGCGCGCGGAGGATTCCACTTCCGCAAACGCCGCTTCGGAGGTGAGGCTGGCGTCGGTGTCGGCAACCGGATGCTGTGCGGCAATATCTTCTGCGGAGCCGGCCTGCGCACGCATCGTAAGCGTCCGGGCCATGAATTCATCCACCAGCTTGTGCAGGCAGGTTTGTCCGCAAAGATGCTTCATTCCAGGACGGAGCCGGTTGCGCGAGCTCCATCCGCTGACACGCAACTCTCCACCCTGCTCTGAAGCCACGAACCAGTGGTTCGTCTGCTTCTTTTCCGTTGCGCAGATGTCGCACGATATGGCCTGCCGGATCACCGCATTCCTCCCAGTCCGCACAGTCTTCCCGCGGATTTCAATGGCTCCCCATGTTCTCTCCCCGTCCAGGCAGACGCATGAAAAGGAGCGCCGCAGGCCGAGCGTGCAATCGCAATGGAAATCTCATGGGAATCGCCTTCTTTCATTTCATCGCGCATTCCTGGGGATAGAAGAGTCGGGGTTGGAGAGAATCCAACGATGATTCGAAAATGAACTGGGAAGGGAAGCGTTGTCCTGAATTGGAATGGACCACTTCAGCAGATGGGAGGATGGGGTGAGCTGAGCTCACGGATGAAGGGTTCGAGCCGACAGTCCCGGGCTTGATAAACGACGCGCAGTGGCTCGCCGGCTAGAAATTGTTTCCCAGGTGATTGAGCCTTCCTCAGCGGATGAATCAATTGCCCGATGGGGCGGCAGCGGGGGAGTCTTGGAGCGATTGCAGCGAGTCAGCGTCCGCTTTGCGGACATGGCGAGTCAGCAAGTCAGCGGGGAAATCGGCCTGTGAGGGTTTCATGCCTCCGCGGGTCGGCGACGCCGGCGCACGGCCGGCAAAAAGACGCGGCCCAAACGGGGTTTTTCCGTAGCCAGTGAAGTCGTGTGCGCTTGCGATCAGGAACCGCAATCGATGGAGAAGTTCTTACTGAACGAGGCCTTACTGCCGTGGCGCGAAGTAGCCCTTCTTGGCGCGGGCCTGGTAACGGCGGTCGTTGCAATAGAGATAAATACTTCGGAAGGAGCCGTCGTATTTGAAGTCAGCCGGCGTATAGGTGAGCGCATACTGGCTGCGCAGCTCTTCCTCAATTTCCTTGAAGCTGCTCGACATCTCCTCAACCGAGGGCGGGAAGAAGACGCGGCCGCCAGTTGACTCGGCCATCTGCGTGAGGACCTGATCGCCCTTGCCGCGGCTGGGCGTCCAGTTGGTGCTGATGGCGTAGACGATGGTCTCCGCGCGCTCGCACTCCTTGATAACTTCGTCGGGATGGACGCGGCTCTGGTTGTCGTCGCCGTCGGAGATGAGCACGATGGCCTTGCGCACCGGCTCCTGGCCGCGCTCGTCGAGCAGCTTGTCGCGGCAGGCGGTGTAGACGGCGTCGAACAGCGCGGTGCCGCCGCCGGGGCGAAGCCGGTTGACGCCGGTTTGGAGGGCGTCTATGTTGTTGGTCCAGTCCTGCGTAACCGTGGGGGTGACGTCGAAGCCCATGACGAAGGCGCGGTCGCTGCGCGCCTTCAGAACATCGAGCAGAAACTCGGTGGCCGACTGCTGCTCGAACTGAAAGCGGGAACGGATCGAAGTGCTGGCATCGATGACGATGCCCACGCGCAGCGGCAGATTGATCTGCTGGTGAAACGAGTTGACCTTGGCCGGCGCTTTCTGATCGTCGAGCAGCGCAAAATCGCTCTGCAGCAGGTTGGGAATGTAGTGCCCATGCTTGTCAGTGACGGTGAAGATGAGGCTGACTTCATTAACGCCGAGATGAAAGACTGTGGGAGTCTCATCCGTCTGCGCCTGGCCGGGCGTGGTCGCAGGCGTCTGGGCGTGCGCGGCTGCAGGGGCGGTCGCCGGCGTCTGCGGGGCCGGGGCTGCGGGCTGAGTTGCAGGTTGCTGCGCCTGCGCCGTGACTACGGACAATGCTGCCCCAAGCGTCAGGCCGAGTACCCTGAATCCGCGGCGACAGATGCAGGCCGCCGGGGAGGAGAGTGGATTTTTGATCATAGCTTCCTCATTTTAGCAATCGCACCCGGCCAGGCGCATAGACCTTGAATCGATCGAGAAACTTAACCGCGGGCAGGGCCGGTTGGATATGCTTCAAGGCGGCTCAGAAAGTCCTCCAGTTCCCCAGGCAGGGGCGCTTCCAGTTGCAATAGCTTGCCTGTCTTTGGATGTGGGAATTCCAGCTTTGCGGCATGGAGGAAATTGCGGCCCAGCCTGAGCCGCTCCGGTTCTGCTTTACGCCGAGCTGCCTTGGACTGCGCGGCCTGTGCGGCCACTTGGTCAGTCAATTGGCCTGCGCCGCCGTAGAGGGTGTCTCCAACGACAGGGTGCCCGATTGAAGCCATGTGCACGCGGATCTGATGCGTGCGGCCGGTCTCGATGCGTACCCGCACCAGCGTGAACTTGCCAAAACGGTTGGAAAGGCGGCGAACGACTTCGTAATGGGAGACGGCGGTGCGGGCGTTGTCATTGGGCTGCGTGGTCATGCGCGTGCGGCGCACCGGATCGCGGGCGACGGCGGCGTTGATGGTACCTTTGGCTCGTTCGACCGTCCCCTGCACCAGTGCAATGTAGGTCTTCCTGATCAGGCGGCTGGAGAACATTTCTCCCAGCTGCGCATGGGCGCGGTCGTTCTTGGCCACGACAATCAGGCCGCTTGTGTCCTTATCGAGCCGATGCACGATTCCAGGGCGCAGATCGCCGCCGCTGGACGAGAGCTTCTTGAAGCGGTAGAGCAGCGCGTTCACCAGCGTCCCTTTGCTGCGCGCGTCCTCGTTCTGGCCTGAACCTGCGTGGACCATCATTCCGGCCGGCTTGTTGACGACTGCGAGGTCGGCGTCCTCGTAGACCACGTCGAGCGGAATGTCTTCTGCTGTGGCCCTGAGCGGCGCGGGGCGCGGTTCACCGCTGACGATGATGCGCTCGCCGCCGCGCAGTTTCATGGAGGCTTTTTCGCGTTCGCCGTTGACCAGCACATCGCCCTGCTCCATGAGCATCTGCACGCGCGAGCGGCTCACGCCTTCAAGATGTGCAGTGAGAAACTGGTCGAGGCGCTGGCCGGCTGCTTCGATGGGGACTTCGATTGATTGGGTTAGGGGATTGGCGAATTCAGCGGATGCGGGATGGAGCGGAGCTTCGGATCGGTCAGGTGAACGGTGCTCTTCCGGGGTTAAAGCCCGGGTTGACTCGCGTCGTTTTGTCCGGGGATTGAAACCCCCGACTCCCTCCGTACCAGGATTCGCGTCAACTTTCTTAGCCATGATTCGCCTCGTTTTTTGCGCGGGGTTCGATGCGCTCTACTTGTTCAGCTCAAGGCCTGCGCTCCGCTTGTTTGTCTAGTCGCGCGCGCTCCACTTGTGCGACCGATGGCTTGCGTTCCTTCAGGACAAACGCTCCAGCCAGCACAAAGAGAATTCCCGCTGCCTGCGGACCATCCAGCGCGCCGTTCAGCAGCGAGCCGCGGCCTTCCGTGTCCCTACCCAACTCGGTGATATAAATGGCCACGCCTGCTCCCAGGAGCCCCAGGCCGGCTACGTCGCCCTGCCGTCGCTGCGCCGGCAGCCACACCAGAAGGAAAATAGACAGCGTCAGAAATGCCAGTCCGGCGTAAGCCTGCACGGGATGGAGCGGAATGCCCAGCGGCGTGCCGCTCCAGCGCGCGGCCAGCACATCGTTGTACGTTACTGCCCATCGCACCGTAGTCTCTGTTCCGTATTCCGATCCGGCCGTCAATGCGCCAAGTTGTTCAAAGGCCAAACCGAGCGCCAACGGTGCGGCCAGTGCGTCGGCCGTTGCAGCGAGCGGCATGCGTTTCCAGCGTGCATACCAAGCGGCCGATCCTGCGCCCGCGAGCGCTCCCACGCCGGCCAGCAGCGGATGATGAATCATGGCCAGCCCCAGCATCCATCCGGGATGGCGGCGCAAATCGCTCCAGTTGACCGCAACGAGCAGAAGCCGTTCACCTGCAAGCGCGGCAAACAATCCCACCACGCACAGGTTCCACACCTGCGCCGCGTTCACGCCCGCGATGCGTGCGGTGCGTTGCGCAAGAAAGAGAGCCAGTAACACGCCCAGCGCAGACAACGCGCCATAGGACGGGATGAGCAACAAGCCGATGTGAAAGAGGACTGGATGCACCTGAGTCAGGATACTGCTTCAGGCCATGCGGAAGGTAGAATCCGGCCCACGGGGCCGTGAGTAATGCGCTGGTGAACCCGTCCTAAGACGGTGGAGCTCTCCGCGGTTCGTTAGGCATTCCGGACTGGCGGACACGGCACACGGAACCGATTGTCGAGTCGAGCCCCTGTTCATTGAATGTTGGTTCAACCAGCGTTGACTACCCACCTGCTTTGCAGGCCGGTTTCTATTGCGGATACTATGGGTCCGCGCGAAAAATTACAAGGCCTTGTGCGAGATGGGTGCGGTGTGCTACGTTCTTTTGCCCTGCCTGCGATGACCGCCGACCCAAATTGAACAGACGCATCGCGATTGTTAATTTTCGCTGACAGGCGAAGCTTCCGCCGCGACTGGCGCAGGTTTGCGATTGCCCATCTCCGCCGCGCGCGCAACCATCTTCTTCAGCTTGCCCTCGATGTCCGCGTCGCCAACATGCTGGTCTTCAAGCACGCCATCGGCATCGATAGAGAATGTCGCTGGAATCGCGGAGACGCCGAACCTCTTCGACACCGCGCCGTTGAAGCCGCCGTCGCGCACCTGCAGCCACGTCATCTGGTTCTTCGCTACAAAGGTTTTCCACTTGTCTTCGTCGCTATCGAGACTGATGCTGAGCACCACCAGCGGCTGGCCGTCAAACTTGCGCGCAATCTTCTGGATATGGGGCAAGGCCTCGCGGCAGGGGCCGCACCACGTGGCCCAGAAATCGATCAGCACCACCTTGCCCGCAAGGCTGTCCATGGAGATTTGCCGACCGTCCAGCGTGGTGGCCATGAAGGGCGGAGCCATGATTGCGCGCGCCAGATCGATGCGATCAAGAAACCGCTCCGCGCGCTCATGCAGCGAGGGGTTCCTGGTGTCTTCTTCGAGGAATGCGGAAAACTGCGCGTGCGCTGCATCGTCCTGATGAAGACGCGCCAGCGTGACGCCCCAGTGGAATCGTGCTGTGGTCAGCTTCGGATCCAGTTGCAGCGCGGTCTTGAACTCGTTGCTGCTTTCCTGAAAGCTCTGGTTGTTCTTATCCTTGATGCCCAGGCCCTGCAAGGCCATGGCCAGCCGGAAATGCATGTTGCCCTTGTCAGCATCGCTCTCGGCCAGCTGCAGCAAATCGCGCGCTATCGCTACCGTTTCCTTGTGCGCGTCCAGTTTGACGGAGAGGTTGTATGCGCGGCGCAGGCAATCCAGGCAGTGGCCGCTGTCCTGCTTGTTGGACTTGAGAAAGCTGTCCAAAGCCTCGTTGTAGTCCTTGTGCTTCTCCCAGTCCAGCGCGGTGGCGTAGGTTTTGCGCGCCTTGGGGTCGGTGGGCTCGCCGGGCTTGGCTGCGGTTTGGGTTAAGCCGGTCTGGGGCGCCCCTGTCCTGGGTCCGTCAGTTTGGGGCGGCTCGGGCTTGGGTGGGTCGGGCTTGACGACGTCGACCACGCCCGCGTCGCTCTGCATTGCAGCGGCGGCAGGGAGAGCGAAGCCAAATGCGAGCAGGATTGTTGCAGATTGAATCGATCTGTTTGACACAGGACGATGAATACCGAACATACGGTTTCCCCAGCGCTGATTCAAATCGAACGGTCGAACGGTTTTCTCTGCGAAAGCGAAGGGCGGAGTCCGCTACCCGGTCTTCCGCTCTTCTTCCAGCACTTCATCCAGCAGGCCGTGCAGGCTAACCGCGCGTGCGTGGCCCGGCTGGGCGCTGGAGACCTGGGTCAGTTCGTCCGCCAGGTTGAGCGCGGCCAGAACGGCCACGCGCAAAGAGTCCACGGTGCGGCCTTGGGCGGATACGGCGCGCATCCTGGCGTCAACCAGTGCAGCGAGCTCGCGAATATGATCGGGGTCCTGACCGGAGAGGTGATAGACCTGATCGTAGATTTCAACACTCACATAATTGGCTGCCGTGGCGAATTGTCCTTGAGCCATTTTCGACCTCCTCGGGGGAATATCGGTTTCTAGAGTTCCAACGCATCCAGTTGTCCCAGCAGCCGCTCGACGCGTCCGCGGACCTGGTCCCGTTCGGTGCGGAGTGCGTTCAGTTCCTTTTCCAACTGCTCCAATTGCGGCGACAGGTCGTGCAATTGCGCTTCCGCACGGGCCGCGCGCTCCTCGGCCGACATGCGCGCCTGGCGCTCCCGACGCACCACATCCACGGCGCGCAGAATTCGCTCTTCGAGCGCGGAAAAATCGTTGGCGCTGAGTGTCAGCGATCCCGGCTTGGCATCTGGCTCATGCGACTCGGGCTCCGATTGCAGTTCATGCTCGGTCTCCAACGCAGCTTCAGACTGCGCCCCGCGAGCAGTTTTACCATCCCACGCAAACTCCGACATCGAACTCCCTCCACTCATTCACCCTGCATCGGTGCAAGTATAGCGCCAATCGGTCTGTTTCATTGGCTAACTGCGCAGCCGCGCGCCTGCTTTGCCAACAGCCTCCACCACCCGTGCTTGGAAGCTCTGCAGCTCTTCCTCGCGCAGCGTGCGGTCCGGAGCCTGAAACGTCGCGCCCAGGAGCAGTGAATATTCCCGCGCGCTCATTTTCGCATCCGGACGCGAATTCAAGCGCGCATCGCGAAACACTTCGCGCACCCGCCAATCCACCAACTCGGGAATCTGCAGACCGGCCAGTGCGCGGTCAATTTTTTCCCAGCCAATGCTCTGGTCGAGGATCAGCGAGAAGTCGCGCCGCACCGGTTGAAAGCGCGAAATATCCTTGGCCAGAGGCTTGCGCAACGGCAGCTTGTAGAGCCGGTCCAAATACAGTTCGCCCACGAACACAGGCGCCTTGAGCTTGCGCGCCGAGGCCTGGCGCGGATGCAGTTGTCCGAACCACCCCACGGTGACGCCTTCGACTGCGACCCGCGCAGCGCGGTAAGGATGCAGCCATTGCGGCGTGAGTCCAGATTCGGGGGGGAAGTGGTCGAAGTATACTGCGCGGGACTGAAATTGCGCTAGCAACTGCTCGACCGCGCCCTTAATATCGTGGAAATCGATGGGCCGCGGAGGGTGCGCCGCGCTCTGCTCGGGCAGGCTGCCGGCGGCGCCAAACGCCACGGCCGGCCGCTCATCAACTTTTTCCGTCGAGCCGCTGAAGACGGTGCCAAGCTCGAACAGGCACACGTCGCTCACGTCGCGATGAAGATTGCCTGCGATCATAGCGAGCATGCCGGGAATCAGAGAAGGGCGCAGGACGCCGGCTTCTTCGCTGAGCGGATTGCCCAGGGGGACAGTGAGGCCGGGCTGGGGTGCGGTGAGCGCGGCCTCGGCCGCCGAGCAGAAGGTGCTGGCGATGGATTCATGGAAGCCCGCGGAGAGCAGAGTGCGGCGGACGGCGGCTTCACTCTCGGCCCAGGGCAGGGCGCGCACGCCCTCGCCAAATGCGGGGAGCGTGTTGGCAAAGCGGTTGTATCCGTAGACGCGCGCGATCTCTTCGATGAGGTCGATTTCGCGGTCGAGATCGAGGCGCCAACTGGGGAGGGTCACGAGCCACGCAGCGCGACTCTCGCGCTGATTTGATAACGCACACCCGAGCGCCTTCAACACGCTCTCGACAGTCGCTGCGGTAATCCCTTCTGCATCCAGGGTGGCGCCCAGGATGCGCCGGACCACGCTCAACGCGAGGGGTGCCGGCTTGCGATTGGCGGTGCGCGCTTCAAATTCGGCGATGCGGACATCGACGAGGTCGCCTTCAATCGAGCCGCCATTGGCTAAAAGAATGCTGCTCACCAGCGCCGACGCCACGGGACCCGCGTGGAAGTCCGCTCCGCGCTCGAAGCGATGGCTGGCATCGGTGTGAAGGCCGTGACGGCGGGCCGTGCGGCGTACAGCCAGGGGCTCGAACCAGGCCGCCTCTAAGAGCACGTTGGTTGTGGACGGCGTGATCATTGTGTCCCAGCCGCCCATGACGCCGGCGAGGCCGAGCGGCTTGACGTGGTCGGCGATGATCAGGTCTTCGGTGTCGAGAGTGCGGTCGATGCCGTCGAGAGTTTTGAGCCGCTCGCCTTTGCGGGCGCGGCGGACAACGATTCCGCCTTCGATCTTGTCCAGGTCGAAAGCGTGGGTGGGCTGGCCCATCGCCAGCCAGGCAAAGTTGGTTGCGTCGACGGCGTTTGAGATTCGTTTCTGCTCAAGAAGAGCGAAGTACGTGGCTACCTCCGCGCCCTCGAACCAGTCGCGCGAATCGCCAATGGTGATGCCGCGCAGCACACGCGCTGTAAAGCGGCCGCACTCGTTCTCGGCTTCAATCCGCACTGGAAAGGGCGATGCAGCAGGACGCGGAGCGGGCAGCGGGAAGTCAAGCGGCGGCAGGTGCAGATTGTAGATTGCGGCGGCTTCACGCGCGATGCCGTAGTGGTTCATGGCATCCACGCGGTTAGTGGTGATGTCCATCTCGTAGAGCGAGCCGTCGTCATCGCCGAGCGAGTAGATGCCTTCGACGGCGATGCCGCGCAGGGTCAGGTCTTCGGCGAGCATGGCGTCGTCGACGGGCAGTGCGGGCAGATAGGATCTGAGCCATTTGGTGAGTATCTTCATTTCTTGTCTTCTCTCTCAGCGAGTCAGCGGCGCTTCGCGCCACGGCAAGTCAGCGCTACGCCTGGACCAGAACGCCGATCAGCCCATTGATCAGTTTCCCTACTTCCGACGCAAGATCGAGCACTCTGTCGGCAGCTTCGGGTTGAAAGAATGAAAGGCTCTTGGCCAGCTCGACTTGCGTTTCAAATTCATTGAGTGCGGCTCGGCTCGAGCCGAGCCCCTTCCGCATTTCAGTATCGTTTAGTCTTCCATGTGCCTCTGCAATGTGGCTTGCGATACTCACCGCCGATCGCCGAATCTGCATGCGTAAACCAAATGTCTCAGAGTTCGGAAAAGTCTCCGTTTGTTCGTAAGCCAGCCTGGCAAGGTCCATGGCCTTTTGCCATGCGATCAAGTCCCGATAGTGCCTCGTTCTGCTCATTTTCGCTGACTCGCTGACTTGCCGGCGCGGAGCGCGCTGACTCGCTAAACAAATTGCCCCAGGAAGCGCATGTCTCCGGCATAGAATTGTCCAATTTCGCTGATGCCATATTTCATCATGGCGATGCGTTCTGCGCCCATGCCGAAGGCGAAGCCGGAGATCTTCTTCGGGTCGTATGCCGGCTGCTTCGCGGCAGCGAAGGCGAAGACCGCAGGGTCGACCATGCCGCAACCCAGCAGTTCGATCCAGCCCGAGTTCTTGCATTTACGGCAGCCTTTGCCGCCGCAGAAGATACAGCTGATCTGCACGTCGGCGCTGGGTTCGGTGAAGGGGAAGAAGGAGGGGAAGAAGCGCGTTTTGACAGACGAGCCGAAGAGGGCTTTCATCGCATGATCGAGCGTGCCTTTCAAATCGCTGAAGGTGATGTTGGAGTCCACGCAGAGACCTTCGACCTGATGAAAAATCGGCGAGTGCGTGGCGTCGGCGGCGTCGTTGCGATGGACCTTGCCGGGAATGATGATGCGCACCGGGGGCGGCTGCGACTCCATGGTCCGCATCTGGACTGGAGATGTATGAGTCCGCAGCAGGAGGCGATCGCGGAGGGGGCGGCGATCCTGATTGGCGACGACCAACGTGTCCTGCGTATCGCGCGCGGGATGGCCGGGCGGGAAATTCATGCTCTCGAAATTGTAGAAGTCGGTTTCGACCTCGGGGCCGACGCCGACCGAATAGCCGAGCGCGGCAAAGACGCTGGTGATTTCGTTGAGCGTGCGGGTGATGGGGTGCTCGGCGCCGGTTAGACGGCGGGTGCCGGGCAGGGTAATGTCGATGGCCTCGGCGGCGAGGGCGGCGTCGGTTGGGCCTGTCCCGGAAGACTGCTCAAGCAGGCCCTCGACCAGCGCCTGAAGGGTCTTGAAACGCTCGCCCACAGGCTTCTTGGCCTCAACCGGTGCTGCTTTGAGCCAGCGGCTGGAAATCTCTTTGAGCAGGCCCTGCTTGCGGCCGAGCCAGCGCAAGCGAAAGGCCTCGACTGCCTCGGGACCGTCGATGACTGCTGCGTCATTTTTGGCCTTTTGTTCCACTTCGCTGAATGCATTGTCCAGCGCGGCATCATCAAATGCCCTCAGGTTGGGTATGTCGTCATTCATCATGTGTGTAGAGGAAGGATAAACCACCCCCCGCTTATTCTTCCGGTATGCTTCTTTCCATGAAACTCCTGCGCCTGGTTCTTCGTCTGGCTTTTGCCATCTCGCTTACCGTCGGCTGTTCCTTCGCGTCCGCTCAAACTGAGGTCTACCCGCAGCAAGATGGCTTTGTCGATGCTCATGGAGTTCTGATCTACTATGTGGCCTTCGGGAAAGGCTCGCCGCTGGTGATCGTCCACGGCGGCCCGGGTGCAGACCATACTTACTTCCTGCCCTACTTGCTTCCGCTGGCGCGGACCCATCGGCTCATCTTCATTGACGAACGCGGGTCGGGCCGGTCGCAGCGTCTGCAGGACACGAGCCAATACACGGTCGAGAACATGGTGGAGGACGTCGAGGATGTTCGCCAGGCTCTCAAGCTGGGCAAGATTTCGCTGCTCGGCCACAGCTATGGTGGTGTGCTGGCTCAGGCTTATGCGCTCAAATACCAGCAGAATTTGACGCACCTGATTTTGAACAGTACCTTCCCGTCGACGCGGCAAATGAACGGAGTGCTGGCCCGCGAAAAAGCGCAGATGCCTGCGGACAAGCTGAAGCGCCTGAATGAGTTGGAAACTGCGGGCCTGTTCGGCAAGGGCGAGGCGTGGGAGCATGGCCGCTATCCGGCGGAATATGCGGCGCTGGCGTGGGGACCGGGGTATTTCCCGTTTCTCTACGGAGCGCGGCCCGACCCGACCTACGATCCCTTGGGCGGCCTCACGACCACCAGTTGGGAGCTCTACCGCGCCATGTGGGGCGAGCACGGGGAGTTCGTGATCGACGGGAATCTGAAGTCGGTGGAGTATGTGGACCGGCTGAGCACGATTCATGTGCCTACGCTGATCATTGCTGGGAACCACGACGAGTGTGATCCATCGCTTAGTCTGGAGATGCACGCGAACATTGGCGGGTCACAGCTGGTGATCCTGCCAAATTCAGGGCACATGAACTTTGTGGATCAGCCGGATTTGTGGGAGAAGGCGGTGGAGGAATTTCTGGGCAGGAAGTAGGCGCCGAAACGCAAAACAGCCCGGAATCCGTTGGGTTCCGGGCCGTTGCTGTTTTCCAGCGGCAACTGGCTTAAGCGGCGGCTTTCTTCTCGGCGGCTCCCAGGGCGGCCTTGGCTTTTCCGACCAGGTCGGTGAAGCCGGCGGCGTCCTTTACGGCGATGTCGGCGAGGATTTTGCGGTCAAGTTCGATGCCGGCCTTCTTCAATCCATTGATGAGCTGCGAGTAGTTGGTGCCGTTCAGCTTGGCGGCGGCGGAGATGCGCACGATCCACAGGGAGCGGAACTGGCGCTTCTTCTGCTTGCGGCCGGTGTAGGCAAACTTCAGGCCGCGCTCGACGGCTTCCTGGGCTGCCTGGTAGAGCTTGGACTTGGTAAGGAAGTAGCCGCTTGCCCGCTCGAGAATCTTCTTCCGGCGGTCGTTCCTCTTGGTACTGCGCTTTACGCGGGGCATGGGTGTTCTCCATTTTGGTTGCGTCGGTTACGCGGCTGGAGGCAGGAGGCCCTCATTTGGGGAGGGCGGTAAACCTCTTCACTCGCTCTTATCAAGCCTCAATCTCTCGGCGGTCCATTAAGCTGGTCTGCCGGGGGCCCGGTCCGTCCCGGTTTTGAACTGGGGGCGGATTCGACTGCGGGCCCGGAAGCGCCGACTCCCGTGGGAGCCGGGCACAGCGATCAGGCGTAGGGAATCATGCGCGCTACCTTCTTGTAGTCGCCGTCGGAAACGAGCAGGGTCTTGCCCAGCTTGCGCTTCGATTTTGGCGATTTCGAAGTAAGGATGTGCCGCGTCTTCGTCTGGCCCCGCTTGATTTTGCCGGTGCCAGTCTTGCTGAAACGCTTGGCCGCGCCCGTATGGGTCTTCAACTTGGGCATTTTCTTCTCGTTTTTGGACAGGATTGGTTGCCCCGTCGCATGGCCCGTGAGACAGGTATATCCCTGCCCTCTTGAGGCTCCTATCAGTATACCGCAAACCGGGGCCCCCGGTGATAGGTCTTCGTCGCTGGGATGGAAAGCCCGATTCCAGGCGACGGGTGCCCCCTTGCCGATCTCATCCGCGGTCAGCGGCCGTCCCGCACCCAGTCCCTGAGAATTGCCGACTCAACCATTCGGTTGAATCGCAAATCGGAATCGCAAGGCACAATGATTGAGCATTCCACTTCCCCTTCGGATGATAGGACACATGCCGCACGTGAAAAGCGCCACGGAACCCTCTCGACGGTCCGCCGTTGGAAACGCGGCTTCCCGGCGGGGTGGAATGAAAAGCCCCTGTACTCGTTACTTCCGTACTCGTGACTCCCACACTCGTGAAAGGACCGGCGCCATGCCAAAAGCAGTTGCCCTGGTATCACTTTTTGTCTGCGCACTCGCCTCCAACGCATTGGCGCAGTACAGGGACTACCCTCAGCCCACGGGCAAGGTTCAGCCCCTCGCCGTCTCCGAGCTGCCTTCCTGGATGTCCCTGGATATGGATTTGCGGGCGCGCTCGGAGGCGCAGACCTCCATTAACTACCTGTCTGGAAACGCACAGGCCTACGAATTGACCCGGGCGCGCGGAGGACTGGAGCTTCGCCCCACGCACTGGCTCACCGTCTACGCCCAGTTTCACGACGTTCACGCGCTCGGGCTCCCGCTCAAGTTCACGGCTGCCAACATGCGCGACAGCTTCGATCTTCGCCAGGCTTACCTGAACTTGCACTTCAAACCCGTGTCCATCTTCGCGGGCAGGCAGGAGCTGAAATTTGGCGACGAGCGCCTGGTAGGTATTCAGGACTGGACCAACATCAGCCGCACCTTCGACGGCTTCGATGCCCGCTTCGGGGACAAGAATCGCATCGATCTGTTCACCGCCTCGGCAGTGGTCATCTTCCCCACCGCATTCGACAACCACGCCGGCGGGCTCACTTTCCATGGAGCCTACGGCTCAATCAACACGTGGGTGCCGCGCACCACCATCGAGCCTTATGTCTTTATTCGCGCCCTTCCCCTGGTGACCAGCCAACAGGGCATCCGCGGCACCAAGACCGAGGCGACACCGGGCATGCGGATCGCCGGCAACGTGCCCGGAGGGTTCGACTACATCGCCGAGGGCGCGCTGCAACGGGGCAGTTATTCCAACGATTCCATCCATGCCGGCGCAGGCTACGTCAGAGCCGGATACACGGCAGCGCCCATTCCATGGTCTCCGCGCCTGCAGGGCGAGTACGACTACGCCACGGGAAACGCCCATCGCGACCCGCAGCGGATCGGCACTTTCGACCAGCTCTATCCCAGCAACCACGATGTGTTTGGACTGGTCGACCTGTTCGGATGGCAAAATATCAAAGAGGCGCGCGCCCGCCTGAGCTTGAGGCCCGCACAGCATTGGACGGTGCTCGTTGAGCAGGACTTCCTGCGCGCCGCGACCACCAAAGACGGCATTTATAACGGCGCCGCGGTGGAGTTCGTGAAGCCGCCGGCCGGGGGCTTCCTCACCGACGATATCGGGCGCGGCTTTGACGCGTCGATGAAGTACGCCTTCCACAACTATCTCGTCTTGAACGCCGGCGTCGGACACTTTTCGCCGGGAGAGCTGATGCGCGACAACAGCCACGGCGCACCGCTGACCCTGTCCTATGTGGGCTTCACCTACCGCTTCAAAATGAATCGAGAAGAATCTTCGCCGGGTCAGAAATAGGCGTCGATTCATCGGCCACCACCCGAAGTCCCGATTCGGTTGTCAGTCTCAATTGAGGCAAACGCCGGGATTGTGGCGCTGTTCAGTGATTGCTTCAGCAGCGCCACAATCGTAGGGTTAGAACGTGCCTATCCTGTCAGTCGATCTCGCCTACCGCAACTGGTCCGATCTGGGCATTGTGGTGCTGGATCGCATCAATCACTCGCGTTCCTCAGACCTCGCCAATTCAAGCGCCGGTCTGCCGCTCCAGCCCCTGCTCGCCTGTGCGGGTCGAAATCAATCGTCCGATGGGCCCATCGCCTGCGAGATCATCCCTTCCATGGCTCCCGGCGACGATTCGGGCCCCGTGGACGCCAATATCCTGGCCGGACAGCTCAACCACCTGTGCAACATACGCAACATCCGCGTAATCATGCTGGACGGCCCTCAGGCCTGGAAGTCTGGCTCGAACGGGCTGGAACACTCCAGGGTGAGCGAGCGGCAACTGAATACTGCGGCCAAGACCGGCCTGCCCGGCATGGTCAAGCCGGTCACCTACCGGGCCTTCGCCGAATTCTGTCTTGACGTGTACGACGCGCTTTGCCGGCGTGGGTGGCGTCGCCTGGACACTCTTTCCCAACCCGGCGCACCCCAGGACCGCGTGCTGGTGGAGAGTTATCCGCACGCCGCCTGGAAGTCGCTGGGACTGAAGTCGCTGCCCGCCAAACGGCGGAGCAAAGTCAGCGACCTGGCCCGGGCTTATGGCGCCTTGCGCTCGATTATCCCCATCACCACCAACCGGCCGCCCAACCACGATCAGCTGCAGGCCATTGTGGGCGGCCTGCCGGGGCTGGCTCTGGAAGAGTGCAATAGCGCTTGTACACGCATCGTCGGCACCCCGCCGCGGCGCGAAGACGGCCACTGGCGCGAGGGCTTCATTGTTCTGCCGGTGCCGCCGCTGCGGCCGGTGAGCATGGCCTGGCTGAACAGCATGCGGTGGCTGGACTGAACGTCGACCCCGCCGCACTAACCAGAGCGCGGCAGGGGCGGGAGTTTAGCGCAGCGTTTCTCTGTCAAGACTCAAATGTTCGAGGCCTTAGTAACTCAATTGATTCGTCTGTCAATCGGACTGAGTCATAGTGAACAGTTTTTCGCGCAGAGCTTCACGTAGGTTCGAGCAATGAGCATGGAAATTGTGTCCGCTGGAGCCGCGCTTGAAGCCCAAGCAGAGACCGATACGCCTGCGCAAGCAAAGATTCTGCTGGTTGACGATGACGAGATGATGCGCGTTTTGCTGACACAGGTGCTGGAGGCCAGCAAGTTTCAGGTGACGACGGCGGCAAGTGTTTCAGAGGCTATTCACCGCATCGACACGGAGCCGTTCGATGCGCTGATCTCCGATTTGCACATGCCCGGAGCAGGCGACGGGTTCACGGTAATCAGCACCATGCGGCATAAGCACCCGGACGCGGTTACCTTGCTTTTTACCGGGTATCCCGCTTTGAAAGAGGCCATGGACGCGATCCTGTTGCAAGCGGACGAAGTCCTGGTGAAGCCGATGCCCCCCGAAGATCTGGTTGCGGTGGTACGAGAGAGGCTGGCGAAGCGCGGGTTGCGGCGCGAAACAAACCGGGAGCGCGTGGCTTCAATCCTGGAGCGTGACGCTGAGGCCACCATCGCCAATTGGCTCTACCGCGTTGAACGCGACAAGGAGCTGACGCGCATCGCTCTGAGCGATGAGCAACGCACTGGACACCTGCCGCAGCTGATTCGGGAGCTTGTTCAGCGCTTGCGGGTGCCGCGGGGCCTGGGGACAGACCAGGCATCGGAGGCTGCCGTGAAGCACGGCCTGGTTCGCCGCACCCAGGGCTATTCCATTCCGATGATTATCGAGGAATCGCGCATGCTGCAGGTGAGCTTGTTCCACACCTTGCAGGTGAACCTGAACACGGTGGATTTCAGCCTGCTGCTGACGGATGTCATGACCATCGCGGATGAAGTTGACTTGCAACTGAAACAGAC